>CALLKY010000043.1 GCA_938083135.1 uncultured Alphaproteobacteria bacterium | reverse complement strand
GCCCTGTAGCACCTCGACCTGGCGCAGCTTCGCCACGATCTCTTCAGGTTTATCTCGCTTGCCTGCCATATTCTGATCCTCCTTCGATGGGATAAATACTATCCCAGTGGGTGGACCACTTCAGTGGGGCTGCTCCAGTCGAGGGAACGACGGCGCTTCGGCTATCGACGTCTTCATTTGCTTCTCGAACGTGAAGGCTTGGTGATGAACCAGAAGAAGCTCCGTCGTCTGTATCGCGAGGAGAAGCTTCAGGTTCGCCGTCGTGGCGGTCGCAAACGCGCCTTGGGGACGCGGGCGCCGCTGGCTCTGCCCGATGGCCCGAACCAGCGCTGGTCATTGGATTTCGTGTCTGATGCCTTCTCCGATGGCAGGCGCTTCCGCATCCTAACTATCGTCGACGACTTCACGCGGGAGTGCCTGGCGCTGGTCGCCAATACGTCGTTGTCCGGCATGCGCGTCGCTCGCGAACTCGACGCAATCATCCAGCGGCGAACGAAGCCAGCCATGGTCGTCAGCGACAACGGGACGGAGCTGACAAGCATGGCGATCTTGCGCTGGAGCCAGGAACGCCAGGTGGACTGGCATTACATCGCGCCGGGCAAGCCAATGCAGAACGGCTTCATCGAGAGCTTCAACGGCCGTCTCAGAGACGAATGCCTGAACGAAACGCTATTCGCCTCGCTCGGCCACGCCCGGAACGTCCTGAGCGCCTGGAAGGAGGACTACAACACCGTCAGACCGCATTCGAGCCTCGGCGGCAAAACGCCCGCTGAGATCGCCGCGAAAGCATATCCGGGGCATGCCCCGGATATGCTTGCCATCCTGCCAACAGCAAGCCATCAATCAACCATCGGGCTCTACCAATAGACGGAGGGAACTCGGGTCTCAGGTCATTTGCAATGACGAATGCAGATCATCAAAGTATCTCAGAGTTATAGCGGGATGTGGGTGTGCATTGCACCCTCAACCGGCATAGCAAAATTGGCGGTGGGTCAAAATATCGCTCGTCGACGACGGAGTTATTGGTTTTATGCACATGATGCCATTTTTTGTAGTCAAGCTCTATATTCTTGGAATCACTGATTATCTCATCCCCATAATCCACCCCATCTGCTCCGCCGTGTCCCCCACCGGCCGAATGCACAAATGTCGCGCCCCAGCCTCAACAAATCCCCGCACCCAATCCGCCGCCGCTTCTGGCGTTCCGGCGAAGGTGGCTTGGTGGGCTCGTAGATGTGCGGCGGGTTGGTTGTAGTAGGCTTCTAGGTAGGTGTTGAGGGCGGTCTCGGCGCGGGCCGGGTTTTCGTCTATGGCGAGGGTTAGGTACATGGCGGGGGTGATGGCTGCTGGGTCGCGACCGGCCTCTGCCGCGTAGGCCTGCACTTTGGCCCAGTTCTGGCCGTAGACCTCTGGGTCTGACGGGCCGGAGGGGAACCAGCCGTCAAAATACCGCCCGGCGCGTTTAAGGGCGCCGTCTGCAGCGCCCCCGCTCCAAAGCGGCGGGCCGGAGGGCCGGGCTGGGGTGATTTCGGGCAGCGGCGCGATCTCAATGCCCTCTGCCTGCCAGCGGCCATCGCCTTCCCGTGGGGACGGGTCGTCGGAGGGCCAATTGAGCGGGCCGCCTTGCCAGAGCGCGCGCATATACCGAACCCCCTCCAGCATCCGCCCAATGCGCTTCTCGAAGGGGACGGATGCGGCCTCGAACTCCCGGCGGATGGTGGGGACGTCCCTGGCCGTGCCAAGCCCCAGGATCAACCGGCCCTCACTGATCCGGTCCACCGTCGCGGCCTGCTGCGCCAATAGCACGGGGTTGCGGAGCATGGGCAGCAGGACAGCCGTGCCGATCTCTGCCCGCTCCGTCACGGCGGCGATCGCGGCCAGCATCGACAGGGCATCGTGGCGCGGTTTGGCGGTGACGCTATCGCCGATCCAAAGGCTATCAAACCCCATCGCCTCCGCCTTCCGCGCTAGGGTAAGGACGGACCGCGTTTCATGCTCCCCCGCCATAATCCGCTCCCGGGTGGGGAGGAGGTAGCCGAATTTTACGGGCGCTTGGGGCATGGCGGTGGTTCCTGTTTTGCGAGCGCCCCCCTCACCCTGTCCCTCTCCCCCCGTTGGGGGGCGAGGAGAATGCGTGGGGGCGGTTACTTTGTTTTATCGCGTGGTGCGTTTAGTGGAGAAAGCGGTGCGGTGCCACCGCTGGAACTCCTCGCCCCCCAACGGGGGGAGAGGTGGGGTGAGGGGGGCGTTTGCTGCAAAACCAACCTCGCCTACTTAGCAATAAAGTCCCGAATGACCGCAATCTGATCCGCCCGTGTAAGCCCAGGACAATGGCCGACGCCTGGAACTGCATAAACCTCCGTCATCGGTCCCGTTTTTGCCATGCGGTCCACGGTGGCGGCGAGCAGGAGCTTCGACTCAACGCCCCATAACGTCAGCGTTGGTTGCGTGATAGCGGGCCAGAGGTCCCACATATCCGTATCCGTGATCGGCGCGTTGGAGGCGAGGCCGGGGTCGTAGTGGAGGGTCCATTGGCCATCTGGCAATTGGCGGAGGCTGTCGCGGCCGAACTTGTCCCAGTCCTTGTCCGAGAAGGGACCGAAGGCGCTGCGGGTTTCTTTGATATAGGCGATGGCTTCGGCTTCGCTGGGGTAGCGCGGGTCTGTGCCGAAATTGGCTTGGTTGTCGCGCCGCCCGCTGGCGGGGATGAAGGGGCCGATATCATTCAGCACCAACCGCTCAATCGGTGATCCGCGCTTGCCTGCCAGCCGCATGCCCAGAATGCCGCCCATGCTGGTGCCTATCCACGTGACTTTATCGGCGCCGGTGCGGGCGATCATGCTGGCGCACACGGTTTCATACAGCGGGTAGCCGTATTGGGATTTGTCATCCAGCCAATCACTATCACCGCGCCCAGGCGTGTCGACGCTGAAGACGCGCCAGTCTTTGGCCAATTCCGCCGCCAGGTCGTCAAAGTCTTTGCGGTTGCGGGACAGGCCGTGGCAGCAGACGGCGACGTTTGGATTGCTAGAGTCCCCCCATTCCCGGTAGGCGATGTTGATGTAGCTGGCACCAGCCAGGGCGGTGAAGGATTTATCCGTATAAGCTGTCATGGGATCAGGCTTCCAGGAACGAAATAATGTGGTTGATTTCAGCGTCGCTCATCAGGGCGGGGGCGTGGCCCACATCCGGCACCTCATACAACTCCGCCTTCGGGCCATTGGCCTGCATATAGGCTGTGGTTTCCGACGAAAGCAGGTCTGACACAGCGCCGCGCATGACGAGCGTTGGTATGGTGATCAGGTTCCAGAGCGGCCGCATATCAACATCCTCCGGCTCGTTTTCATGGAACTGCCAGGCGATCTTGGGATCGTAGTTTAGTGTGACGGTGCCGTCGCTGCGTTCGCGCAGGCTGACTTCGCAGAAGCGCTTGCGCTGCGCTGTATCCATAGGCCCGAAGGCGCCGGTGACGGCGTTCACGGCGGCCTCGGCTTCTTCATATGTAGCAAAGCTTGGGTCCTGGCCGACATAGCCTTTGATGCGCGCCAGGCCGGCCTTATCCAAAAACGGGCCGATATCGTTCAGGACCAGCTTGTTGATCGGCGCTCCGGGGGCTGCGGCGGCCATCTGGCCCATCACGCCGCCCATGCTGGTGCCGATCCAATCCACTTTGTCAGCGCCCAGCCGTGCGATCAGCTGAATCATGTCTGCGACATATGTGGCGAAGTCGTACCCTTCCTTCGCTACCAGCCATTCACTATCGCCGCGCCCAACGACATCGACAGCAGCAACGCGCCAGCCCTTAGAAGCCATGGCTTTGGCCAGATCATCAAAGTCCCGGCCATTCCGTGTCAGGCCGTGAACCATCAGCGCGGTGCGGGGTGCATCCTCCGCGCCCCATTCCCAGTATGCCACTTTGTGAAAACCTTCGGGACCAAGGCTTTGAAAACTGCGTGACGTCGGCTGCATCGCGATTTACTCTCTAGTTTCATTTTCAAAACAGCCTAGCCGATTTCGCTGAAGGAGCTACCCCCATGCCTGTGCCCGGCCCATTTAACGGCATCACCGTAATTGACCTGACCCGCGTGCTCGCGGGCCCGTTCTCCACCATGATCCTGTCAGACCTTGGCGCGCGGGTGATCAAGGTCGAAACGCCGGGCAAGGGGGACGATGCGCGGGAATACGGCCCGTTCGTCAACGGCAAGTCCACCTATTTCGTATCCGTGAACCGCGGCAAGGAATCCATCGCGCTGAACCTGAAGGACGATGCGGACCGGGAAGCGTTTGAAAAGCTGCTGTCCATCGCTGACGTGGTCGTGGAGAACTTCCGGCCTGGTACCATGGAAAAGCTGGGCTATGGCTGGGAAGACCTGCACGTCAAATACCCGAAGCTGATCTACGCGGCCTGCTCCGGCTTTGGCCATACCGGGCCGCACTCCAAGCGTCCGGCCTACGATATGGTCGTGCAGGCGATGGGCGGCATCATGTCGATCACGGGCCAGCCGGGCGGTGAGCCAACACGAGTCGGCATGTCCATCGGCGATATCGGCGCTGGCCTCTACACCACTATCGGCATGACGACGGCGCTGTATGACCGGGAACGCACGGGCGAGGGCCGGAAGATTGATATTGGCATGCTCGATTGCCAGATCGCCTTCTGTGAAAACGCTATCGCGCGTTACGGTGCTACGGGCGAAATTCCGGGGCCACTTGGCGGGCGTCACCCGTCGATCACGCCATTCCAGGTGTTCACGACCCAGGACGGCCACATGATCATTGCGGCTGGCAATGACGTCATGTTCCACCGCTTTTGCGACATCATCGGACGGCCAGACCTGAAGGCTGACCCGCGCTACGAAAGCAATCGCACGCGGAATGAAAATCAGGCAGCACTTGAACCGGAAATCGAAGCCGTTCTGAAAACCCGCACGACGGCGGATTGGCTCTCCGAACTGGACCCGGCAGGGATTCCCGCCAGCGGCATCAATGATGTTGCGCAGGTCATGGCCCACCCGCAGGTCGAGCCGCGCCGGATGGTGATTGAGGTGGATGATCCGAAAGTCGGCAAGATGAAGGTTGCGGGCAACCCCGTGAAGCTTTCCGGCTATGAAGACCCGTTGGAACGCCCGACCGCCCCGGATGTTGACCAGGACCGCGCACGGATTCTGGCGGAACTTGGTTTGGCACCCCAAGCGGCGGAGTAAATCCTCTGCCGGATGAGACTGGCCCAAGCCTTGAGGATATGGCGGATACGCTTCGCTATATGTGGCTGAGCTTCATGGATGAACTGGACGCCGCGCGCCGGGCCAATGGCGGCGCTGGTGACCTGACGACGGAGCGCTTCGGCGCATCCGTCGCCATGCGGCTTCGGGATTATCAAGGCCAAAACGGCGCGCCGCATCGCTATCTTGAGCTTGAAATTGATGGCGGCGAGCAGGGTTTCACCCTTAAAGGCACATTCACGACTGATCCGGACATGCAGACCGCTGGCCCAGACGGCATTGCCTGGAGTGCTGATGGCGATCACGACAGCCTTTGTGCCTGGATGATGCCCTGGGTGGCACTCCATATCGAGCGCGGTGGCGGATATATCGATTTTGATGGGTGAGGCGGCCGACGCGTCAGCGCCGTTTGGTTTGTGTCTCGGCAAGCGATGCGTCGTTCAACCCCAGCACATGCCGTAGTACGTAGTCATCGGCTTCGCCCAGGATTGGTGCGGCTTTTCTTAAGCGTGGGCGGGCACCGTTGACGCGCCAGGGCGCTGCGACCAGTGCTTCATCGCCGGTAAAGGGGTGGGAGGCTGGCAGCCATCCATCGCAATCGGCGAAGGCTGGGGCGGCGTCGGTGTCTTCCAGTTGCAGCACAGGCGCTTCCATGTCGCTTGTTGTGGAGACAGCGACCGAGACGCCATCTTTTTCGACGATTTGTGAGACCGCATCACCCGCCACGGGCGCGCCTGCTAACGTCGCTGCAGCTTCAATCTGGGAGACATCGATGGCGTGGCCTGCGCCGCTGGTGTCTGCATGAAGAGCGGCCGCGAGGCTTGCCATGGCCGCGAATACGGCGGCATTGGGATCACTGATGCTGAATGTGGGCGAACCTAAGAATTCATCGCCGTCGCGGATGAGATGTTCCGCACCGCCAAGGGCGCTGAGCACCAAGCCATAAGACCTCAGCTTCTCAACGGCAGAGCCGCGTCCCGGTCCGCTAAGGGATAGCTGCACCAGGCTTGGGTTAAGCGCTGCGAGCGTATCTGCACCGAGACCCAAGCGCTCCATCGTGCCGACGGTAAAATTCTCCAGCAGAATATCTGACTTGGCGGCGACCTGCTTCGCGAGATCAAGGTCGGCCTCAGTCTTCAAGTCCAGAGCCAACCCGATCTTGTTGCGGTTCAGACTGTGAAAATAGAGAGATGATTCGATCCGTGCTTTCTCATCCATTTTTCCGCGTTCGGCTTCCAGGCCACGTGTGCGGTACAGATCAAACCGCCCTGGCGCTTCCACTTTGATGACCTCTGCGCCGAGGTCCGCCAACATCTGGCCGACCATCGGGCCAGACCAGACCCAGGCAAATTCCAGCACGC
The DNA here is from genome assembly GCA_938083135.1 of uncultured Alphaproteobacteria bacterium. GTDB lineage: Bacteria > Pseudomonadota > Alphaproteobacteria > Bin95 > Bin95 > VMCJ01. The sequence continues at coordinate 11,890 of CALLKY010000043.1, read as the reverse complement.
GCATTCCGGCGAGCGGCATGTCTGGAACTGGCCGACCGATCATGGGTTTCGGCTTTGTAGGGCCGGGTGTTTCTGTCCCTAGAAACGGCATCGCGGGGCCAGCGCCTTCTAAAATAAAGTTCTGGCGAAATACGTCGCGCGCGGCGGCTTCAGCTTGCGCGTAAACGGGTGCAATGACGGCGCCGTGTTCAAGGCCGCGCGCCAGCAATGCATCTCGTGTGAACTGGCTGAGGGTTTCTTCGAGCATCCTGTCAGCGTCAGCGCTATCACGGGCCACCAGGAAAGGGTTCTGGAATTGCTCAGCCTCTGCCCATTCGGGATCGCCGATGGCTGTTCGGATTTGACGCCAGTCGCGCTTTGAACGGCCAAGGATCGCGACGTGACCATCCTGGCAGGCAAAAAAGCCCATGGGGAAGATCCCGCCATGGTCGATGCACAGCCGCCCGTTCCGCCGCCAAAGGTGCTGCATCTCCTTCGGTCCGCCGGAATTTTGCAGAGAGAACGCGCGTAAGATATCTGCTGCCGACACGTCATAGCGAACCGCGCAGGCTGCACCGCGCCGTAACCGCCAAGCTTCCGCCAATGCTAGGATTACGCCGTGCGCACCGCACCATTTCTCTGGCATGTCAGCGGGCAGGGGGATCGCGGGTCCGTCAGCCCGGCCAATGACAGTTGCAGCGCCCGAAAGTGCGGATGCGAATACGCCGTCGCCCGCCATGCCGACCTGGTTATCCCAAAGCCGGATAATGCAGGGCGCTTCAGCATCGTCTTTGCCCGTAATAACGATGGGGGCGGATGGATTGTCCGTCACGTCCTCACCCAGTAATTCCAGCCAATACCGGGCGTAGTGCGCCGCGCGATTGCCGCCAGTGACGCGAATTAGGCCGCCCGCTGGGTTCGGGATACGGCGCGCGCCTGTCATGGCATCAATGGCAGGGTGACAGGACCATCCGCGCGGCTGGGCAAGGCGACGACAGCTGTGCCGCCAGCAGAATGTATGTCCCGCTGGCATTTTGCTTCAACCGCAATATCAATCAGTTTCGCGCCAGAAACTTCCCGTTTTCCCGTAACGGTTCCCCGCCACCAGATTGTGTCGCCAACCAGATTTGGCCGCCGGACAGATACATTCAGTTTATGGAGGAAGCCGTGGTCGCCAGCCCAATTGTTCAGCATATGCTGTGCCCAGGATATTCGCTGCGGACCGACATCATAGGCACCGTCCATGCCAACATCTCGGCCTGTTTGCGCTTCCAGGTGGCCGCGGCCAGCGGCGTCCTTAGCGCCAGTCTTTGGGTTGATGTGGTAGTCGTCATGGCGTCTGCGGTAGCGGATGGCGTCTCCGTGGGCACCGCCATAGTGGAGCGCGCCTTGGGTTGCAGAATACCAGGCCAGAATATCAATGACCGATAGCGGGCCTTTGACCACTGGCGGGATAGTGTCACCAACGCTCACATCATCCCAATACAGGGGATCGGCACCACGCCGAGGTTCGTTCAGGACTTGGATTTCAATGTCGGCCAATTCTTCTTGGGTATAGCGCTGTGGCTCGGCGATGGGCGCATCATTCTTTGGTTTAGTCTCTTCCGCATTATGGGTGCGGCGAGGCGTGCGGGCGCAGTGGCCCTCTGCCGTCGCGACTAAGCGGCCATGCTGGTTCAGATAACGGACTTCTCCGGATTGCAGCACCCAACGCTTGAACCGCCGCCCAGATTTCTCTTGCTGCCTTGTCAGCACCGCTTCGACCGTGAACGTATCGCCTGCGCGGATCGGTTCATACCAGGTCCAGTCAGTGCCAGCGTAGACCCACTGCACACCGGGCAGTTTTGGTGCGACGATGGTGCTGTCTACGGCATATAGCATGCAAGGTGGTGCCGTAATGCCGCCAAACGGTGACGCAGCGGCATAGTCCGTATCCAGCCAGAGCGGATTGCTGTCCCCGATGCCCCAGGCGAAATGGCGGATCGCATCCCGGGTCGCCGTTTCAATCCATTGCATCCGCGTGCGGCGAAGCGGTTGGCCGATGAGCGCTTCCGCTTCTGCCATGCCTTCGTCTGTAATTTCGCCCCAGGTCATGGCGCGCTACTCAGCTGCCGCCTGAACCTTCGGTGCATCCATTGCCTGGACATGCGGCAGGACTTCCTTGGCGAAGAGCCGCAGCATATCCAGTGTTTTCTCCAAGCCGTAGTAAGGCGGGTAGTGCAGCATGATGGAGGTGGTGCCGACGGCGCGGAATTCTTCAATCTTGCGGATGACGGTATCGGGCGAGCCATGCAGGATCGTGCCGTCCATCAGATTGTCATAGGAGAATTGGCTATCGTCCTCTTTCTCTGTCACATCGCCTAAGTAACCGCCTGTTTTGGCACCCCCTGCCAGGAAGCTCTTCATGTGGCGGGTAATGCCCTCTTCGCTTTCAGCGCGGGCCTGTGCGTCCGTTGGTGCCACATAGGCCATGCGGACAACGTCAACTTCACCAAAGGCGGGGTTTTGATTTAGGGGTGCTGGCGCTTCGGCCATATGAGCGCGGTACATATCGATATGCTCACCGATGACGCGCGCATTGGGCAGCGAAGACTGCATAAGTCCAAAGCCATTCCTGGCGGCAGTAATAATTGAGCCTTCTGTTCCTGCGCCCAAATAGAAGGGTGGATGCGGTTGCTGGATGGGGTGTGGGAAGATTTCAAATTCACCGGAAATGTCGAAGTTGAAATGCTCACCTTGTGTAGAGAGCCTCTTTTTATGGAAGCCATCGAGGATGAGGGGAATGGCCTCTGCCTGGATATCGCGGCGCTTATCGTACGACACGCCGAGGCCATCAAACTCATAAGGCCGGTACCCGGAGCCAAGACCAAGTTGGAAACGGCCATTGCTTAAGATGTCCACAAAGGCCGCATTCTCGACAATGCGCAGTGGGTGATGCAGTGGCACGACCATCACAGCCGCACCTAGCTTGATGCGGCTGGTCTTGGCGGCGAGATAAGAAAGGTAGCTGAATGGGTCAGGCAGAATGCCGTAACGGTTGGAGAAGTGATGCTCGGCGATCCACACACTATCGAAGCCAAGTTCTTCGGCTTCCATGACCTCACGGGTGACGCGGGCATGGATTGCTTGGTGCGGGTACGGTTCTGTTTCGGGATCGGGATGGGAGGTAAATAGAATTCCGACACGCATCTGAAGTTCCTCCATCGCGGCGACCGTATTCGAAGCCGTGGAATTTATGGGGCCTGACCCTAAGGTCGGGCCAAGTATATCCAGAATATTTCAGCAATTGCTAGCGGGGGCTCGAGCAATAGATTTACCAAACATGGTCAGAATAAAATACAACCTTTAGGGTTTTGTCGCTTAAGAGAAATCCGAAAGTTTGAAAAATCCACACATCATTTCTCCCGTGAGTTTCTAAGCGGTGGCATCAAGTAGCGGCGGATTTATGCGCATTTTGCAAAGCTGTTGCTGATCGCAGCTTATTCACTGACTCATGCATCAGCTGGTGAAGCGCTCGTCAAAAAACACGCCGCTAAGACACCTATTCGTTGCGCACTCTTAAGGGGCCGGTAACTGTCCGAACGGCACAGTTATTTTGAGATCATTGGCATCCACAGGCGAGAACTATGAACACACTCATTACTGAGCGGAAATCTGACCTCGCTTCCAATGCTAGCGCAGAGCCTGCCAAAACCCGATTCCGTATATCTGAACGGGCAGCGATAATCACGGCATTTAGTGTCTTCGCCATTCTACTTGGCCTGAGTGTTTTTGGGTCAATTGCAGTCAAATCTGCAAATGACCGGCAGGCCGCGGCAAGCTTTGAAAGCCGCAAACTTGAGGTTACAAAATCGCTGAATGAGCGGCTCGCGACCTATACGCAGGTCCTGCGTGGTGGCCTCGGCCTGTTTGCGGCCTCTACAGCGGTCGATCGGGGCGAATGGAAGGCTTATGTTGAGGCGCTGGAACTGAACAAGCGCTATCCGGGTATTCAGGGTGTTGGCTATGCGGAGCTCATTCAACCGGCTGATATGCCTGCCTATGTGGACTCTGTTCGCGCCGACGGGTTCCCGGACTTTACGGTCCGACCAGAAGGCGCACGCGAGCTATACTCCTCCATTACTTTTCTAGAGCCGTTTGACGCTCGGAACCGGCAGGCTTTCGGCTACGATATGTATTCCCAAGTCACCCGGCGCACAGCGATGGATCGTGCTCGTGACACGGGCGACGTTGCTATTTCTGGCAAAGTGACGCTCGTTCAGGAGATCACAACAGATGTCCAGGCCGGTTTCCTGATCTATCTGCCGTTCTATGGTGAAGGCCTATCCCCCACTAGCATTTCTGACCGTCAAGCATTGATCAAAGGCTTCGTCTATAGCCCATTCCGCATGGGTGATCTTATGAGTGGCGTCCTGGGTGAGAGCCTTCGTGATGTCGATCTGCGCATTTATGACGGTGCGGTCGTTGGCCCTGATGCGCTTATGTATGCACTGACGCCAGGCAAGGTCGCCGTTGATGCAAGCTATTCAACGAAGATCCCATTCGAGTTTGGTGGCCATAGCTGGACATTGCATGTGTCATCACAGCCCAACTTTGCGGTCGAGCATTCAATTGCCGACCCCGCAGTCGTGCTGATTGCCTGCCTTATCATCAGCGTCCTTGTATTTGGCATCCTGATGGCGTTTGCGATGACGCGCCGCCGCGCCGAAAAAATTGCGAAATAGAAAACGCGATCACTGGAAGAGCGCACGGAAGAGCTGGCGCTACAACCAGGAGCTGGAACGATTTGCCTATGCAGCATCCCATGATCTGCGGTCACCACTTCGGGCTATTTCCAGCCTGACGGGTTGGCTGGAGGACGATCTCCAGCCCGTTCTGACTGACGATAGTCGGGAACACCTGGCTTTGATGAAAAATCGCGTGGGTCGGATGGAGGCATTGTTAACCGGCCTCCTGCAATATTCCCGTATTGGACGCGGTGATGACAATGTTCAGTTGCTGAATGGCTGCAGTTTAGCAGTTGATGTTCTGGACCTAATTAGCGTGCCTGCTGGCTTCACGATCGAAGTTTCACCTGATTTGCCTGACTTCCATGGCGATAAGGCACCGGTGACGCATGTGCTGCAGAACCTGGTTGATAATGCAATTAAGCATCACGACCGCACCGACGGCAGGATCTGGATCACCGGAGCGGATATGGACGACAAAGTAAGCTTCACCGTTACTGACGATGGCCCGGGTATTCCAGAAGAATATCACGCGCGGATATTTGGCATGTTCCAAACCTTACGCCGGCGCGACGAGGTGGAGGGCAGTGGCCTCGGTCTCGCAATGGTCAAACGCTATGTCGAGCGAAATGGGGGCGACATTACGCTCAATTCAACGAATGGCGCGCGGGGGGCGGCATTCCAATTCACGTGGGTAAAGGCCCAGCCAATGGCGGCCGCACGCACGGCACCAATGGCGCAAGAAAAATTGCAGGAGGCAGCATAATGGCAGCGCAACCATACAAAATTCTCCTCGTAGATGATGATGATATCTGCGCAATGGGCCTGAAAAGAGCCATGCGGCGCTTGGAGTTACCAAATACCTTTTACATCGCGAATGATGGCATTGAAGCCCTGGAATTATTGCGGGGCAATGACAATGCATCACCGGTAGAAACACCCTATCTCGTGCTGCTTGATCTTGATATGCCGCGGATGAGCGGGCACGAGTTCTTGCGGGAAGTGCGCAATGATCCAAGCTTGAGCAAGACAGTGATTTTCGTGCTGACGACATCCGCCGCCGAGACGGATAAGTTGTCTGCCTACGACAAGAACATAGCGGGTTATATCGTCAAATCGGACGCAGAACAGACCTTCCTTAATGTGTTGGGTATGCTCGAGCATTATTGCAAGGTCGTGGAGCTGCCATGCTGACCGATGACGCAATCCGCATCCTTCTAGTCGATGATGATGACGTAGATCGCGCAGCCGTCCGTCGTCATCTTAAGAACTCTGGCCTCAATTATACGCTCGATGAAGCGTTTGATAGCGCTAATGCCTTGGCTGCAATGATAGATGGCGGCTTCGACTGCGTGATCTTGGACTACAGGATGCCGGATAAGGATGGCGTCGAGCTATTCCATGAGATGGCGCAAACGCACAAATCTACCGCTGCCGTTATTTTCCTGACCGGTGAACAGAATGAAGACCTCGCCATGTCCGTCATGGGATCCGGTGCGATTGATTACCTGGATAAGAATGAACTGACTCCTGCATTGCTGCGGCGGACAATACGCTATGCGCAGGCGCGGCAGATGTTCCTGACGGAGCTCACAGAACTTGGCCGTGTTGACGCCCTGACGGGGCTGCCCAACCGATCCGTGTTTGATGATGTTTTAGGTGGTGCTATCAGCCAGAGTGGACGGACGGACAGCATTGTTGCGACGATCCTGCTGGACCTGGACCATTTCAAGCACGTGAATGATACTATGGGCCATCCGGCTGGGGATGCGCTGCTTCTAGAAGTCGGCAAACGCTTGCAGAAGGCGACGCGCGGGTCAGATACGGTGATTCGGCTTGGGGGTGATGAGTTCGTTATCATTGCGCCCAATCTTAGTCATACAAATGGTGCGGCCAGCCTGATTTCAAAGGTCGCAGACGCGTTCAAAGAACCCGTTTCGCTAAATGGCAAGGAATTGCATATTTCCACCAGCACCGGCATCGCACTGGCACCGGCGGATGGCGAAACACCTGAAAAAATCCTGAAATCAGCCGATATGGCGCTCTATAAAGCCAAAGCCGAAGGGCGGGGGCGCTTCTGCTTCTACGATGAAAGCCTGGATATCGCTGCCCACAAGCGCCAGCAACTGCAGGAAGACTTACGTCTTGCACTGAAGCGTGATGAGTTTGAACTGTATTATCAGCCTAAAGTCATGGCCGAAACAGGCGAATTGATCGGCGTTGAGGCGCTATTGCGTTGGTGCCATCCAGAGATCGGCTATATCTCACCCGCTGATTTTATTCCTGTCGCGGAAGATAATCGCCTTATTCTGCCGATTGGCGAATGGGTGATGAATGCTGCCTGCAGTCAAATGGCGCGCTGGCGTCTTTTGGACGTTCCAGTGCCAAACTGCTCAATCAACATTTCGCCGGTACAGCTTGCTGACAGCAAACTCCTGCCTGCGCTCGATAGAATTCTCGCTGAAACCGCTGCTGATCCTAGCTCGCTGGAAATTGAGGTGACGGAAACGGCGATTATGGGGCGCGCGAAGGAAGTCGCTGCAATCCTAAAAAAGGTGCGACAGCGCGGTATCGCGGTATCTGTCGATGATTTCGGCACTGGCTATTCGTCACTGGCGCACCTGAAGCAATTGCCGCTGGATAAGATCAAGATTGACCGCAGCTTCGTCCGTAATATCGAAACTGATACCGACGACGCTCAAATCACCAGCACGCTCATTGGCTTAGCCAAAGGCATCGGCTTGCAGTGCATTGCCGAAGGGGCGGAAACAGTTGAACAGGTCGACCTGCTCATTGGGTACGGCTGCAAACAAATTCAGGGCTACTACTTCAGCCGCCCAATCCCTGCCGAGGAATTAGTAGATAGCTATCTGGCGGGTGCAACCAAGAGGCCGAAGCTGGCCATCGCCGGATAGACGATGTCTGTCTGCCAAGATACCGTCCTGCAGATCACGTTTCTGCTGGAGGCCATCTTGAATGTTTGAATATGTAACAGCCCGCGCGACTGCTAACCCTAATATCGCACAACACGCTGCATTCGGGCCATTATCCGTAGCGCTATATGCCGATGACGCCCGCTGGACCCTGCTGATCGATGAGGCCGGTGCGCACCTTTCTGGTGGCGAGGGCATGGCTGAAATAACGCTTTCGGCAACTTCAGATGCATGGGCCGAACTCCGCAAGCCAGAACCGCAGCCAGGCTTCCAAACGCTAACGACTATGCGGCGCACCCGGAACCTCATCGCCACCGGGGACATGGTAAAGTTTCATCAGCACCTGCTGCTGCTGGAGATGCTGTTCTCAAACCTAAGTCCAGAAGAACAGCCCAGGCCACCCGTTCCCATTGTTCCAGAGATTGAGCCTGTGATGGGGCGCTATCTGCGCCTGGCCATACATGGCCGGCCACATCGCGTGTATTTTGAGGAAGCAGGGGAGGGCATTCCGTTGATCTGCCTGCACACTGCCGGAAGCGACGGGCGGCAATTCCGTCATATTCTGAACGATCCCGCTGTTACAGCGAACTACCGCGTGATCGCATTTGACCTGCCCTGGCATGGGAAATCTTCCCCACCTGCAGGATTTGAGGCTGAGATCTATGAACTGACGACAGATAGCTACATGGAAATTGTGATGGCGCTTGTAGATGCCTTGAAGCTGGACCGTCCAGCCGTCATGGGTTGCTCAATTGGCGGGCGTGCAGTGCTGCATCTTGCAATCAGGCATGGGGATCGGTTCCGGGCTGCGATTGGCCTGCAATCGGCGCTTTATGCTGAGGATAGAAGCCTTGGCGACCCCGCACCGCCAAGTGCGCTGCATCGCCCAGACATCCACGGCGGCAAGATGGCGGGTGCCTCTATGGCGGGCATGATCGCCCCACAGTCGCCGTCCGCAGAGCGTTGGGAAACCATGTGGCACTACATGCAGGGCGGCCCCGGCATCTTCGCAGGCGATCTCGTTTATTACTTCGAGGATGGCGACCTGCGGAATGGTCTGGCGGAGCCGCTAAGGAATTCCGCCTGCCCGATATATTTGCTGAGCGGGGACTATGACCCATCCGCGACGCCGGAAATGGGCCAAGAACTTGCTGACCTAATTAACGCAACGCATTTCGAGGTTATGCGCGGTGTTGGCCACTTTCCAATGTCGGAGAACCCGGCGGCATTTCGGAAATACCTGCTTCCGGTTCTGGAGAAGGTGCGGGCGCAATAGCGGGCCGTTCACGCTTGGCGGCATATTGCATTAACAAGATACCGCCCAGGATCATCATTGCCCCAAGGAATTGCATGGGCCTAAGCGCTTCGCCAAGCGCCAGATAGGCCACGAAGATCGTCGCCACTGGCTGGATGTTGGACAGGATACCCATCCGCTCCGGCCCGATCACGGGCAGCACAATGTAAAATAATGGAATACAGGACGCCTGCATGGCGGCGGCACCCAGCATCGCTGCCCATCCAGCGCCGCCGCTTGGTAGAGGCGTGCCGCCGAAAAAGAGCGTCGCCCCGGTCAAACACACGGCCGCGACAAGTGCCATATGCGTCATGCTAACAACAGGATCGATATGAGAAAGCTTGCGGGAGACCCAGGTTATGTTGATGGCGCAAAACACGCCGGCGGATAGCCCAAGTGCGACACCACGCCAATCCAGATCATCCAGGCTGACGCCGAGCATCACAGCCAACCCAGCAAACGCGATTAGCGTAGCGCCAAGCTTCATGGGTGATGGTGGGCGGCGATCTACAGCAGCGTTGATGATCGTCACCAATGGCGGGAATATGAAAAACAGCAGGGCTGCTACGGCGGCTGGAATGAATTCTGCGGCTGCAATATTGCCGTAGAACATGTGGGACAGCAGTAGGCCTGGAAACAAGCAGGCAAGCCAGCTCTTGAAGCTCATCGTCAGCCGCCGCCCAGTCAGTTCGCAGAATCCGAGTAGCAGGAGCACCAGTAGCCAGGCGCGCGGGAAGGCGATGGAAAGGCCATTGGCACCCTCTTCATAGGCGATCCGCGCAATCGCGATAGCGCTGCCCAGCCCGATGGACCCGACAAGCGCAAACACTGTTCCAACTGCTTCGCCGCTTCTACGCATACCGCCTGATGAAATCTGGGGGAGAATACAGTGCGGCCCCCTCGCGGGCGCGGCGCGGGCGGACTATGCTTGGGGTCAATCCCCCTTGCAAGCAGAAGGAAACGCTACAGTGATTCACCTCTATAGCTGGAATACATCGAACGGCAAAAAGATCTCCGTCATGCTGGAAGAGCTTGGCTTGGACTATGAATTCCATCCCATAAATATCTCCAAGGATGAGCAGTTCGCACCCGATTTTCTGGAGATCAGCCCGAATAACCGCATCCCGGCTATCGTCGATACGGATGGTCCGGATGGCGAGTCGATCAGTGTGTTCGAATCCGGCGCGATCCTGATTTACCTAGCTGAAAAAGCGAAAAGCAACATGCTGCCGACGGACCCGCGCAAGCGCATGCAGGTGTTGGAATGGCTCATGTGGCAGATGGGCGGTCTTGGTCCCATGCAGGGCCAAGCGCATCACTTCCGCCGCGCCGCTAAAGAACAGGTGCCCTATGGCATCAAGCGCTACACGGACGAGACCAACCGTCTCTACGGCGTCATGAACAAGCGCCTTGCTGGCCGTGACTATCTGGTAGACGAGATTTCCATCGCGGACGTCGCTTGCATTGGTTGGATCAGCCGCTGGGAATGGGTGGATATCGATTGGTCCAAATACCCGAACCTGAAGGCCTGGTACGATCGCATGATGGCGCGCCCTGCCGTCGCTAAGGGTATGGATATCCAGGCAGTTTGATTACTAAAAAGTTGATTGGACGTGGGGGTGTCAAACGTTGGCAGCCCCACGCTCTCTCGGCGATTGCTAACGCAAAAGCCTGCCGGGCTACTTAGGGGATTTCTGTGAACGAGCCTTTTCGCTTCTGCGAAAAGTCTTTGGTGGAGCCAAGCTCTACTATTATATCTTATCACGCTGTCTCAATTTGACCCATAATGTGTTGTGATACATAGCGGTATGGCTCTTATCTTGTATCATATCGTTGCATGCCATCCCACTATATCTTACCATTATTGGTGGGATAATCGGTGGGATGAGAAAAATGGCCAAGCTAACCGCGCGTGGCGTTCAGGGTAAGAACTTGAAGCCCGGCATGCATGCTGACGGCGGCGGCTTGTACCTTTGCGTTGGCAAGGGCGGGGCTAAGTCCTGGATATATAGAGGCACTGTCAAAGGCCGTCAGACTGCTAAGGGCGCACCATATCGCGTTGAGGTGGGATTAGGGGCGGTTTCCCTGGTTCCGCTCGCAGACGCCCGTGAGATTGCCTTACGCTATCGGAAGGCCGCACGCGCTGGCACGAACCCGTTAGACCTCAAGCACCGTGAAAGCATCACCTTTGAGGACGCCGCAAGGCAGGTCTATGAGGGACTGCTTCCGACCTGGAAGAATGCCAAGCATGCCGAGACCTGGATCAAGACAGTTCAAGCGCATGCGTTTCCGATCTTTGGCCGAGCGCCGATTGAGCATGTAACCACTGCTGACGTAATGCGGGTGCTGATGCCTATTTGGGTAAGTAAGCACGAAACGGCGAAGCGTTTGAGCCAACGCCTCACGACGATTTTCGATTGGGCCAAAGCCAAAGGGCTGTATCCGAATGAGAACCCGGTGCATGGCGTTAAGAAAGCATTGCCCCCGGTTAAGCTGGTGAAGGCGCATTTGCCTGCGCTGCCTTGGGCGGAAGTGCCAGCGTTCATGCGTGATTTGTCTGAACGTGATGGGCTATCGGCGCGGACATTGGAGTTTCTGATCTTAACAGCCGCACGTTCGGGTGAAGCGAGGGGCGCGCGCTGGGATGAGATCGATCTCGCCAAAAAGGTTTGGACCATTCCGGGCGAGCGAATGAAACGTGGTGTCGAGCATCGAGTGCCGTTGTCGCCCGAAGCCGTTGCCGTGCTGAAGTGGGTTAGAGGCCTAGACGAAGAACTTGTATTCCCAAGCAATCAGCGTGATCGCAAGACTGGTGCGGTGTCAATCGCGGAGTAAAAAGGGGCCAGTTCCCGGTAGAATATAGGTCCATCTTGCTGGTTCAGGATGGCCCCTTGGCCTGCGTCAGCTATAGCTGACGCAGGCCAAGGGGCGCTGTCTAAATGGCGATTTTATGGCTG
>CALLKY010000042.1 GCA_938083135.1 uncultured Alphaproteobacteria bacterium | reverse complement strand
TCCTCAGAAAAGCCGCCGCCCGTAATCTCCCAGATCTCTGGGACGCCATCCGAGACGCCATCGACGACCTCACGCCAAACGACTGCAGGAGCTACTTCACAGCTGCAGGCTATGAACCAGAATGATGGGAATCTGCTCTATACACTGGTCGCGTTCCTAATCCTCCCGCCTGATCAATTTCACCCATGACACCATCATGTTCTATGGCTGGCTTTCTCGGCTGGCGTTTCGATTCTGGGCGCCAATCATTCGGCTAAATGTAGATGCCGCCGCTTGCTTTGGGAGAGCGTGGGGGCCGTGTATAAACTGGACGTGCGCCGAGGCCGCCTGCTTGGTCAACTTCACCCATTACGCCATTATGCTCAATCGCAGGCTTGTGCCGCGCCGCCTTTGGCGTTGGCCTCCAATCATTGGACTCGATATAGACACGGCCTTGATCTGCAGGCTTTTGCGGCGGACGGCTATAGGGCGGACGCACCCCTAATCCTCCTGCCTGGTCAACTTCGCCGACGACACCGCTCACTCGATGCAGCAATCCATTCCCATACATCGGCGGTTTCGACGCCTTGAGGCCATTGTCGAGGCGCAGGATGGGCAAGGCTGGCTTCAACGCTTTTGATGCGATGCCCTGGTTCAGCACTTCATTCAGCTTCATTTCTGTCTCGCCGCCAGGGCGGGCGTAGCGGTCTGCTTTTAATCCATGATCTTTCTGGAAGGCTTCGAGGCCGTTGAACATGCGTGTGTCCGGGATGTCCAGGATGTCCAGGATATGCGGTTCTTTGGGGTCATAGTAATCGAGGCGTTGAGGCCTTGTTTGATATCGGCAACGTCGTTCTGGTCAGCGTCGCGGTCACCTGTGAGCGTCTTGTTCAGTGCGATGAGCATCGGATCGTTCTCCATTACATGGCATGAACGAAACATATATGGAACATTTTGTTTATCTCAAGGCTACATTGCCAAAATAAGAACAAATTGCGTTTATCTTAGGTGACACGCCACCGTATGGCCGCCGCCAAGGTCTTTCAGCACGGGTTCCTCGATGCGGCATTGATCTGTCGCATAGGGGCAGCGGGTATGAAAATGGCAGCCTTTTGGCGGGTTGATCGGGCTTGGCACGTCGCCCTGAAGGATCACCTTATCCCTGCGAACGGTAGGGTCCGGGATGGGCGCGGCGGAGAGCAACGCCTCTGTATAAGGATGCTGCGGGTTGGTGAAGAGGGTTTTCTTATCCGCGAACTCAACAATGCGGCCAAGATACATAACGGCCACGTCGTCTGAGATATGTTCGACTACCGCCAGATCATGGGCGATGAACAGATATGCAACATTCATCTCCTCCTGCAGGTCCATCATCAGGTTGATGACCTGGGCTTGGATCGACACGTCGAGCGCTGAGACGGGCTCGTCGCCGACGATCAGCTTCGGGTTCAGGGAGAGCGCCCGGGCGATGCCGATGCGCTGACGCTGGCCACCGGAAAACTGATGCGGATAATTATTCATCTGCGCCTGGCGGAGACCAACGCGGTCGAACAGCGCCTTAGTCATCTCCTGGCGGGATTTATTGTCGCCGATATCATGAATATAGAGCGGCTCTTTCACGATTTCGCCAGCCGTCATACGGGGGTTCAAGCTAGAGAATGGGTCCTGGAAGATAATCTGCATCTGCCGCCGATAAGGCCGAAGCTCCTTCTTGCTCAGATGCGTAACATCCACGCCAGAGAGCTTGATCGATCCATCCGTCGGCTCCAGCAGGCGCATCGCTGTGCGGCCAACTGTTGACTTGCCGCAGCCAGATTCACCAACCAGCCCAAGCGTACGCCCTTCCCCAATCGCGAAGCTGACACCGTCGACAGCATAGACATGCCCTGTCGTGCGCTTCAGCACGCCGGATTGGATGGGGAAGTGCTTTTTGAGGTTCTCGACCTCAAGCACCGGCTCATCGCTTGACGCGTTCGGGGCGCCTTTTGATGCGACTTCAGCCATCATTCGCTCCATATAACTCGTCTGAACGCCAGCATGCGGCCCAGTGGCCAGGGCGCTTCTCTTCGTATTCAGGCCTAGCCTGCCGACATTTATCTATCGCTTGGGGACAGCGGGGTGCGAACGCACAGCCTTCCGGCAGTGAATGCAGGGGCGGGACGATACCGGGGATTTCTTCCAGCCGTTCCGCCGCCGCTTCCTCGCCAACCACAATTGCAAGGCTTGGCACGGATGCCAGCAACCCCCGTGTATAGGGATGACGCGGATTGGCGAAGAGCGTCATCACGTCCGTCTCTTCAACCTTCCGTCCTGCATACATCACAATGACGCGGTTGGCGGTCTCTGCGACGACGCCAAGATCGTGGGTGATCAAGATAACACCTGCACCCAGATCATCCTTCAGGTTCACGATCAGATCGAGAATCTGCGCCTGAATGGTCACGTCCAGCGCTGTCGTCGGCTCGTCCGCGATCAACACTTTTGGCTTACAGGCCAGCGCCATGGCGATCATTACGCGTTGGCGCATACCGCCAGAAAGCTGATGCGGGAATTCCTTAACGCGCCGCTCTGGTTCCGGGATGCGGACCAATTTCAGCATCTCGACAGACCGTTCCATTGCCTGCGATTTGGACATGTTTTGGTGCAGGATCAGCGCTTCGCTGATCTGCTTGCCAATCCGCATGACCGGGTTGAGGCTGGTCATTGGCTCCTGGAAGATCATGGAGATGTCATTGCCGCGAATGTCACGCATTTCGGCTTCTGACAGGTCCATCAAGTCCTGGCCATCCAGCTTGATCTCACCACCAACAATACGGCCCGGTGGGTCTGGAATAAGGCGCATGATTGAAAGCGCGGTCATGCTTTTGCCGCAGCCGGACTCGCCAACAATGGCCAGTGTCTCCCCCCTCGCGACAGAGAACGATACGTCCTCCACCGCGCGGACGACGCCTTCACGGGTGAAAAAGTAGGTTTTGAGGCCGTTGACCTCTAAAGCCGCCTGGTTGGCCGTTGATTTGACCGGGGAGCCAGTGGGGGCATTCATTTGCGCAGCGTCCGCCATGATGTGATGTGCTCCTTAGCTGCGCTGACGAGGGTCGAGGATATCGCGGACGGCATCGCCCAACAGGTTCGCGCCAAACACAGCCAAGCTAATGGCGATGCCGGGGAAGATCACGAGCCATGGTGCGGTCCGCACATATTCAGCCGCGCTTTCCGAAAGCATCCGCCCCCATGAGGCGTGAGGCTCTGGAATGCCGAGCCCAAGGAAGGACAGTGAGGCTTCCGTTAGAATCGCGGAGCCAAGCTGCGCCGTCGCCAGCACAATCAGCGGCGCTAAGGTGTTGGGCAGAACGTGCTTCACAGCGATCCGCGTTTCACTCATGCCGATGGCCTTGGCGGCCTCCACAAACGGCATCTCTCGTAGACTGAGCGTGTTCGATCTGATCACGCGGGCCACATGCGGCACCAGCGGGATCGATATGGCGATCACGGTGTTCTCTAGGCTTGGGCCCAGGGACGCAGCCATCACCAGCGCCATAACCAGCAACGGCAAGGCTTGCATGATGTCAATGATGCGCTGGGTGATCAGGTCAAACCAACCCAGAAGATAGCCTGAGGCCAGCCCAACGATGACGCCAAGCGAACAGCCGAGGATTGTTGACCCAAGCCCAACTGCTAATGAAATTCGGGCCCCGTGGATGATCCGGGAGAGAAGGTCCCGGCCCATCATGTCTGCACCCAACATATGCTGGCCGCCTGGTCCCTGAAGGGAGGTTTCAGCGTTGGTCTTGACCGGGTCCATTGGTGCAAGCACATCGGCGAAGATGCCGGTGAACAGGAGCCCCAGGAACAGGATCAGCCCAACAGCGCCGAGCGGATAGCTCTTGGCCAGGAACCATGCTTTGCCCAGGCGGCTTTCGACGCCAGCGCCAGCTTTAGAAAGTTCGGCCGCGTGATCGATAGGTTTGATCGCCATCAGATCCGCTCCCTATTCATACTTAATGCGTGGGTCGAGCGAGACATAGAGCAAGTCGACCAGGAAATTCGTGAGCACCACGATGACGCCGATAAACATCACCAAGTTCTGCACAATCGGATAATCCCGCCACTGGATCGCCTCCACGAGGAAGCGCGCAACGCCAGGAATATTGAAGACGGTCTCAGTCACGATCAGCCCGCCGATCAGGAACGCGGCTTCAATGCCGATGATCGTCACAACCGGCAGCACGGCGTTCGCTAAAGCGTGGCCATAGTTAACAGACCGATCGCTGGCACCCTTCGCCTTAGCGGTGCGGATATAATCTTGCCGCATCACCTCCAGCATGGAGGACCGCGTCAGACGCATGATTAATGCAGATGATCGGAAACCAACCGCCGCTGCGGGGATGCTGTAAAGCAGCAATTCATCCCACAAATTATCCGGCGGGTCAGTATAGATTGGGATAGTGCCGAACCACGTGACGAACGCCATCAGGATCAACAGTGCCAGCCAGAAAGACGGCAGAGACAGGCCAGATAAGCTGACGACGCGCAGGAAATAATCCAGCCATGTGTTCTGCTTCACGGCGCTGATAACGCCAAGCGGCAAGCCAAAAAGAACAGAGAAAAACAGCGCTAATGCGGCGAGCTTCGCGGTAATGGGAATGCGCGGCGCGATTTCATCAATCGCCGGTAATTCTGAAACGTATGAAAATCCTAAATCGCCTTGGGCGAGGCCGACAATCCAGTTCCAATATTGCACTGGAATAGAGTCTGAGAGCCCAAGCTCTTCTTCCAATGCCGCTTTTTCAGCGGGGTCAACGAACCCAGCAGAATCAAACAAGATGTCCGCAATGTTGCCCGGTACAAGCCGCAACAGCGCGAAGATAATGATCGACATGCCGATGAGCGTAACAGCCATCAACAATGTTCGGCGGACGATATATGCGACCACGGCGAAACGCCTCTCTGGAAGGGAACTGCTAGAGGTACGAGAGGAAGAGGCGCTGCCGAAACAGCGCCTCTCCGCTCAGGTGTCGTCTATCAGGACAGTGGCTTACTTCTTGAGCCAGATGTCCTCAAAGCGCCAGCCGTTGTAAGAGCTATTCACCATGACGGTGAGGCCCTGAACGCGTGGCTGAGCGCAAGTTGCACCAACCCGATGGTCGATCATCGGACGGGCAACGTCACCTTGCAGGCGGGAATCAATTTCCCAGACCAATTTGCGGCGAGCATCTTGGTCGGTCATGGAAGACTGCTTTTTGAACAGCTCCATCATTTCCTGGCTGCAGTAGCCCGTATAGTTCCGCTGTGAGCCACAGGCGTAGTTTTCGAAGAACACCACGTCCGGATCATCAACGCCGACGCCGGTCAGGTTCAAGCCAACCTGATAATCCTTACGCGCCACCGTAGCGTGCCAGTTTGATGACTCGATGACTTCCAGTTCGGCATCAATGTAGATCGCTTTCAGCTGATCCAAAAGAATAACCGCCGGGTCGCGATAGATTGCGATGTTCCGGGTGGAAACCTTTACGGCCAAGCGATTATCAGGGCCATAGCCAGCCGCCTTCATCATCGCCTGTGCTTTTGCGACATCCTCATCAGGCTCACCGTAGCCTGGCGCTTTGGCCAGCACTTCAGCAGGCATGCCCCAACCACCAGATGGCGGCGGCAGCATGGCACCGCCAAGCTGGTTTTCGCCATTGCTCAAGATCTTGATGAATGCGCTACGATCCATCGCAATCGCCATAGCCTTACGAACCTGTTCATTGTCGAAAGGTGGCGCGTCGCGATTAACAATCAGGTTGGTCGATACGTTGGTCGTGACCTTGTGGCAAACGGCGTTTGGCGCTTGCTCTTTCACGTCCTTCAGCAGCGGAACGGACACATCCGCCGTGAATGTCAGGTCGAATTCATCCGCGACGAATGCCAAGATACGGGTCGACCGGCTTTTGATAATCGTCCAGTCGATGGCGTCCAAATAGGGACGGCCTTCTTTCCAGTAATCTTCGTTCTTCACGAACTTGATGGATTCGTTCTGCTTTAGAGCAACGAATTTGAACGGCCCGGTGCCGATCGGATTCGTACGCATTTTCTTTGGCGATACGTGGCAGGGGTAAACCGGTGAATAGCCGGACGCCAACAGCGCCAAAAGTGCTGGCTGCGGCTGCTTCATATGGAAGGTAGCCTGCGTATCGCTGTCAGCCGTGACCTTATCCAGGTTCCAATACCAGGACTTGCGCGGATTCTTCCGCATACGGGCCTTGGTTTTGCCTTGGAGCATGTCCCAGGTGCACTGAACATCTTTAGCAGTGAACGGTTTGCCGTCATGCCATTTAACGCCAGAGCGCAGCTTGAAGGTCAGCTTGGTTTTGCTTTCATCCCAGGACCAATCGGTCGCGAGGTCGGGCACAATGCTGTCCAGGCTGTTTTTAGCGACAGCCTGATCATACATAACCAAGTTATTGAAAACGCTCATATACGGCATGACCGTAGAGGATGTTGCTTCCTCATGGATCGAGCCGGATGGCGGCGTGCCTCGGTGATAAACGCGCATCGTGCCACCAGCCTGTTCGGCATAGGCCTGAAGCGGGATGGCGAATGCGGCTGCAATTGCAGCGCCTGCCAGCAAGGTTTTCACTTGCATACTTTTCCTCCCTGTTATCGGGCAGCCGCTTGTGCGCCGCCTTCTGCTCTAAATCCTAGCAGTCTCCCCGAAAGGCACAACCCCTCTAGACGCAGGTAACTGATATCGCCCATGCTTTCGACATGACTGACCTCACGCCAACAGCCCTCGAAACACAGGCGCTCATTCGCCGTGTCGCCAAAGACCGCGTTGCAAGCCGGGCAGATGAAATTGATAAGTCCGCTGAATACCCGCAGGACATGTTTGACCTCTTACGGGAACTCGGCATCTTCACCCTGCCGTTTCCAGCTGAATATGGCGGCCAGGATAGCCTGCTCGCCGGATGTGTCGCGGTCGAGGAACTAGGCCGTGTTTGCTACAATACCGGCTACCTGCTGGTCGTGCAGTGGACACCCTTTGGCGCGATCATGGCAGCGGGAACAGCGGCGCAGCGTCAGCGCTTTCTGCCGGGCTTGGCGAGCGGCGAACTCCGTGCTGCATTTTCAATCACGGAACCGCAATCCGGGTCAGACGTCGCTGGCATAAAAACCCGCGCCGTCAAAGCGGATGGCGGGTACCGCCTCAACGGCGCAAAGATTTGGTGCACGAACGCTGCCGTATCCGATTTTATCGTGCTGGCCGCGAAGACAGGCGAAGGCGATTCGCGCGGCCAAATTAATTTCTTCATCGTGCCAACAGAGTCGCCTGGCCTCACCATCGGCCCTAAGGAAGACAAGCTCGGCGCGCGCGGTGTCCCCTCCTCGCCACTGTTCTTGGAGGATGTATTCCTACCGGCAGAAAATATGCTTGGGCCAGAAGGCGGTGGGTTCAAGCAGGTCATGCAGGCGCTCGCACTTTCGCGGCCAATTATTGCTGCAAGGGCGGTGGGCCTCGCCCAGGGTGCGCTCGATCATAGCCTGCGCTTTATGCATGAACGCCAGGCTTTCAATCAGCCCCTGACTGACTTTCAGGGCCTCCGCTGGATGCTTGCTGATATGGCGATGGGCGTAGAAGCAGCCCGCGGGCTGACCTATAAGGCCGCCGCCATGACGGATGCAGGCGTGCGCGGTAAAGACCTCGCCCAGGCCGCTGCCATCGCGAAAGCCTTTAGTAGCGATACAGCGATGAAGGTCGCAACGGATGCTGTGCAGATTTTTGGCGCCTCTGGCATTTCTAATGACTTCCCGATCAACCGCTATTTCCGGGATGCGAAGGTTGTGCAGATCGTTGAGGGCTCAAACCAGATACAGCGTAATATCATCGCCAAGAACCTGATTGATGGATTTGAAGCATGACAGACGATTATACCAAGCCCGCAACCGGCCCGCTGCAGGGCGTTACGGTGATTGATCTGACCATCAATGTGCTGGGGCCTGTCTGCACCCAAATCCTGGGCGACATGGGTGCGAATGTCATTAAGGTCGAGCCACCAGGTGGGGACCCCATGCGGAAGCTCGGCCCAGGGCATGAACAGTCCATGGCCGCGCACTTCATGGCGATGAACCGCAATAAGCGCTCGCTCGAATTGAACCTGAAACGTCCGGAAGCCCTGGCTGCATTGAAGGCAGTGATCGCTAAAGCCGATGTGCTGGTGCATTCCATGCGTGCGGCTGCTGTTGAGCGACTTGGTCTCAGCTTTGAAACGCTCAGTGAACTGAATCCACGCCTGATCTACGCCGCCGCCGGCGGTTATGCGAAGTCCGGCCCCTGGAAAGACCGCCCGGCCTATGATGACGTGATCCAGGGCCAGAGCGGCCTTGCTGGCATGATCCAGCAGGCGAACGGTGAAGCACGCTATGCACCTATGGCCATCGCCGACAAATATTGCGGAACACAGCTTGCGTCCCACATCGGCATGGCGCTTTTTGCCCGCTCCAACACCGGCAAAGGCCAAATGGTGCACCTACCAATGCTGGAAACCATGACGGCCTTCAATATCGTCGACCATCTATGGCTGGCGAACTTTGATCGGG
Organism: uncultured Alphaproteobacteria bacterium; assembly: GCA_938083135.1. Taxonomy (GTDB): domain Bacteria; phylum Pseudomonadota; class Alphaproteobacteria; order Bin95; family Bin95; genus VMCJ01. Next base: position 18,101 of record CALLKY010000042.1, on the reverse strand, counting down.
CGAGCGAAGGCGTTGGCTTCCCGCGCATGTTCACACCACACCGCCGCCCCTATCCCACCAAGGACGGACACATATCCCTGCTCGCAATTACGGATGCGGAGTGGCGCAGGCTATTTGGCGCGCTCGGAAAGCCAGAATTGGCGGATGATGACCGGTTCGCCAAGCTTGAAGGCCGAACCGTCAATATCGATACATTATACAGCATCCTAGGCGAACGGATTGCGGAAGAGACAACGGACCACTGGCAGACAGAATTCGATGCGGCAGATATCGCGAATGCCCCGATGGCCACGCTGCAAGACCTATTTGAGGATACGTATTTGAGAGAGTCTGGCTTCTTCCAACCAATGGCCCATCCGGACGTTGGCCCAACCCTACAGATGCGCCCGACTGCAGATTTCTCGGACACCCCGCCCAATATTCATAAGCCGCAACCTAAGCTTGGCGCAGATGGGCAGGATGTACTGAAGGAAGCGGGCCTGGATAAAGCCGCGATTGCAGCGGCTTTCGGCCCATGAAGAACCAGCTCCGCGAGAAATTGGCGAGCAATCTGACCGGCCTTGATCTGGATATCGTGCAGGAAGATGCTTTGACGCCAGCCGCCGTTGCCATCGCCGTCACGGAAGATGAAACAGGCGCACCCGCATTCATCCTGACGCGGCGCTCTGGCCGCCTCCGCCGGCATGCGCGGCAATGGGCGTTGCCGGGCGGTCGCCAGGACCCGGGCGAAACACTGCTGGAAGCCGCGCTTCGGGAAATGGATGAAGAAGTTGGCCTGATGCTGGGGCCCGACACGCTACTTGGCCGCTTGGACGACTACCCGACCCGGTCCGGCTATTGCATTTCGCCCTTTGTCTTCTGGGCAGGCCCAGCGCCAAACCTGACGCCCAATCCTGATGAAGTGCATGCGCTTTACCGGATTCCGCTGGAAGAACTGAACCGGCCGGAATCACCGGACATGATCAGCATCCCGGAAAGTGACCAGCCGGTCATCCGAATGGCCATCATGGATGACATGGTACATGCACCGACCGCCGCAATCCTTTACCAATTCCGCGAAGTCGCAATGCACGGACGCATGGTCCGGGTCGATCATTATGAGCAACCCGTGTTTGCATGGGGGTGACAGCGGGTGCAGCTGCAATCTAAATGTCACAGAACTGTCCTAACCTCGGCCCTAAGCTAGCCAATGAGTAGAAAACACTATGACTGACCAACCCGCCCCCGCAGGCATCGGATTCTTCGAAAAGTGGCTGAGCCTTTGGGTGGCGTTGTGCATCGCTGCTGGGATCGGACTTGGTGTTGCAGTGCCCGGCTTGTTTGAAGCCGCGGCGGCGCTGGAATTCGCTTCCGTTAATCTTGTGGTCGCGGTTCTGATCTGGGCCATGGTTTACCCGATGATGGTGAATGTTGATTTCGCCAGCCTCCGCCAGATTGGCGAACGGCCCAAAGGGTTGATCATCACGGTTGTTGTGAATTGGCTGATCAAGCCGTTCACCATGGCTGCACTTGGCGTTCTATTCTTCGAGGTCCTGTTTGCAGACATGATTCCGCCCGGCGACGCACAACAATATATCGCCGGATTGATCCTGTTGGGCGCTGCCCCCTGCACCGCAATGGTGTTCGTGTGGAGCCAGCTCACACGCGGCGACCCGGCCTATACGCTGGTGCAGGTCTCTGTAAACGACGTCATCATGATCTTCGCCTTCGCTCCTATTGTGGCTTTGTTGTTGGGCGTTACGGATATCGTCGTACCCTGGGATACGTTGCTTCTGTCCGTAGCGCTCTATGTCGTTATCCCGCTAGCGGCGGGCGCTCTTACACGACGCATATTGACCGCCAATAATTCAGATGGTGAGGCCGCGATTGCCCGATTTACGGCTAAGGTAAAGCCGTTTTCGGTCATCGGGCTGCTTGCAACTGTTGTCCTGCTCTTTGGCTTCCAAGGCTCAGTCATTCTGGCTGATCCATTGTTGATCCTGCTAATCGCTATCCCGTTGATCCTGCAATCCTACGGGATCTTCTTCGTTGCCTATTTCGCAGCGTGGGCTTGGCGCACGCCGTACAATGTGGCTGCGCCCTGCGCGCTCATCGGCACGTCCAATTTCTTCGAACTGGCAGTTGCAGTGGCGATTTCATTGTTCGGGCTGAATTCTGGTGCAGCGCTGGCGACTGTCGTTGGCGTCCTGGTCGAGGTCCCGGTCATGCTGTCCCTGGTCGCGTTCGCGAACCGCACGCAACATTGGTTCCCCAATCGATAAAAAATATATTTCCGGGCACCAAATACAGACTGAATATATAGATGACATCAAGTAGATTAATTTCTTACTCACTGATTAATTTGCGAAAATGGAGTAACACCAAAACAACACTAGAGTGTATTTTCCGAATAATACACACTGCTCAATGCCCCTTAAGACACAGCGATACTCAGAAATTTCCCCGCAAGCCTCCAGGAATTTGCGCTTTGGTGTGCAGTTCAATAAGGTGTGACGTTCATCACATCACTCTGATTTCCGAGCTGGGAGGCATTATGACGGATAAGAACAACGAACAATTGATCGCTAAGCTCATTAGCGACAGTAAGAGCGGTAAAGTCAGCCGCCGTCGATTCATGGAAGGCACTGTCGCAGCGGGCGTCACTGTCGCTGGCGCATCGTCCATGTGGAGTTCAAAAGTCCAAGCAGCTACGCCAAAGCGCGGCGGCACGATGCGCGTCGGCATGCACGACGGCAACACCTCCGACAGCCTGGATCCGGGTACGACTGAATCCGTTTATATGATTCAGCTGAACCACGCGTCCCGCAGCTATTTGACAGAAATCACCGAGACGAACGGCCTTGGCCCTGATATGGCCGACTCCTGGAGCGCCTCTACGGACGCTAAGGTTTGGCGCTTTGAGCTGGCCAAAGGTGTCACGTTCCACAACGGGAAAACCTTTACATCCGCAGATGCTGTTGCATCCCTCAACTACCACCGTGGCGAAACCAAATCCGCTGCGAAAGCGCTTCTGACAGACGTTGAGAGCATTAAAACGGACGGCGATAACGCCATCATCATCACGATGAAGTCCGGCAATGCTGATCTGCCGTTCTTGCTGGGTGACTATCACCTACCCATGCTGCCGGCCAAAGGCGATGGCATTGATTGGGAAAGCGGCACAGGCGCTGGCCCGTATAAGATTGTCAGCCATAACGCCGGCGTATCGACCGAACTCGTGCGTCATGATGGCTACCATCGTGACGGCCTAGCACATTTCGACGGCGTGAACCTGACGGTTCTGAATGACCCGAACTCTCGCCAGTCCGCGCTGATTACGGGCGAAGTTGACGTTATTTCTGACGTTGACCTGAAAACTGTTGGCCTGCTTGGCCGCGCTCCCGGCATTGAAATCGACAATGTCGCCTCAGGCGCACACGTCACTCTGCCTATGTTCTGCGATACAGAGCCATTTAAGAGCAACCATGTCCGCATGGCGCTGAAGCTTTCCATCGACCGTCAGGCGATCCTGGATAAGATCCTCTACGGCTATGGCAGCATCGGCAATGATCACCCGATTGGCGCATCTGTGCCGTATTACGCAGACCTGCCTCAGAGGGGCTATGATCCGGACAAAGCTAAGTGGCATTTGAAGGAAGCGGGCCAAGAGAACCTGTCGGTATCACTTTCAGCCACAGACAGTGTCATGAGCGGTGCTGTTGATATGTGCACGCTCTATAAAGAGCAGGCTTCCGAAGCTGGTATCAATATCAACGTTGTGCGTGAGCCATCTGATGGCTATTGGTCAAACGTCTGGCTGAAAAAGCCATTCGTGTTCGTGCAATGGGGTGCCCGCCCAACGCCAGACGTGATGTTCTCCCTGGCATACAAAGATGACGCCGCGTGGAACGAAAGCCACTGGCAGAACGCACGGTTCAATGAACTGCTCCGCGCCGCCAAGTCTGAGCTCGATCAGGCTAAGCGCACGGAAATGTATAAAGAAATGCAGATGCTGTGCAGCGACGATGGCGGCACGATCGTGCCGTTCTTCCGGAACCGCGTCTCCGCACGCCGCTCGAACCTGAAGCATGGCCCGAACATTGCTGGCAACTGGGAAATGGACGGCGCACGTTCATACCAGCGCTGGTGGTTCGATAGCTAAGCCGACCGTTCAGCCTTGTGCTGACATTAAGCGCCGCGTTGTCCTTGGGACAGCGCGGCGTTTTTCGTTTTAGGCGGGAAGGCGTATAGAAAGCGCTATGCTCGATACGCCAACATCCCCATCGGTTATCCCGCCCTACCCGGCCAGGCCCAAGAAAGCACTGAACCCGCTGGTGGCATTGCTCAAGCTTCGCCAAAATCTGCTCGGCATCTGGCATGAGCGGGCATTTGAGCAGTTCATGATCCCGGTCAAACTGCCGAACCGGCGCGTTTACGTGGTGAATGGCGTTGATGCGATCAAGCGCGTGTTCCTGGACAATCACGACAATTACGATCCCAAAAGCCCGCAAATGCGGAAAGCCCTCACACCGCTTCTGGGCGACGGCCTGTTTGTGAGTGATGGGGATGTGTGGCGTCGCCGCCGGGCAATGGTCGCCCCTGCAATCGCAGCCGCGCAACTCCCGAACTACGCCCCGATGATGGTTGCCTGCGCAGAGGAAACCGCCACAAATTGGCGCGCACTGCCCGCCGGTGCCACGATTGATGTGCTGTCTGAAATGGCGGTGCTGACGGCCCGCATCATTGGCCGCACGGTATTCGGTGATGGCATCAGCGAAGCCGAAGCCACCCGCGTGGTGCGCGGGTTTTCAGACTATCAGGCCGTCATTGAGCAGATGGACATCCTCTCCATGCTCGGCGCGCCCGGCTGGCTGCAACGGGACCGCAATGGCAAGGCGGATGCAGCGGCGGGCGAAGTTCAGGCGATGGTCGACACGATCCTTGCAAGAGCGGGGGCGGATAAAGACGCCATGCGTCTCGCTGCCTCTCTCCTGAACGCAGCAGAAGGGCAGGAAGACAATCCCGCTGCCGCAGTTCGCAATGAAGCAATCGTGCTCTTCATGGCGGGCCATGAGACGACCGCCAACGCACTTGCGTGGACCTGGGCATTGATCGCCATGCGCCCCGATGTGGAAGCCAAATTGCATGCAGAGGCCGATGCGGTTCTGGAAAACGGTCGATCCGCCACTCTGGAGGACTTCCAACGCCTGCCCTATGCGCGCGCCGTATTCGAAGAAACGCTGCGCCTGTATCCGCCCGTGCCGCTGCTCAGCCGTGAGGCGCGCGGCGACGATATTTTGCGCGGGTTCCCAGTCTCGAAAGGCGACATCATCGTCATCGCACCCTGGCTCGTGCAACGCCATAAGGCCTACTGGAAAGAGCCGGATGCCTTCCGCCCAGAACGCTTCCTTCCAGGCTCCGCTGAACCCCCGCCCAAATTCGCCTACCTCCCCTTCTCCGCCGGTGCCCGCGTCTGCCTCGGCGCGCGTTTTGGCTTGGTAGAGGCAGTGCTTTGCCTAGCAACCCTAGCCCGCGACTTCCGCCTGAAACCAGTTCCAGAACACAAGCTGGAAATTGAATGCAGGTTGACGCTCAGACCAAAGTGTGGACTACCAATGACGTTGGAGCGGCGATAGCCCAACGTTAGAAATGCCTTGCAGGATCTTGGCGATTTCCAAGCACGCGAATGATAAATATGCCGCCGTCGGCTATCTCATAGTAGATTGAGTGGGCACCATATTCGTAGCGCTTGAGCTCCGGCGCGATGTGCGCGTAAGCGTTGCCCCAATGAGGCTGCTCATTCAAAACTGACAATCGGTCATGCAATCGATCAATATACGTGTTTGCTTTGGTCAACCCGAAATTCAGGATCGAATATTGGTAAATTCTTTCGACATCCGCAACAGCGGTATTGCTTAATCTATAGCCTGCCATCTGCCCGCAAACGCGCCTGAATCCGCTGCTTTATCTCTGGAATTTTATCGTCGCTTTCGCCGCTCTCTCGGCCTTCATCAACGAGGCTACGCAATTGGTGCTCAGCGAGACGACGGTCTTGGTCGCGGCGAATCAGGTCACGAAAATACTCGCTGTCATTGCCGTAGCGGCCACCATCAACCTGTGCTTTTACCCAAGCATCCATCGGTTCAGGGATTGTGATGGTTTTTCTTGTCATAACCATTTTCTATGCCTCCCCATGCTTAACGCACCTAGAGCGCCGTGCGTCGCTTGGCCACGCAGCCCGGCGCTCTATCACATTGATTGCGGGCAATTTATCCCGACCAATCTGATTCAGATTGGTCGGGAATTGCCCTAAAGTATGACAATAATCATACTCTAGGTATAGCAATAGCGCAAAGCCGCCAGTCTTAAACGTCCGCCGCCTCACCAATGTTATCCGCACCTCGTTCCTCTAGCAGGTTGGTTAGCCAATCCGGGTCCATTTCGGGGACGGAGGATAGGAGCAAGTCGGTGTAGGGATGGTGTGGGGGTTTGAACATAACGTCCTTTGGGCCAGCCTCAACCACTTTACCTTGGCGCATAACCACCACTTCATCCGCAATAGAACGCACAGTCGCCAGATCGTGGGTGATGAACATGTAGGCCAGGTTCAGTTCTTCCTGCAGACGGTCCAGCAGCTTCAGAATGCCCTCAGCTACAAGCTGGTCGAGCGCGCTGGTCACCTCATCGCAAATGATGAACTTCGGTTCTGCCGCCAACGCGCGGGCGATGCCGATGCGCTGCTTTTGGCCGCCGGAAAGCTCGGACGGATAGCGGTGGTAATATTGCGATGGCTCAAGCTCAATTTGATCCAAAAGCTGGTCCACACGCTGCTTTAGCGCGGCACCTTTGAGGCCAAGATAGAACTGGACCGGGCGGCTAATGATCTCACCAATGCGCTTCTTTGGGTTCAGCGCCGTATCAGCCATCTGGTAGATCATCTGCGCCTGCCGCAATTGCTCGCGGTTACGGTTGCGGAAGTCTGCCGGGAGAACTTCCCCATCAAACATGACCTCACCCGATGAAGGCGGCAGAAGGCCGGTGATGCAGCGCGCAGCGGTGGACTTACCCGAACCGGATTCCCCCACCACAGCGACCGTACGGCCTGCGTGGATATCAAAGCTCACGTCAAACAACACAGGCGTTTCGCCATAAGCCGCCGAGATATTCTTTACCGAGACGACAGGCACGGCATCCGCAGGTGCAGGCGGTTTCTGCGGACGTTCAAATGAGCGCACTGCCCAAAGGGACTTGGTGTAATCCTGCTTCGGTGATTCTAGCATTTCGCGGGTTTCGGCCTCTTCGACCTCATCCCCTTTCAGCAGCACTTTAATCCGGTCCGCCATCTGTGCCACGACAGCCAAATCGTGGGTGATGTACAGGGCCGCTGTATCAAACTGATCAACGATATCGCGGATCGAGGCAAGCACTTCAATCTGTGTGGTCACGTCAAGCGCTGTCGTCGGTTCATCAAAAATGATGAGGTCCGGGCGGCAGCTCATCACCATCGCCGTCATCGCCCGCTGCAACTGCCCGCCGGAAACTTGGTGCGGATAGCGGAAGCCAATTTCATCCGGATTAGGCAAGCGGAGGCGTCGATAAAGCTCAATCGCGTCTTTCTCGCTCTCCTCCCGGCTGGAGATGCCGTGCAGCATCGGGCCTTCCGTATGCTGGTCAATCAGCCGATGGGATGGATTGAATGAAGCCGCCGCTGACTGCGCCACATAGGCAATGCGAGAACCACGGAGCGCGCGCAGATCGTCCTGCGGGGTGGTCGTCAGGTCCATCCCGTCAAATTCAATCTTGCCGCCAGATATCCGGCAGCCGTCGCGTGCGTAGCCCATTGCGGCCAGACCGATTGTGGACTTGCCCGCGCCAGACTCGCCGATCAAGCCCATCACTTCACCGCGCCGCAGCGTCAGATCAACGCCATGAACGATCTCGGTCCAGTCCTCGCCAGACCGGCCTTCAATGCGAAGGTCGCGAATGTTCAGCAGAACACCGTGCTTGCTGTTTTGCATAAGCCTATTCCTTCAGACCGGATGCGCGATGCAGCATCCAGTCGACGACGAAATTGATGGAAACGGTGAGCAGTGCAATCGCCGCCGCCGGGATCAGCGGTGTGATGACGCCGAATGAAATCAGTGTCGCATTTTCTCGCACCATGGACCCCCAATCGGCTGTCGGCGGCTGAATGCCAAGGCCAAGGAATGAGAGTGCGGCAATCGCCAGGAAGACGAAGCAGAAGCGCAAACCAAATTCCGCCACCAGGGGTGCGGCTGCATTCGGCAAGATTTCTCGTGTGATCAGATACCACGTGCTTTCGCCGCGCAACTTGGCCGCTTCAATGTAATCCATCACCACGATATTACCGGCGACAGCCCGCGCGAGGCGGAACACCAACGGCGTGTATAGGAACCCGATCACCAGGATCAGCGTCGTCATATTGGCACCGAAAATGGTTAGCAGCAGCAATGCGAACACAAGCTGCGGGATGGCCATGATCGTATCGACGATACGGCTCATAATCTGATCCACCCATCCCCCTACAGTCGCAGCAACGAGGCCGAGTAAAGTGCCGGAAACGAATGCGATCAGGGTCGTCAGGAAGGCAATGCCCACTGTGTTCCGCGCGCCATAAATCAGGCGGCTGAACAGGTCGCGGCCAAGCTGATCCCCACCAAGGATCATTTTGTCATCAGGCGGCGCATAGGCCCCGCCGATAACTTCCGCTTCGCCAAAGGGCGCAATCACCGGCGCGAATAAGGCAGCGACCACATACACCAGCACGACCAACAGGCCGAAGCTTGCAGTTAATGGTGCGGAGCGGATGGCGTAGGACGCATCCGGATTCAGCACCATGCCAAGGAACTCACGGAACGAATATGCGAGGCCCGCAGCAGCGGCCAGCAGTGCCGCACAGACCGTGATGCCCCAAAGCCAATCTTCACCGCCTAGCAGGCCGAAGAAGGCCGAAGCGATTGTCAGCGAGAACAGCATCATGAAGGGGCTGCGCATTTTGTAATGCGCGGTGACGCAGGAGGCAGCGATCAGAAGGCCGTAATAAACCAGGACGAAATAGCTCATTGATCTGTCCCCCCTTAGCGCGGATGGCGGAGACGGGGGTTCGACAAAATCGATCCCACATCAGCCAAGAGATTGAGCAGAACATATGTAGCAGCGAAGATCAGGCAGCAGGCCTGCACCACCGGCAGATCGCGTTTCGACACACTATCCACCAGAAGCTGACCAACACCCGGATACACAAACACCACCTCGACCAGCACAACACCTGTGATCAGGTAGGCCAGGTTTAGGGCCACAACATTGATGATTGGTGCCAGCGCATTCACCAGCGCATGGCGGACAATCACCCGCCAGCGGGGCACCCCTTTCAGCCGCGCCATTTCGATATATGGCGAGGCCAGGAGGTTGATGATGGCCGCCCGCGTCATCCGCATCATGTGCGCCGTCACGACCAAGGTCAGCGTGATGGCTGGCAACATGGTTCGGTACAGCTGCTCCATGAAATCAGCGTTGGGGCTGATATTCGAGATGGACGGGAAGATGGGGTTTTTCACCGCAAGGAAAAGAATCAGCACATAGCCCAAGAAGAATTCCGGCGAGGAAATTGACGTTAACGTCGAAACATTCGCCACCCGATCGAAGATGCTATTGCGGTAAAGCGCAGCCAGCACACCGAGTGTCAGTGCTAAGGGCACAGAAATCGCCGCTGCGAGCGCCGCCAGGAACAATGTATTTGCAAAACGCGGAGCCAATTGATCAGCTACCGAACGCTTGTTTGCTAAAGAAACACCAAAATCGCCCTGTAGAGCGCCGCCTAGCCAATCAAAATATCGGATATGCGGTGCCTTATCGAGCCCAAGTTCTTTGCGGAACTGCGCCACTGTTTCAGGCGTAGCGCTTTGCCCCAGCACTTGTTCTGCCAAATCACCAGGCATTAACTCGAGAGCAGCAAAAATAATAACAGAAACTGCAAATAGTGTTATAAGCCCAAGACCAATTCGCTTAGCCATAAGCATTGCTAAGCCATTCATTGACCATGCCTCCAGTTACTGGATTTAAAACAAGCGTGAATTGCGGTATTATTTACCGCGTTCGTTTCGCGCATAGCGCGCATCCCCCTGCCTGATTCCTGCTTTGGGTGCGCGAATTATGCCGCACTAACCCTTGTTTTTTGGGATCATCTTATACTCATCCCCTAAAGTCAAAATTGTAGGAAGGCGGCAATGTTTGGAACACCGAATGTCAACGGCGCCGTAAAAACCAGCCATTTGGGCGCCTACAAAACCAGCCACTGAAGTCGATGAAGCCCCATGCCCGGCGATCGCCGGGCATGGGGCTTTGTTACTCAGGATTGGGTCTATTTGGCCTTGCGCGCCCGGCTCTGGGCGAGACGGTATGAGGGCGCATTCATCTCGAGGATATGGACGTGATGGGTCAGCCGGTCGAGCAGGGCGCCAGTAAGGCGCTCGTCGCCGAAGGCGGCGGTCCATTCGTCGAAGGGCAGGTTCGAAGTGATGACGGTGGCGCCGCGTTCGTACCGCTGGCTGATCAGCTCAAACAGCAACTCGGCGCCCGTCTTGGAGAGCGGCACGAAGCCGAGTTCATCGATGATCAAGAGCTCGACGGTCGCCAGCTGCTTCTGCAAGCGCAGCAGACGCCTCTCGTCCCTGGCCTCGATCATCTCATGCACGATGGCCGACGCGGTGACGAAACGGGTCTTGATCCCGTGCTGGCAGGCGGCGAGCCCAAGGGCGATGGCGACATGCGACTTGCCGACGCCCGAGGGACCGAGCGCGATGACGTTCTCCCGGCGGCCGACGAACTCGCCTCTGGCCAGATCGAGGACCAGCTTCTTGTTGAGGGCTGGGATTGCATCGAAGTCGAAGCTCTCAAGGCTTTTGATCGCCGGGAAGCGGGCCGCCTTGATGCGCCGGTCGATCATGCGGGCCTCCCGGTCCAGAAGCTCCAACTCGATCAGGCGGGCCAGATACCGGACATGGTCGACGTTCTCCGCCGCGCACTGTCGGGCGACCTTCTCGTACTCTCTGAGCACGGTCGGCAGCTTCAGCTTCTTGAGGTGATGCTGAAGCAGGATCTCCGGCGCTTCGCCGGCGGCGCTCATACCCAGGTCCCCGAGGTCAGTGCCATATAGTCGGCGGGATTGGTCTTCTCAACCGTCGCCAGCGGCACATGCGGATAGTCCGTCAGGTCCAGCCGTGGCGGCCGGCGTTCGACCCGGCAGAGCGCCAGATGCTTGACGGCGCCGGCACTGATCGCTCCAAGCTCCAATGCGTCTTTGACTGCGGCCCGTACGACGCTCTCGGGAAACACCTTGAACAGCTGCAGGACCTGCACGAACTCCCGCTTGCCGGCAGCCCGCCGGTTCTTTGGACTGAGACGCGCTTCCATCAGACGCCGCAGATGGTCGAACGCCGGACCAAGTTCCCAGCCTTGCAGTGGGGCGGCTTGATCCAGCGCGTTCACCTTCCGCTCAATCAGGTCCAGATAGTGCAGCGGGTTAAAGACGAAGTCGGCATCTTGGTAGGAACGTTTGTGGCGGGCGACCTCCGCCCCGCCGGCCTCGATTACGACCTCATCGACATAGCCCTTCACCAGAACGTCCCTATGCGCATAGGCGGTCGGGACCGAGTAGTCCGTGTTCCGATACCGCACGAGCGCCTGGCTGCTCACGCGGCCGCCGCGCTTGTGGCAAGCGTCGAACGGCGTCGCCGGCAGGGCCATGAAGGCTGTCCGGTCTGCCGCAAGACGATCCGCGATTGATGTGCCCTGCGTCCCCCGCAGGATCGACGTCTGCCGGGCGAGGCAGCGTTCCAGTAGGTGCGCGTTCAGTTCGTCGATGTCCGCAAAGCGAGGGATCGGGACCATGAAGGTCCGGCGGCTGAACCCGACCATACCTTCGACTTTGCCTTTGTCGTTCCCCTTGCCGGGCCGACCGAACCGATCCTCGAACAGGTAATAGGACTGCAGCTGCTCAAACAGCTGGCTGCGCTTGCGTGTCCCGTCCCCCAGGATCTTCGCCACCGCCAGGCGCGTGTTGTCGTACAGGATCGACAGGGGGACGCCGCCGAAGAACGCGAACGCCGCCACGTGGCCATCGCAGAATGCCTCTGCCGTCTCGCCCAGATACGCCTTCACGAAGATCGCGTCGCTGTGCGGCAGGTCCATGACGAAGAACCGAACCTTCTGCTCAACGCCGCCGAGAATGGCCACCGCCTCGCCAAAGTCCGCCTGTGCATGGCCCGGCGGATGCGCCAGCGGCACGAACGCCTCTTTCAATGCCTGGCGCCGAGGACGCACATGGTCACGCACCGTCGTATAGCCGCCCGTGAACCCACGCTCGTCCCGAAGACGCTCATAGATCCGCTTCACCGTATGACGTTGCTTGCCATGCGATAACTGATCGGACTTCAGGATCTCATCGATAAACGCCGCATGCGCGTCCATCTGAGAGCGCTTGCGCGACGCCTGGCGCCGATAGCCGGGCGGCGCCGAGAACCGCACCATCTTCGAAATCGTGCCCCGGTCCAGGCCAAACAACCGCGCCGCTTCGCGCTCGCTCATACCGTCGCGCAGAACCGCACGACGAACTCGGTGATACGTCTCCAAACCATACATCCCCGCCTCACGCTCGATTACTCGAACATGAGACTGCCAAATGGCGGGGTTTTACGCCGCCCGCAGCTGGATCATACCGCCGCTTCCGTGGCTGGATTTACAGGCGCCCTTACCACCGAACATTTGTGCATTCATCGCAAGGATTGATTCACCATTCCACGTCACACTTACGTCAAATACAAGGCGAACAGGGACGATCAGGATGGCAAAATCGATATTTCGGGCCAGCAGGATTATTGCTGGTGTTTGCGGCCTCGCTTTCGGGCTTACACTCGGCGCGGTGGGCAGTATGGCGATAGCAGCAGCGTTTGGCGGCTAATGCACTAGGGTCAGGACCCAGGTTTGTTCAGCGCTGCATCAATAACTTTCATGCGCTGCCGGGCCCAGCCCCATCCAATTAGGCATATCAACGCGCCTACAATCACAGGCATCTGCAGGCCATAAAATTCCGACGCCGTGCCCATTATCAGCGCACCAACTGCCGGCCCAGCCCTAAATGACAGCCCATAAAGCGACAGAACGCGGGACAGCTTATCCGGGTCCGTCGCTTGTTGAATGAGGCTCTGCATAGCTACGCCAGAGATCACCATCGCCCCGCCTGAAAGTGCAGCACCAAATAGCCCGACCCACAAAGACTCTGTCGCGGCGAAAACCAATACCGCCACAGCCATCAGCAACACCCCATCAATGGCGATGCGGGTAAGCCCGGCGAACCCTTCGCGCCCGCCAACCCAAATACCGGCAATGATCGCACCGATACCAATGGCCGCCGTTAGTGCGACGAACCCGTCAACGCCAGCACCGAAAACTGCGTCTGCAAACCCTGGTAACAACTCAACATAAGGACGGACTGTGACGGCGTTCACGATCAACAGCAGCAATACCGGGCCTAACCCTGGGTGCCGGGACACGTAGGCGACACCCTCTTTCATATCCGCCAACAAGCTGGTTTTCGCCCGCGTATTGATCGGCCTTGGCGGTAGATTGAGGCTGAAGAGCGCGAATATGAAGGCGGAATAAGAGACCGCATTCAGCAGAAAAGCCCAGGCCACGCCATATTGAGCGATTATGAAGCCCGCTAAGGCCGGGCCAACGAACCGCGCCATATTCCACATGATCGAATTCGTCGCGACGGCTGAGGGCAGGCTATCAACAGGCACCAATGCACGGACCATGGACAGCCTGGCCGGTTGCCCGAACGAGACCACGATGCCCGCCAGCGCGTTTAAGATCAGCAGCAACCAAGGCGTCATCTGGCCGCCCAGCGTCAGTAGCCCCATGGCCAGTGCTACGACGGCCAAAAGGCCCTGTGTGGAGCGAATAAGCGTCAAACGGCTCATCCGGTCTGCAACCGCGCCGCCGATTGGCCCGAAAATGATAGAGGGTGCCAGTTCCGCCGCAGCAATTGCTCCCAGCCAGAACGGTGAGTGCGTCATTTCCCATGCGAGCCACCCAACGCCAACACGCTGGACCCACGTTCCGACCAGCGAAAAGATGTTGCCGGACTGATAGACCCGGTAGTTTCTATGGGAGAATGCGCGGCGAACGCCGGCGAGCATATCAGTCCGTCCGAATTCCGCGTGCACGCACGAACCGACCAAGCCTCTCGCGCTCTGTCGTCGAGACTTGACGGGCTTTATCTTCCGACCAGCCATAGAAATCAGCGATGCCGTAGGTATCCGTCATCTTCTGACTGCTTTCGGGCATGGAGAACCGTTCGTCCCGACGCTTATCATAACCGGCAAGCTCTTCGTTCAGGTCCCAATCGTCATAACGGTCTGTATGGACGGTGACCTTGGGCGGCAGGCGCATGGAGATGAAACCTTCTTGCGATGGCCAACCCACGCACAAGCCCGCAACTGGATATGTGTAAAGCGGCAGCTCCAGGATATCCGCGACAGCCTCAACATGGTTCCGGACAACGCTGATCGGGCAACTACCAAGGCCCTTCTTCTCCGCCGCCAGAATGAATGTTTGCATCGCAAGGGCAGCATCGACGCCAGCATTCAGGAACGCATCCAGATGGTCGTTGCCGAACGGCTTGCCGCGCAACTCACAAATGCGCCGGATACGGCGACTATCCCCAATCCAGACCATGAAGACAGGTGCTGCAGTGATCCAAGGCATGCGCGGGATCAGCTTGCCAATAGCTTCCCGCTTCTCCTTGTTTTTGACCACAACAACGCTCGCCTGCTGCAAATCAGACTTGGCACTGGCAGAGAATGCCGTTGCAAACAGCACATCCAGCAAATCATCAGCAATTGGCTCATCTGAATAGCGGCGATGGGTGCGGCGCAGCAGAACTTCCGCCAAGGGGTCATCTGCCGGCATATCGGCACCAGACTTGCCGTTGCCGACCGTCCCCTCGCCGTAGCGGTGCGCGATGACGTCTGCGAGTGTGTTAAAGGGCGGTTTGGACATTTCTACATAGCTCCAGGCGGTCGGTAACCCTAGCGTAAACCGATTGATGGCGAGCGGAAACCGGGGCCAGGCTGCCAACTGAAACCATGTGCTTCGCTAGGCGCCGAGCTTATTCCGCCGCTGCCTTCGCCGCCGTAATCTTCCGGTGGCGAAGTGCGCCCGCTGTCGCTGGCGCATAGCGCGCCGGATTGCCTGCCGACGCGCAGCCTGGCAAGCAGGCGATCTCAAGCGCGTCATCAGGATTACAGAAGTAAGCCAGCGAAATGCGGCTAACGCCCGGCCAGGCTTCCGGCGGGGGATTGGCGACGCGATGTTCGCTCGAGCGCCAACGGTCATTCGACCATGTCTGCATCAAATCCCCAATATTCACTACAAAATCATGGGCGTTTGTTTTCGCTGGCAGCCAATCGCCTTCGGGCGTCAGCACCTCCAAGCCGCCAGGCGTATTTTCGCCGAGCAGAATTGTGAGTGCACCATAATCGGTGTGAGCGCCCGCGCGGAGTTGGCCGGGTTCCGGCTTCTTTGCCAACGGTGGATAATGGGCGATGCGGAACGTGCTGTTGTGATCTTGGAACCGATCGCGGAAGTAGCCGGGCTCGAGGTCCAAAGCTGCTGCAAATACCTCCATTAACACATCGGTTAACTGCTCCATCTCTTGATAGAACGCCAACACGCTCGGCTTGAATGCTGCTGGTGCCGCTGGCCACTGGTTGGGCTGGTATGTTGGGCCAACGCCAGCAACCGCAGACCGATCTGCCGTAACCGAAGGTGGCCCCATGCCGAAACTTTCCTTCAAATCAGGCGGCGTTTTGTTGCCAAGTGTGTGCGCAAGGGCTTCAACGCCTGTCGCAATATAGCCACGATGAGAACCGAACGCGCTGCTGCGGATCGCATCTTTCACGTCCATCGGCTGATCGAAAAACCCGCGTGACGCCGCCATGATCGCGTCAATGGAAGCTGCTGGAACACCGTGGTCTGTAATGATGAAGAACCCAAGTCGCCGCAAAGACGCATCGACAGCGGCGGCAATTTCCGCCATCGCCGCCCGGTCGCCGCTGAGAGCGGGCGCTAACGAAATGGTTGGCAGTTGATCCTGCATCACCCCTACTAATTCAGTCCGACAGCCGCCCCTAAACTTGGGCCAATTTCGGCATTCAGGACCAGATCAGCATACTGATCGAGCTCAGTCGGCTCCCGGTTGAGAATACAGAGCTTAGATCCATTCTGCTTTGCCATTACCGGAAATCCAGCAGCAGGATACACCACAAGTGATGAGCCGATGGCGATGAATAAGTCCGCCGCCATGGTCTCTACCTGGGCACGACGCATTGGCCCTTCCGGCATCTGTTGGCCAAAGCTGATGGTTGCGGTTTTCACATATTCGCTGCCGCACGCCTTACAATTCGGCAAGGTTTCATCCTGCTTAAACGGCGCAATGACTTCTTCCAACGTGTGTCGCTCACCACAATCCAGGCAGGTGCAGTATGTGGAATTGCCATGCAGCTCGATCACTTTGTCATCTGGCACGCCAGATACCTGATGCAGCCCATCAATATTCTGCGTGATGATCGCACTGGCCTTGCCCCGTGCCACCAATGACGCGATGGCCTGATGGCCGCGATTGGGCGAAGCTTTCCGCATCGTCTTGTCGGTCTCGATCTTCCGTCGCCAGGTCTCGCGCCTAGATTCTCGGCTGGACATGAAGTCATCGAAATAGATCGGCTTGAACCGGTCCCACACTCCGCCCGGTGAGCGGAAATCAGGTATGCCAGATTCAGTCGAGACACCGGCACCAGTGAAGAACACGACCCTTTCGGCATCTGAAATCATATCCCGCAATGTATCGACATCACCGGCCATAGCGGCCTCCTTGAAGCATATCCAAGCGAGAAGTCTACATTCGCGCCTTTGCTGGCTGCAATCCGCCCCGCCGTTCCCTGATCGCGATATACAAAGTAGACGCGACAATGACTGCGGCCCCGAGCAGGGTCGTCCAAGCGGGCAGCTCGCCGAATATAAAGAAGCCGAGCAGCATCGCGTACAAAATGCGCGTATATCCAAATGGCGCCACGGCGACCGCTTCACCCGCGCGGAGCGACATCACCATGCAGGTTTGGCCCGCCGTCGCAAAACATGCCATGAGCCCGACGACCGCTGCGTCCATCCATGTGAGAGGTTGCCACGTATACAGCGCTGGCCCCAGCGCCAGCAGCATGATCGTGACGTAGGAATAAAATAGGATCGTTGTCGGTCGCTCAGTCCGCGTCAGGCTTTTGACGGACGTGCTGACGCCAGCGGCAAATACGGCTGACAGTAGCATCACCAACGTCCATTCATTGAAGCCTTCCGGCCCCGGCCGCATGCAGATAACGACGCCAATAAACCCCGCAGCGGTTGCAATTGTCCGGTCCCGCACGATTTTCTCACCGAGGAATATGGCCGCGAAAAGCACCACAAACAGCGTATTGGTAAAGCCAAGGGTCGCCACGACACCCAATTCCAAGTGCTTCAGCGCTAGGATCAACGTTGATATCCCGCCAAAGCCAAGCAGCGCGCGCAGAAGGTGAATTTTAGGGCGCGAGGTTCTAAGGGTGTGAAATCCCTGCCGCTGAACTGCTGGCAGAATAAAGCAAAGCGCAATCAATGACCGCAGGACCAAAATTTCCCACACCGGCAAATTCTGCCCGGCTTGCTTGATTGAAACTTGCATCCCGCTGAACATCAGCGCGGCAACTAACGCCCAGATAGCACCCCGGAAATTCCCCGGCAGCGTTTTCCATTTACCAAGACCAACTTCGAAAACGCTCATAAGCAATTTATCTGCAGCTCCAGAATCAGCCGAAAACTCTCATTTGTTTGAGGAATTCTATCATGAGAACGGTGCGTTACATATTTCAGATTGGTCAGCCCCCACTAAGTGGTCCGGGTGTAATGTTAGTGGATAGCCGGTCTCTGCTCTAGGGGCAGGACAGCCTCAGGGGCTGGCGGCCGCCAGCCCAACGCGCTGTGTGGGCGCTTGCGGTTATAGTGCTGTCGCCATT
>CALLKY010000041.1 GCA_938083135.1 uncultured Alphaproteobacteria bacterium | reverse complement strand
TCAGAAAAGCCGCCGCCCGTAATCTCCCAGATCTCTGGGACGCCATCCGAGACGCCATCGACGACCTCACGCCAAACGACTGCAGGAGCTACTTCACAGCTGCAGGCTATGAACCAGAATGATGGGAATCTGCTCTAGCCGCGCGATATGGATTTCGTGAAAGCGGCGTCTTTTACGCCAATGTGCGGTACGAACGGATCACATGGATGCAGCGCCAATTACTGGCATTCAGCCGATTGATCAGCAAACTCACACCACGCTTCAGCCAAACCTTGATCATGGTGTTTGATGCTGAATAGCGGGCGATTTGGGGCCGCAGATACGGATTGCCATATTTGAAAAACGCGTGGTCGGAGTGGCAAGATTTGAACTTGCGGCCCCTGCCTCCCGAAGACAGTGCTCTACCAGGCTGAGCTACACTCCGCGTCGCGGCGGTTCGTATAGCTGGTAATCACGGGGGCTGCAAGCGGGAGAATGGAAGCTCGGTCCCGCCTGCAGCGGCATGATTAGTGGGCCATGAACGTGGGGCGGGCGAGGACTTCAAGCATGTGTTGGGTGACGCCGCCGAGCACGAGCTCCCTGAGGCGGCTATGGGTGAATGCGCCCATCACGACAAGGTCTGCATCCATTGCTGCGGCCGCATCTATCAGCTGATCTTGCGCCATTCCCTTGGGCGGAATTGCATGGGCTTCGGCTCTAATACCGGCCCTGTTGAGCCCTGCGCTGATCCTGGCCAGCGCCGATTCTGGATTGAAGCCTTCACCAACTGTGAAGATATTCACTGTCCCGGCTTGACGCAGAAGCGGCACTGCGCCCCATACGGCCCGGGCTGACTCCGCACTGTCATTCCAGAAGATCGCAACCCTGTCACCAAGCGATTTCACCTCCTGCAAAGGCGCGATCAGGATCGGCCTGCCGGTTTCGAAGAGTGCGGCATCGACAATGCCATCAAACCCGCCGCCTTCTGGGCCGTTCGGGCAGGGCAGGACCGTCATGCCATAGGTCCGGCCTGTCTCGGCAATCAGACTGCGCCTGGAGCCAATGAGATCGAGGACGTTGGCACCTGCATTGCCGGGCCATGCTTCTATCAGCGTTTGGCAGGCAGCGGCGTCCGTGGCGGCGTCTGCGGCTGCCGCATTCATAATCTGATCAACGAGTGCGCCGGACAAACCTTCGCCGACCATCGGAATAGCGTCTGCCGGGTCGCGCCGGGCGATCAGCACATCTATGGGTGCGTCTAACTTCTCTGCCGCGCGGCTGGCTGTCGATAAGGTCGCCGCACCATGCTTCGGATCGACGAGGGCGAGAATTGAGGATAGGGACATAATGGCCTCCGCTGGTTGCCTGTGTCCTCAATAGGTGGGGCAGGGCGGAGGTAAGCGGTTTGACCTAAATCAAGCGGGCCGAAGTTTTTTTGGGGGGCCATGTGCCGGTGCAGCACTCAGCGGTGTGCCCCGCCCCAGGCGATGAAATATGGGTTGCGGAAATCCTTCTTACCGTAAGCGAGTTCGGGACCATCATTGATTTCTTTGACAGCCCCGCCGGCGGCACGCAGCACCGCGTGAGCCGCTGCTGTGTCCCATTCCATGGAGCCACCATAGCGCGGGTAAACATCCGCTTCGCCCTTCGCAATCAAGCAGAATTTGAGGGAGGACCCGGCATCCAGCTGCTTCGTTACATCGTAGCGTTCAAGGAAGCGGCGGACGTCTGTGGATTGGCCATATGTGCGGCTGAGGGTGACGATGATGCCTTCATCCGGGAAGTCGCGGACCTGCAACGGTTCTCGCTCACCGTTGTTTTCGCGCATCCATGTAGGGCCGCCAACCGCACCAGCATAGGTATCACCAGAAACCGGGACATAGACGACGCCCATCGTCGGCACACCATCCTCAATCAAGCCGATGTTGACGGTGAATTCAGGAATTTTCTTCAGGAACTCTTTCGTGCCGTCCAGCGCATCAACCAACCAGAACCGCCCGCCGGAAACATCCGGGATGCGGCCTGCGGCGACTTCTTCTTCAGCCACGATCGGAATATCCGGGGTGAGGCGCGCGAGGCCTTTTAGGATGACAGCTTCCGCCGCCACGTCGGCGTCTGAAACCTGGCTGCGGCGGGCATCGTCTTTTTGCCTGGTCGCGACTTCATCTGCATGGAAGTACGGCATGATCGCGTCGCCGGCTTCCTCGGCCAAGATTGCGAGATCGTCCAGGAGTTGGGCGCGGTTCATGGATACGGTGCTTTCATTCTGCGGGAAGTGCGGTGATACCGCTCTGGAGTACTGCGATCTACCCCACGCATTGTACCCAAAATTTCGTACGCTCTGCTTGCGGTGCAGGCGATACCAGTATTAGGCTTCAGGTTAAGCCGGTCCGTTAGCCATGAGTCCGGGCCAACTATGTCTGAAACAAACTTCTTTCAGGGAGTCTTACACAATGGAACGTCGCGACTTTATTAAGGGCGCTGCAATCGCCGGTGCCGCTACAGCGGCCAGCACGCTCGCCGCCCCCGCAATTGCTACAGGCAAGCGGGAACTGAAAATGGTTATGACCTGGCCGAAGAATTCGCCAGGTCTCGGCACCTCCGCCCAGCGGATCGCAGACCGGATCACGATGCTGTCCGGTGGCCGCCTGACGGTGAAGCTCTATGGCGCTGGTGAGCTGGTCCCAGCCTTCCAGTAGTTTGATGCTGTCGCTGCTGGCGACGCAGATATCTACCACGCTGCTGAATATTATTGGCAGGGTAAGTCTAAGGGCTACAATTTTATGACCGCCGTGCCGTATGGCATGACCGGCCCTGAAACCCATGCTTGGATCCGCTATGGCGGTGGTCAGGAGCTCTGGGATGAACTGGCGGCGGGCTTTGGCCTCAAGGGCTTCCCGGTTGCCAGCACGGGCGTGCAGATGGGCGGGTGGTTCCGCAAAGACATGAACACGGTCGATGATTTCAAAGGCCTGAAAATGCGCATGCCGGGCCTTGGCGGCGAAGTGTTGCGCGCACTTGGCGCTAACCCGATTAACCTGCCGGTTGGTGAAATTTATCCAGCCCTTCAGTCCGGCGCGATTGATGCGACGGAATGGGTTGGTCCTTGGCATGACTTGGCGTTCGGCTTCTACAAAGTCACTAAGAAATACTACTATCCAGGCTTCCATGAGCCAGGCACAGTGGCTTCTGTCGGCATGAACAAGAAGCTGTTCGATGGCATGTCCAAAGAAGATCAGGAGATGATCCGGATTGTCTGCGAAGCCGAAGCCCACACCCAAGGTGCCGAATTCCAGGCCCGTAACCAGGGCTCGCTGGATATTTTGGTGGCCAAGCATGGGGTTGAGCTGAAGCGCTATAGTGATGAGCTTCTGGCCGAAGTCCGCAAAGTTGCGGGCGGCGTGATTGATGAAGTCGGCAATACCGATGCCATCACCAAGAAAATCTACGAAAGCTATACCGCGTACCAGAAGACTACGATGGAGTGGGCGAAGGTTGCGGAACAAGGCTACATGAATGCCCGATCTGGCTGAGCTAGTCTGGCGTTTGTAAATAACGCGGCGCTGGCTCCATCCCTGGGGTCAGCGCCGTTGTTCTTTGGGCCTGTTGCGGCTGGAGTATGCGTGGATGCAAGGGTTGATAGGCGCGATCGATGGTTTGAATGAGCGGGTTGGCCGGTGGGTTTCCTGGCTGACATTGCTCATGGTGCTGTTGCAGTTCGCGATTGTGTTGTTTCGCTATGTTTTTGGGATTGGTTGGATCGCGGCGCAGGAAGCGATTGTTTACATGCATGCTGCGGTGTTTTTAGGCTTGGCAGGCTATACGCTTCGTCATGATGGCCATGTGCGCGTTGATATTTATTACGGCTCTGCCTCGCCAAGGGCCAGGGCGCGGGTTGATCTTTTGGGGTCGCTTTGCTTGCTACTGCCCATGTCTACCGCGATTTTCGTATTGGCGTTTCCCTATGTCATGTCCTCATGGCGGGTTCTTGAAGGCTCGCCTGAAGGGCAAAACGGTATTCCTGGCGTTTTCCTATTGAAGTCGATGATCCTGGCGTTCGCTCTTCTGGTGGCGTTGCAGGGTCTTTCTCTCGCAGTGAAATCGTGGATGGTTCTAACGGGTAAGACACCGCCGCCGAATGAAGCAGAAGCCGGAGGGCAGGGCGTATGAGCCTATATGAAACCCTAGGCCTGCTGCTGTTCGGAACCGTCTGTCTAACCCTGATGGCGGGCTTCCCCGTTGCGTTCACCCTTGGCGGGGTATCGCTGTTATTTGCAATCGGTGGCTCCTTCATCGGTGCATTTGATCTCTCGTTTTTAGGCTTCGTTTCCAATCGCATTTTTGGTGTGATGACCAATGAAGTGCTGATCGCCGTGCCGCTTTTCGTCTTCATGGGCGTGATGCTAGAACGCTCAAAGGTGGCGGAAGAGCTACTGGAAGCCATGGGTGCTGCATTTTCCTCGCTGCCCGGCGGGCTTGGCATTGCGGTGTGTATCGTCGGCGCATTGCTGGCGGCATCCACGGGCATTGTGGGGGCCACGGTTGTCACCATGGGGCTGCTTTCGCTGCCGACGATGCTGAACCGGGGCTATGATCCGAAACTGGCGACAGGTGCCATCTGCGCATCAGGCACCCTTGGCCAAATCATCCCGCCGTCCATCGTGCTCGTGGTGTTGGGTGACCAGATTTCGAATGCATACCAGGATGCGCAGCGCCAGCTCGGCAACTTTGCGCCGGATCCTGTGTCTGTCGGTGATCTGTTCGCGGGCGCGCTCATACCGGGCTTGATGCTGGTTGGTCTCTATATCGCCTACATCATGTTCCGCGCGATTATGAATCCCGCAGGTGCCCCACCAGTGCCGCGTGAGGCAATCACCGGTTCTGGTGGCAGTGGTCCTGTGATTGGCCGAATGTTGAAGGCGCTGGTTGCGCCAGTTGTGCTGATCGTCGCTGTGTTGGGATCTATCCTGGCAGGCGTTGCGACGCCGACGGAAGCGGCCGCTGTCGGCGCCGTTGGCGCGGCTTTCCTAGGTGGGCTTCGGATATCCAATAAGTCAGGTCGCCCGATCTATGTAGCTGCAGCGTGCTTGATTCTAGTGCTGGTGCTGACCGGATTCGTTGACCTGCGCCTCGGCCGGGACGAAGTCAGCAGTGGTGAGCAGATTGGCATTATTCTGGCGGCCATAGCCTGTATCGGGATCATTTGGGGCCTCGGTACAGCGCTGCTTCGGATCAATTCAGACGGCACCCTTGGCGAAGTCTCTCAGCAGACCGCAAAGATCAGCGCGATGGTGTTCGGTATCGTCATAGGCGCACAGCTTTTCAGCCTCGTATTCCGGGGGCTGCATGGCGATGACGTGGTGCATGAATTCCTGAAAGACCTGCCTGGCGGTGCTGCCGGGGCTATGTTCTTTGTGATGCTTATCATGTTCGTGATGGGCTTTTTCCTGGACTTCATCGAAATCACGTTCGTCGTTGTTCCGATCGTGGCACCCATTCTGCTGCTGATGGACCTGAACCCCGTTTGGCTCGGCATCATGATCGCCGTGAACCTGCAAACGTCGTTCTTGACGCCGCCGTTCGGCTTCGCGCTGTTCTACTTGCGCGGTGTGGCGCCACCAAGTGTGCTGACGCGGGACATATATCGCGGCATCATCCCGTTTGTTGGGCTGCAGCTTATTATGCTCGGCATCCTGGCAGCCTTCCCAGAATTGACGCTTTGGCTACCGCGGATGATCTACGGCACCGTCGCAGGCGGCTAAGGCGAGCGGCGGTCACCTGACCGCCGCTCGCCTTAGCCATGGCTCTTATCGAACGCAGCCTTTTGTTCGGCGCTCGCTTCCGTCTGGTGCTTTGCTTTCCATTCGGGATACGGCATGCCGTACACAATTTCGCGGGCATCTTCGTAGCCTAGATCAAGGCCCTTTTCCTTCGCTGCCGCCGTGTACCATTTGGATAGGCAGTTCCGGCAGAACCCGGCTAGGTTCATCAGGTCAATGTTTTGCACATCGGTCCGCTCACGCATGTGATCCACGAGTGTGCGGAATGCGGCGGCTTCGAGTTCGAGGCGGGTTTGGTCGTCTAGGTTTGTCGGCATGTCTCGCTCCATTCAACGCTTTAGCGCCGGTGAAACAGGCGCTCAATATCGGCTAGGTCTAGCTCAATATAGGTCGGTCGGCCATGATTGCATCGCCCGGCATTCGGCGTCACTTCCATTTCTCGAAGAAGTGCGTCCATTTCTGCCTGATTGAGCGTGCGCCCTGCTCGCACACTACCATGGCACGCCATCGTCGCCGCTACATGGTCCAGACGCTCTAACAACGGTTCCGCACCGCCTGCCGATTGCACTTCATCTGCCAGATTACGGACAAGCGCCTGGGCGTCGACCTCACCCAGCAATGCAGGCGTTTCGCGCACAAGCAATGCGCCAGGACCAAAGGCTTCAAGCACAAGACCAAGTTCAGCCAATGCTGGCGCTTCTTCAAGTAAAGCTGCTGCGGCCACCTGATCCAGCTCAACAACTTCCGGGATCAACAGCATCTGCCGGTTAACCCCACCAGCGGCTCGTGCGGCTTTCAGGCGTTCATAGACCAACCGTTCATGGGCCGCATGTTGATCCACCAGCACGATGCCGCGTGAGGTTTGGGCGACGATATAGGCGCTGTGCAATTGCGCACGCGCAGCCCCAAGCGGATGATCACCCACTGGTTCGTCGACGGACGGTTCATCCATGCGCGCGGTTGGCGGGAAGGCGGCGGTCTGATCCAGCGGCTGCTGAAAATGTGCTGCACTTTCTGCCAGTCCAGCCGAAGGGTGCTGTGGTCGGTAGCCACTATATCCCGCCGACTGTCCCGGCATAGGTGCCCGCCAAGCGCCAAGAGCAGCCTCGCTGGCAGTAGCGCTTGTCGCGAACCCAGCGGCGGCCAGCGCGTGTTTCAAGGCGGAAATCACCATGCCCCGCACCATGCCTGGTTCCCGAAAGCGGACCTCCGTCTTGGCAGGATGGACGTTGACGTCTACGGCTTCCGGCGGCACGTCTAGGAACAAGGCTAGGCCAGGAAACCGACCGCGCGGCAGGATATCGGCATAGGCAGCGCGGGCCGCACCGAGCAGGACGGGATCACGGACCGGCCTGCCGTTCACAAAGAAATACTGCGCCAGTCCATTCCCACGATCATATCCGGGCGCGCTGGCATGCCCCGTCAGTTGAATACCTTCGCGCTCTGCGTCTATCGGCAAGGCGTGGGCACCGAATTCCCGCCCGATCACAGCGGTCGCGCGGTTTAGCCGGGCTGAAAACAGATCGCCATTGTCAGCAGGTAGATTCAACATCTGGCGGCCGGAGTCTTCCAGCCGGAATGCAATCTCGGCGCGGGCAAGGGCAAGGCGGCGCAAGATGTCTGCAGAGGCTTGGGACTCGCTGCGGGCGCTTCTTAAGAACTTCAGGCGGGCAGGGGTAGCAAAAAACAAATCGCGCGCTTCGGCAGTTGTGCCAGGGGCGCGGGACGCCGGTTCAGGGCCAGTGACAGCGCCACCATCCACACGGATCCGCCAAGCCGCATCCCCATCACGTTGGCGACTGGTTAGTGTCAAGCGAGCGACCGCGCCGATGGATGGCAGAGCCTCGCCGCGAAAACCAAGCGTTCCGATGTGCACAAGGTCATCATCGGGCAATTTGGACGTTGCGTGACGTTCAATGGCAAGGGCCAGTTCATCTGGCCCCATGCCAATACCGTCGTCAGCGACGCTGACGAGTGTTCGGCCACCTTCGCCAAGCGTTACATCAATACGGGTGGCCCCTGCGTCCAGCGCGTTTTCAACAAGTTCTTTGACGACGGCGGCAGGCCGCTCAACCACCTCACCAGCAGCGATCCGGTTGACCAGACCAGAGGGCAGGCGGCGCAGCAGGACACCGTTCTTGCTCATCGCCGTTGTTTGGCGGAAGGATAGCGTCCAGCCAATTCCTTGCCTTCCTCAACTGCAGGCCGGTCGAAAGCGGCAAACTTCAGAAGCCGCGTCGGACGACCGCTCTTGATCCGTGTCTCTACATAGTCAGCTGCCAAGTCTGAACTGTACAGAAGAGTATCGCTCAAGGGCCTCAGTTGAGGGCTCTGGCCCGTGTCTACCGGACCTTGCGTGGGATAGGCCGCGTCCATGGCTGCTTCATTCCTTGTCATCTGCCACAGTCGTCGGCTTCCAGCCCTCCAATTTCTCAGGGGCACCAGCGACAGCTACCATGAAGCGGCCAGTATCAAAGAGGCGCTTAGAAACGCGTTGAACGTCCTGCAAAGTGACAGCCTCAATCAAGCTAGCGCGTTGGTCGAGATAGTCTTTAGGCAAATCAAAGCGGCGCATTGCAAGCAGCGTATCTGCAATCGCAGTCGTCGAATCGAGCGCTAAAGGCAGCGAACCGGTGAGATAGGCCTTAGCGTCGGAGAGTTCATCGGCAGTTGGGCCTTCCTTGGCCATGCGTGCCCATTCAGCCTCAACCACGGCAACGGTTTCAGCAACGGTGCTATTGGCTGTCGCAGCAGTGCCAATGACAATTGGGACAGCATCAAGCTCGTTTAAGTCCGCGCCAATACCGTAGACGAGGCCGCGTTTTTCGCGCACTTCTTCCATCAAACGCGCGCCAAACCCGCCGCCCATAATCTGCATCAGCACAGTGGCGGCACGCCAATCTGGATCAATGCGACGGATGCCAGGACCGCCAAACACGATTGTCGACTGCGGCGCTGGCATTGAGGCCAGGAGGCGTAGGGGTTGTTCAGGCAAGCTCACGGCTGGCAGGTCCGCCGGACCGCCCTCTGCAACTTCAGGGAGGCTGCCGAAGGCCAGTTCCATCACGCGGGCCAGTTTCGCGTCTGTCAGATCGCCGGCGGCGGCAACAATCAAGCGGTCCCGGCCAAAGCGTTCTTGCGTGAAAGCGGTTAAGTCCTCGCGCTGGATGACGGCTAGGGTCGACTTGAGGCCCCTGGTTGAGCGTGCATAGGGGTGATTGGCGAAAGCCGTTTCAAGCCAGGCGCGATAAGCCTTGCGGCTCGGTTCCGAACGCATCCGCTCAAGCGAGGAGATGTAGGATGCGCGGGCGCGTTCCAGCGGGTCCGGATCAAACCGGGGTTCGGTAAGGGCTAAGCCCAGAAGTTCCGCGGCCTCTTCAATTGTATCGGTGAGTGCGTAGAGGTTGCCGACGACAGCATCCTGCGTCGCCTGAATCTCGATAGAGGCGGATAAGTCCGCCAGCTTCTTTTTGAAAGCAGCGGCGTCGTAAGGTCCAGCACCTTCGGTCAGCAATGTAGCAGCCATGCGGGCGCGGCCCTGCAGGGCAGGTGGGTCAAAGGCAGCACCACCTTCAATGCGAAATGCTATGGCGGCCACTGGGACCGTGCCGTCAGACTCAAGCCAAGCATCAACGCCAGCAGCTTTAACAACCGCGACATCCGCTTGGGCTGGCAACAAAGCAATGGCACAGAAGCAAGCAGCAGCCGCGCTGGCGGCAAGCGTTTTCAATCGGATCATGACGGCGCCTCATCTTTCGGCGCAGGCCGCAAAATACCGGTAACTGACCAGTTAATGTTGAAGAGCGCGCGGGCGGCAGCGTCTATTGCGGCCTTGTCGACAGCGGCAATCCGTTCAGGCCAGTCTTCAACGTCCTCGATGCGTTGGCCATTCGCGACGGCACCGCCAAGGATGCGGGCCGGGCCGTCCAGACTATCGCGGGCAAAGATTGCGCTTGCGGCAAGGCGGCGCTTGGCGTCAGTGACTTCTGTTTCCGTTACGCCTTCCTTCAGCAAACGGGCGATTTCAGCATCAAACGCGGCCTCCATATCGGCCGTTGCAACACCTGGAACGGGGCGGCCATACAGGCCTGCAGAGCCAAAATCACGACCGTTGCCATCATACCAAAATGAGACGCCAAGGGCGATTTTCTGATTTTCGACCAGTGCGTTATGCAGGCGTCCTGTCTCGCCACCTATGATTTCAGCAAGCACATTTAGGGCGTAAGGTCCGGGGGCAGCGCCTTCATAAGCGGGTGCCACATACATGCGTCGCCAGTCTTCCTGGCGCACGCGCGGGTCCGTGAATACTACGCGGCGGGGGGCGCGTTGATCTGGTTCATAGAAAGGCGGTCGCTCCGGCAGTTTCCGTGCAGCAACGGCACCGTAATGCTGTTTCGCCAGTGCCAGAACATCATCCGGATTTACATCACCCGCCACGACAACAACGACATTATTCGGCGCATACCATTTGCGGTAAAAATCAAGCGCGTCCTCTGTTGTCAGGCGCTTTACCTCTGTCGGCCAGCCGATAATCGGGCGGCGATACGGATGGGCGAGGTAGAGGTTGGCACGCATCGCCTCGCCAAGCAGGGCGGACGGGCGGTTTTCGACCCGGCTTAAGCGCTCTTCAAGCACAACATCACGCTCTGGCAGGACAATGGCGTCATCCAGCTTGAGACCCGTCATGCGATCCGCTTCCATCTGCATGATCAGACTGAGGCGGTCTGCTGCGATGACTTGGAAATAGCCGGTGTAATTGGCAGATGTGAACGCGTTGTCCCGGCCGCCATTGCGGGCGACCACGCGAGAGAATTCACCTGGGTCGAGATTGTCTGTGCCCTTGAACATCAGATGCTCAAGAAAATGGGCGAGGCCAGTTTTTCCCGGCTCCTCATCAATCGCGCCGACTTTGTAATAGGCGAAATGGGCTACTGCAGCACGCCGATGATCTTCGATAACAATGAGCTCTAGGCCGTTATCAAGCACGTATCGGCTTGGGGAAAAGACCTCCGCTG
This sequence comes from uncultured Alphaproteobacteria bacterium, assembly GCA_938083135.1. Taxonomy (GTDB): domain Bacteria; phylum Pseudomonadota; class Alphaproteobacteria; order Bin95; family Bin95; genus VMCJ01. Next base: position 51,942 of record CALLKY010000041.1, on the reverse strand, counting down.
CAGCCGGCGTCGCCGCCAAGCCGCAGCTGATGGACAGGGCGGCGAGGCAGGCGTTAATTCGGCGCATCAAAATAGGTTGAACCCTTTGAATTCAGAAAGGCGTTCGACGCGAATTTCAGGCGTCTCGCCATCGGTAACTGGCTTGCCCAGCGCTGAATTTTCGTTAATTCGGCGCCGCTCGCCTGTCGCTTCTACAATAACGCCCGGCGGGTTAAGTTTCCGCCAAAACATCATTTGTTCAACGATATTACGATCATCCTCTGCTAGAAGCGCGCTCTCTTCATCAACTTGGCGGCGGATATTGGGGTTAACATTCGCTGCGCCAAGGTTAGCCAGCAATGCGCTTTCTCCTGGTGCCGTGACAGGGGTGCGAGCCGCTTGGGTAGCGCCAGAGCGCCGCGCTGAGGCTTGAATCACCCGGCCATTCCCAGCCCCGTTCAATCGATAGTCGCGCAAATCGCCAAGGGCTTGATCCAGCCTGCCAGGGTGGAATGCAAACTGAACAGGGGCCGACGCAGGCGTGCTATTTGCTAATTCAGCCTGCGCGCGCGCAGCCGCCAATTGTGATGAATTCGGTGACGTGGCACTTCGGCCAACCAACAAGGCGCGCGCCTGGTCGCGTTGCGGCTCTCGGCCTTCGCCAACCGCACCCGGTTTAGGCGGGCGCAGGCTAAAGTTTGGCGGCAAGCTCAGTGGTGCATTGCGGACGACAGCAAATTCATCTGGGGCCTTCTTTTTTAGGCCTAAGCTCTCTTGCACGCCGCCGCTACAGCCAGCGACCATTGCGCCTGCTGCGGCAAGCGCGAGGATGCGGAAAGTGCGGGTCATTGCCAGCGATCCTCCAACGGTTTCATTCCCCTATGATGTAGTTGATGCAGGCTTCGACCACAAGGAATCGATAAGAATAAGAACCACACCAATTGTGATGGCCGTATCAGCAATGTTGAAAACTGGCCAACTGTAGCGCTCATAATGTAGCAATATGAAGTCGACCACAGCGCCATATACGCCTCGGTCGATCACATTCCCGAGCGCGCCGCCAATAATCAGCGCGAAACCAATAACGCCTGTCCGGGACGTTGAGCGCAGCATTTGCCAGGTCAGAAACCCAGCAATCGCCAAAGAGACGAGGGCGAGCACCCAAGCTGGCACGCCACCGTCGCCAAACATCCCGAAGCTAACGCCCCGGTTCCATGCCAAAGTGAAGTCCAAAAATGGCAAAACCGTGACGGCATCATGGGTCTTGAAATATGCCAGCGCAACCTGCTTGGTCGCCTGATCTACGATGATAGAGATCGCGATAATAATCAGGCCAAGCCTGAGCGCACCTGGCATTATTCGGCCCGTTGTCATGCGACAGGCAGGGTCTTAGGCAAACGCCCGACGACCTCAGCGCATCGCCCGCAGAGCAGGGGCGCAGACGCATCTGATCCAACGTCACCCGGTTGTTTCCAACACCGAACGCATTTTTCGGCATCCGTCCGACTGGGCTGGACGGCAATGCCAGGGGCGTCTTCCATCCGAAATGCGTCCGCTGGCCCTTCACCGGATTCAATGGTGATAGCGGATGAGATGGCAATCTCGGCCATATCCACACCTTCGATCTGCTGCATCCGATCTGTGGAAAGCCAAACAACCGGGGCGGCTTCCAGGCTACTGCGGATACGCTTTTCAGCCCGCTCACCTTCAATGGCACCGGTTACGACACGGCGAATATCGCGGATGTCAGCCCAGCGTTTGCCAAGTACTTCATCTTGCCAGCTAGCAGGTGTGTCAGGGAACGTCTGGCGGTGAACGCTGACGCCCGCAGCATCACCGAAGCGGGCCAGCCACGCTTCTTCCGCAGTGAAGCACAGTACGGGTGCCAGCCACGTTGCGAGGCGGGTGAAGATTGCGTCCATCACCGTGCGGTTAGCCCGGCGCGCCAGGCTATCGGGGTGTTCGCAATAGAGCGTATCCTTGCGGATATCAAAATAGAACGCCGACAGATCAACAGCGCAAAATGTGTGCAATGACGTCCAAAGACCATGGAAATCATAGTCTTCGATGGATTTTCTAACGAGCGTATCCATCTCCGCCAAACGATGCAGCGCCCAGCGGTCAAGCTCTGGCATGTCTGCCGCATCGACTCGTTCTGCGTCAGAGAAGCCTTCGAGCGCGCCCAATAGATAGCGCAGAGTGTTCCGGACGCGGCGGTATAAGTCTGCCTGATGCTTCAGGATTTCACCGCCGATGCGCAGGTCCTCAGCGTAGTTCGAGGATACGACCCAGATACGCAAGATATCCGCGCCATATTGCTCAATCACATCCTGCGGTGCCGTTGTATTGCCAAGAGACTTGGACATCTTGCGGCCTTTGTCGTCCAGCACGAAACCGTGGGTCAGCACAGTGTCATAGGGTGCCCGACCACGGGTGCCAGCGCTTTCGAGCAAAGAGGAATGGAACCAGCCGCGATGCTGATCAGTGCCTTCAAGGTAGAGAGCAGCGGGCGATTTCAGGTCGTCACGGTCTTCTAAAACGAAAGCGTGAGTGCAGCCAGATTCGAACCAAACTTCAACAATGTCTGTGACTTGCTCGTAATCCTTCAAGTCATATTGATCGCCAAGGAAACGTTCGGGTGGGGATGAGAACCAAGCGTCGCCGCCTTCTTCCTTGAAAGCATCGACGATCCGGTCAAACACCGCTTGGTCTTTCAGAACTTCGCCAGACTCGATGTGGACGAATAGTGGGATTGGCACGCCCCAAGCCCGTTGGCGGGAGATGCACCAGTCTGGCCGTTGTTCGACCATTGAATACAGCCGGTTGCGGCCCTGGGGCGGCACAAAGCGCGTATCATTGATTGCCTGCAGTGCTGTTTCGCGCAGATCATTCGTCTCCATGGAGATGAACCACTGGGCCGTGTTGCGGAAGATCAATGGGGCTTTGGAGCGCCAGGAATGCGGGTAGCTGTGCTTGAGACGCCCGCGCCCGAATAATCCGCCTTTGCCGCTCATGGCTGCGACCTGCATGGCGTCCATAACAGCGGCGTTGGCATCACCTTCGCTGCCGTCTTCATTCAGCACGCGCTTGCCAGCAAACAGCGGCACGAAGTCCCGGTAGGCGCCGTCTGGGGCGACATAGTCCGTCACTTCAAGGCCGTGGGCTTTGCCAAGCTGGAAGTCATCGGCACCATGGCCTGGGGCGATATGCACGAAGCCAGTGCCCGCATCCATGGTCACGAAATCACCGTTCAGCACTGGAACATCGTAGTCATATCCCAGGCCACGCAAGGGATGCGCTGCGATGGTTCCAAGCAGTTCCTCGCCCGTCATCTCTGCCAGTACTGTGTGCGCTTCGATCCGCATGGATTTGCAGGCGGCTTCAACCAAAGCCTTGCCAAGTAAGATTGTCTGGCCAGCCTTGATGAAGCTTTCGTCCTGGGTTTCATCAACCAGGATGCGCACATAGGCTTCCTCAGCCGCAGCGGCGATGGCGCGGTTGGAGGGGAGGGTCCACGGGGTCGTTGTCCAGATGACGACACAATCGCCAGCTTCCAGCTTGCTCGCCGGGCCAGGTGTTACGACGGGGAAGCCGATATGGACTGTTGGCGAGACGTGATCTTCATATTCGACCTCGGCGTCAGCCAATGCGGTCTTCTCAACACAGGACCACATGACGGGGCGCTGGCCGCGATATAGGCCGCCATTCATTGCAAAGCGCGCGATTTCGCCTGCGATCCGCGCTTCGGACGCGAGCTTCATCGTGAGATAGGGATCATCCCAGTCGCCGACGACGCCGAGGCGCTTGAATTCTTCTGACTGAACGCCAACCCAATGCTGTGCGAATTCCCGGCATTCTTGCCGGAATTCCAGCACAGGCACAGCGTCTTTGTCCTTGCCCTGCTCGCGGTAGGATTCCTCGATCTTCCATTCGATAGGCAGGCCGTGGCAATCCCAGCCTGGAACATAATTTGCATCAAATCCGGACATTTGCCAGGATTTGTTGATAACATCTTTGAGGATTTTGTTCAGCGCATGACCGATGTGTAGGTTGCCGTTCGCATAGGGCGGGCCATCATGTAGGATGTACTGCTCACGGTCTTTGGAATCCTCACGAAGCGTCTTGTAGAGGTCCATGTCCTCCCAACGCTTCAGGATTTCCGGCTCTTTCTTCGGCAGGCCGCCGCGCATGGGGAAATCCGTCTTCGGTAGGAAAACGGTCTCGCGATATTCATCACCGGGTTTCGGCGCTTTTGGCTTCTTCGGGGTATTCATGGGTCTTAGCCTCGATTGAGGAATGTGCGCGCGGACTCTGCGTCCGCTGCGATTTGGGCTTTCAGGGCATCTAGCCCTTCGAATTTTTGTTCGGGCCGAATGAAATCGGCCAACCTAATTCGCACCCGTTTGCCGTAGACGTCCTGGTCGAAATCAAACACATGGGCTTCCATGCGCTCATCCGTACCGTCCACAGTTGGGCGTTTGCCGATATTGGCGACGCCGCCATACCAGCGATCCTCGCCCTCGAATTGTATCTGCACCGTGTAGACGCCAAGCGCCGGGCGCACGAGATCACCAAGGGCTACGTTAAGCGTCGGGAAGCCAATGGTGCGGCCGCGCTTATCACCGTGCGCGACGACACCTTCTACTTCCCATAGGCGGCCCAGCAGCTCTGCAGCACGATGAACATCCCCAGCCTGCAAGGCCTTGCGAATGGCGCTGGACGAAAACGCGAGGCCATCTGCGCCAGCCATTTCCGGCACAGATGTGACGCTAAAGCCATGCTCGCCGCCAATATCGACCAGCAAGCCGGTATCGCCTGCACGATCATTGCCGAAACGGAAATCTTCGCCGACGGCCACATGTTTCGCTGATAGCGCGTCTACGAGTGCGGCGCGGACGAAATCTTCAGCCGTCAGGCTCGCCAAGTCACGATTGAACTGGCAGATCGCCAGGAAATCAACGCCAAGCGCTTCCAGGCCACGGGCCTTGCCGCGCCAGTCTGACAAGCGGAATGGCGGCGCATCCTGGGGCCCGAGGACGGAGCGCGGATGCGGCTCAAACGTCAGCACGCCAAGCGCAATGCCGCGGGAGCGTGCAGCTGCGGCTGCGGCTTGGATAACAGCGACATGGCCTTTGTGGACGCCGTCAAAATTTCCAATGGCGACAGCGCCGCCGCGACGGGCAGCCGAAACTTCATCCAGGCTGTGGAAGACTTCGATCATGGGAACGCTATTGCAGCCTTCAGGCGTTGCGGGAGGGCGGCATAACCATCGCCTCGCCTTCGACCACAGGTTTGCCTTTGACGAGGCAGGTGGTTTTTAGCGTGACGCGGCGTTTTTCAAGATTGATATCAGTCACTTCCGCAACCGCCGTCACCGTATCGCCAGGGCGAACGGGGGCTTTGAAGCGGAGTGTCTGGGAAAGATAGATCGCACCGGGGCCGGGCATCCGTGCGCCTAGTACAGCGGAGATGAAAGCCGCCGACAGCATTCCATGGGCGATCCGGCCCTTGAACATGGATTCAGCGGCAAACTCATCATCCAAATGGACAGGGTTCGTATCGCCGGAAATGCCTGCATACAGCGTGATATCCGCGTCCGTCACCGTCTTGGCAAAGCTCTCCGTCTGGCCGACGGTTAGGTCTTCGATGAAATAGCCGCCAGCGGAAGCCATGGGCATTGTTCCTTCATTCACGTGGATTGCGGCAGTTTTTAGCCTAAAGCGCAGCCTAGGGCTATGCGGCGATTATACAGCGATTCGATCCATAAATTTGGCTAACCGAATATCCAAGTCTGTAACGCCGCCAACGCTATGGGTCGTCAGCGTGACATTGACTGTGCTGTAGACATTAGACCATTCAGGGTGATGGTCCATGCGTTCGGCCATTAGCGCAGATTGTGTCATGAAACCAAAGGCTTCCACGAATGTCTTGAATTTGAACTCACGGTGAATTGCCTCGCGGCCTTCAACGCCAGCCCAGCCATCCAGGGACGTCACCGCCGTTTCGACCGCCTCTGCTGTAAGCTTATCCGGCATGCTATATCCCACCTTCCGCGCAGCTTGGCAGGGCCAGAATGACAGATCCCGACCTTCCGCCATCATTAGACGACATCGCAGTGCTCGCCGCTACCGCGCTCGATCGCTTACCCGCACATTTTGCGGACCCGATCCGCCATGTCCCGATCATCGTTGAAGACTTTCCGGCCTCAGATGTGATGCAGGCGATGGCGTTAGAAAGCCCGTTTGACATCATGGGCCTCTATCATGGCGTTGATCTAGCCTCAAAATCAGGGGCAGCTGCGTCAGAGGACCTCGACCGAATTTTTCTCTATCGCCGACCGATCCTGGATTACTGGTGCGAGACAGCGGAGTCACTGTCCCACGTCGTCGCCCATGTCCTGATCCACGAAATTGGCCACCATTTTGGCTTATCGGACGATGACATGGAGGCGATTGAGGCCAGCGCTTAAAATTTAAGCGGACTTCCTGCGGCTTTTCTTCGGTTTCACATATGCTGAGAGGAAATGGCCGGTGTAGCTGCCTTCCGCACCTGCGATCTCTTCCGGTGTGCCAGATGCCACAACCTCGCCACCGCCATCGCCCCCTTCGGGGCCAAGGTCAATCACCCAATCTGCCGTCTTAATGACTTCCAGATTATGCTCAATGACGATGACGGTATTCCCCTGGTCAACCAGGGCCGCCAGCACTTCTAGCAGTTTACGGACATCCTCAAAGTGCAATCCGGTTGTTGGCTCATCCAGGATATAGACCGTCCGTCCGGTGGCGCGTTTGGAGAGTTCCTTGGCCAGTTTCACGCGCTGCGCTTCACCGCCAGAGAGGGTCGTCGCCTGTTGGCCAATCTTTACATAGCCAAGTCCAACGCGTTCCAGCGTCACCAGCTTGTCGCGGATCGACGGCACGGCGCTGAATTCTTTGGCACCTTCTTCTACTGTTAAATCAAGTATATCGGCGATGGACCTACCGCGATACTTAACCTCTAGCGTTTCCCGATTATAGCGTTTGCCTTTGCACACATCGCATTCGACATAGACATCGGGCAGGAAGTGCATCTCAATTTTGATAACGCCGTCGCCCTGGCAGGCTTCGCAGCGCCCGCCTTTCACATTAAAGCTGAAGCGACCCGGCTTATAGCCGCGCGTTTTGGCTTCGGGCAGTCCCGCGAACCAATCGCGGATCGGTGTGAATGCGCCGGTATAGGTTGCAGGGTTAGAGCGTGGTGTGCGGCCAATCGGCGACTGGTCGATATCAATAACCTTGTCGAGATATTCAACGCCCTTGATATCATCATGGGGGGCCGGTGCAGCCCGGGAGCCCATAACCCTGCGGGCCAGTGCTTTGTAGAGTGTGTCCACCACTAAGGACGACTTGCCACCCCCTGAAACGCCTGTGACGCAGGTCAGAACGCCAAGCGGGAATGTCGCGTTGACGTTTTTCAGGTTATTGCCGCTAGCGCCCACCACCTTCAGCGCTTTGCCATTGCCTTTGCGGCGCTTGTTCGGGACTGGAATCTGTTTCATCCCCGTCAGGTATTGCCCTGTCAGGCTATCCGGCGAGGCCATGATGTCTTCCGGCGTTCCGAAGGCAACGACATGGCCGCCATGGATCCCAGCGGCTGGTCCCATATCGACCACATAGTCCGCTTGCCGGATGGCATCCTCATCATGCTCAACAACAATGACCGTATTGCCCAGATCACGCAGCCGCGTCAGCGTGCCAAGCAGGCGCTCATTGTCTTTTTGATGCAGGCCAATGGATGGCTCATCCAACACATACAGAACGCCTGTCAGTCCAGAACCGATCTGGGATGCAAGGCGGATGCGCTGGCTTTCACCGCCGGACAAAGTGCCAGACCCACGGGAAAGCGTGAGGTACCCTAGGCCAACATCAACCAAAAAGCCCAGCCTGTCGTTGATCTCCCGAAGAATGCGCTCACCGATCTCAAGTTGCTTCTGATTGAGGCTCTCCGGCAGTGCCTTAAACCAGTCACGGGCCGCGAGTACAGAAAGAGTGGCGACACCAGAAATATCTTCCATCGCGACCTTTACAGCCAACGCCTCGGGCTTCAGGCGCTTGCCATCGCAGACGTGGCAGGGCGCGGCTGACATATATTTGGAAATCTCTTCGCGCGCCCAGGCGCTATCAGTCTCGCTGAAGCGGCGCTCCAGATTGTTCGCAACACCCTCAAACGGCTTCTCTACTTTGTATGAGCGTAGGCCGTCATCATATTTAATTGCGATAGGCGTTAAGCCGGAGCCATAGAGGACGGTGTCCCGCATATCTTCCGGCAATTCGCCAAAAGGTGTTTTCATGGACTGCTTATAGTGCCGACAGATGCCTTCCAGCGTTTGCTCATAATAAGAGGAGCTGGAGCCGGACCAGGGTGCCACCGCGCCATCTTTCAGGCTCAGCAATGGGTTTGGAATAATGAGCTGCGGGTCGCAATGCTGCTCAACGCCAAGGCCGTCGCAGGCTGGGCATGCGCCGAATGGGTTGTTGAACGAGAACAGGCGCGGCTCAATCTCCGGGATCGTAAAGCCAGAGACAGGGCAGGCGAAGCGACTGCAGAAAATCGTCTGTGCGCCGTCATCGGCATTTTCAGCGACAGCGAGGCCGTCCGTTAGACCAATCGCCGTTTCCAGCGAGTCGGCAAGGCGGTCGCCCGCATCGGCGCGAACAACGAACCGATCCACCACCACATCAATGTCATGCTTGAAGTTTTTCTTGAGCGCGGGCGCATCTTCGATCAGCATCACGTCACCGTCGATTTTGACGCGCTGAAAGCCTTTGCGGGACAATTCCGCCAGCTCTTTGCGGAATTCGCCTTTGCGACCGCGCACGATGGGCGCCAGGAGCAATAGCCGCGTGCCTTCATCCATTTCCAGCACACGATCTGCCATTTGGCTGATGGTCTGGCTCTCAATTGGCAGGCCGGTGGCAGGAGAATACGGAATACCCGTCCGCGCCCAGAGCAGGCGCATATAGTCGTAAATTTCAGTGACCGTGCCGACGGTGGAACGCGGATTACGGCTGGTGGTCTTCTGCTCAATGGAAATCGCGGGCGATAGGCCTTCGATCAAGTCTACATCCGGCTTGCTCATCAGCTCTAGGAACTGGCGGGCGTAGGCGGACAGGCTTTCTACATAGCGGCGCTGGCCCTCGGCATAGATGGTGTCGAACGCTAGGCTGGACTTGCCGGAGCCTGACAGGCCTGTGATCACCACGAGCTGATCGCGTGGAAGATCAACATCCACATTCTGCAGGTTATGTTCCCGCGCGCCCCGGACAGAGATTGTCTTCAGGCTGGATGGTTGATCGTTCGCGGCGGATTTTTTCGCCATGCCAATAGAGCTCCTTTGCGGCCCGTTATATGGACGGATCACGCTGCTGGTTCCAAGCGTCTTCGTTGTGGACAAGTCAAGAATGTCCGCTAGCGCGTCCCCGGGAGCAGGGTTACACTTCAGCCAGAACATTATTTGAACGATTCCCTGTGGAGCGATCGCGTTCCAGGGTTGGAGATAAGGCTATGTCCGGCAGCGTCAATAAGGTCATTCTGGTTGGTAATCTGGGCCGTGACCCTGAATTCACTCAAACACAGGATGGGCGTCGATTTGGTCGCCTGTCTATCGCTACGTCCGAACGCTGGCGGGATCGCGGCTCCGGCGAACGCCGTGAGCAGACCGAATGGCATCGTGTCGTCATCTTCAATGAGAATCTCGTTGATGTGGCGGAGCGCTTTCTACGCAAAGGCTCCAAGGTTTACATTGAAGGCCAACTGCAAACGCGCAAATGGCAAGACCAGTCCGGCAATGATCGCTATTCCACTGAAGTGGTATTGGGCCGGTTCCGTGGCGAGTTGACAATGTTGGATGGCCGTCAGGACGGCGAATCCGGCAGCGGCGGCGGTGGCGACTACGGCAGCTCGAGCGGCGGTGGTGATGGTAACGATTACGGCAGCAGCGGCGGGGGACAGAGATCCTCTGGCGGTGGGCAGCAACGCTCAAGCAGCGGCGGTGGCGGCCGGGATGAAACCCGCGCAGCGCCGATGGACCTCGACGACGACATTCCGTTCTAAGCTTATGCAAGGCCGCCAGACATTCCGGTTCGTTGCGTTAACTGCACTTTGCTTGGCGGTAACGCCTGCTGCGGCGGACGATTCGCCTCTGGCACCAGCAGATGCAGTTGCCGATCGCGTGAATCCAACCGGCGTTACCGGCATGTACCGCTGCGCTGTCGGTGATGCAGCAACCGTTCGATTTAGCTTCACTGGATTCGACGATGGTCAGCACCGGATTGAAGAAAGTCTGGGTGGGCGTGACCGGCTGACATCGCGCTATCCCTGGCAGCTGGCGACGGCGACCCTCTATCGGGAGCGGGTGAGCGGGCAGGGGGCAGCAAAATTCCGCCGCCTCACGGGATCACTGCGTTTGCTACAGGAACTCAAGCCTGGGCTCATCTCAGCAAACTATGCTGAAGCGCCGCTCGACGGCTCAACAGTACCGCTGGAATGGCGCTATGACGTGCGTGTCAAAGGCCGCGCCGCCAGCTTTGCGCCGAGTGGTCTCGGCGAAGTCACAATTGTTCAGATTGAAGAACAGCGCACCCGATATGTGGATGCACAGCAGAACCCGCTAGCGCTCTCTGAAGCCGCTGCCGGGTTTGATGTGACCGAAGTCGCGACGGTCTCCTATGCGCCAAAACTCGGCCTCGCGCTCAGGATTGAGCGCAAGCGGGAAGGGCGGGTTATCGAAGCTTGTTCGCTCGCCGAATATAAGCGCGGATAGACAGAGATTTCATGCGACTGAAGGTTTCAGTTTTCCTTTGAAACAGCTATAGTTTTTGACGAATCAGGCGGCTCGTAAAGCCGCCATTTTATTAGGAGAATCCTGGTGTCCGATACGTCGCCGCCACGGTCAGATGACATTCAATCCGTCTCCATCGAAGAGGAGATGCAGCGCTCATACCTCGACTATGCGATGAGCGTGATTGTCGCCCGCGCGATCCCCGATGTCAGGGATGGTTTGAAGCCAGTTCATCGCCGCATTCTCTATGCGATGCGCGAGGGCGGATACGATTGGAATCGTCCATTCCGAAAGTCAGCCCGTATCGTCGGTGACGTGATGGGTAAGTACCATCCGCACGGCGACTCGGCGATTTATGACGCGCTGGTTCGGATGGCGCAGGACTTCTCCATGAGCCTGCCGTTGATTTCCGGCCAAGGCAATTTTGGCTCCATGGATGGCGATCCGCCAGCAGCCATGCGCTACACGGAAGCCCGGCTTGCCAACGCATCTGAAGCGCTGATCGCTGACATCGACAAAAGCACGGTCGATTTCCAGCCAAACTACGATGAGTCCGACAGCGAACCTGTTGTCCTGCCAGCCGAATTCCCGCATCTGCTGGTGAATGGTGCCGGCGGCATTGCCGTTGGTATGGCGACGAATATTCCGCCGCATAACTTGGGCGAAGTGATTGATGCGGCGCTGGCCGTAATTGATAACCCCGACATTGATATGGAAGCGCTGCTGGAAATTATTCCAGGGCCGGACTTCCCGACGGGTGCCACGATCATGGGCCGCGGCGGCATTCGCTCTGCCTACGCGACAGGACGCGGATCGATCGTGACACGGGCTAAGGCGGAGATTGACCTTCGCCGCAACGCAATTTTGATCCACGAGATTCCCTATCAAGTTAATAAATCCCGCCTGGTTGAACGCATCGCAGAAGTCTTTGCCGCGAAAATGGTTGAGGGCATTTCTGAGCTGCGCGACGAGTCGGATCGCCATGGCGTGCGGATCGTTGTCGACCTCAAGCGGGACGCCAATGCGGAAGTGGTGCTGAACCAGCTTTACCGCCACACAGCCCTGCAGACGAGCTTTGGCGTCAATATGTTGGCGCTGAACGGTGGCCGGCCTGAGCTACTGTCGCTGAAAGCCGTGTTGGACGCCTTCGTCACCTTCCGCGAGGAAGTGATCGCCAGGCGCACGCAGCATGAATTGGCAAAAGCCAGGGACCGGGGCCATGTGTTGCTCGGCCTCGTCGTCGCTGTCGCCAATATTGACGACGTGATTGCACTTATTCGCGCTGCCCCTGATCCCACTGAAGCCCGTGCGGCGTTGATGGCGCGTGCATGGCCTGCTGGCGATATCGCGCCACTGATCGAACTTGTCGGTGATAGTGCTTCCGGTGCCCTGACAGACGGTGGTTACACGCTGTCTGAAATTCAAGCGCGTGCGATCTTGGACCTCCGCTTGCACCGCCTGACTGGCCTTGAGCAAGACAAAATCCAAGATGAATTGGATGAGACTGCTGGCAAGATTCGCGAATATCTTGAAATTTTGGGCTCCCGCGAAAAACTTTATGAGTTGATGCGGAAAGAGCTGCTGACGGTGAAGGAGCGGTTCGCTGTTCCGCGCCGCACCATGCTTGAAGCCGCTGATGCGGACCAAGATGATGAGGACCTGATTCAGCGCGAAGAAATGGTCGTTACAGTTTCGGCCAATGGCTATGTGAAGCGCACGGCGCTGTCCGACTACCGGTCACAGCGCCGCGGCGGCAAAGGCCGCTCTGGCATGGCGACGCGGGATGAAGATGTCGTGCGTGACGTATTTGCCGCGTCCACCCATGCGCCAGTGCTGTTCTTCACGACCCGTGGCATTGCCTACAAGCTAAAGGTCTACAAATTGCCGCTTGGCTCCCCGCAATCACGCGGGCGCCCATTGGTGCAATTGCTGCCGTTGCAAGAAGGCGAAACGATTTCCGCCGTCCTGCCACTGCCGGAAGATCCGGCTGAGTGGGAGCAGATGAACGTGATGTTCGCCACCCGCTCCGGCAATGTCCGACGGAACCTGCTGTCTGATTTCTCGAACGTCATGTCGAACGGCAAGATCGCCATGAAACTTGGTGAGGACGATTCGCTGATTGGCGTCGAGATTTGTGAGCCAGGCCATCATGTGTTGCTGGCAACGGCGAAGGCCCGCTGCATCCGCTTCTCCGTTGAGGACGTTCGCGTATTCGCTGGCCGTAATTCAACGGGTAACCGGGGTATTGATCTGGCCAAGGGCGATCGTGTGATCTCCATGTCGATCCTCGGCGGTGCGGAATTCGAGACAGCGGAGCGCGATCTCTATCTCAAGCAGTCAACGGCGCTGCGTCGGGGTGAGGAGATGGAAGAGGGCGGGCTGCCGCCGGAAATCTTCGAGGAATACCAGAACGGTGAACAATTTATCCTCACCCTCGCCGACAACGGTCTTGGCAAGCGCACCTCCGCCTATGATTACCGGGTTACGAAACGCGGCGGTAAAGGCATTGAATTGATGGGCTTGGCGGACGGCGACGTTGAAGTTGTCGGTGCCTTTCCGGTCGAGGATTCGGACGGTCTCGTGCTGGTCACCAATGGTGGTCAATTGATCCGCTGCCCAGTGGGTGGCGTGCGTATGGCGCGCCGCTCGACGCGGGGCGTAAAAATCTTCAATGTGTCTGAGGGGGACCGGGTTGTCAGCGTCACACGACTGAATGACGATGGCTCCGGCGACGAAGACATGGATGAAGATGGAGCGGCGGATGTTGGCCCGGATGAGGGTGGCAACGACGCTTCCGAATAGGAGCAAGAGACTATGGCGAGGGTGGTCGGCCTGTATCCAGGCACTTTTGACCCGCCGACGAATGGGCATTTCGACATCATCCTGCGCGGCGCGCGGGTGGTGGAAGAACTGGTTGTCGGCGTCGCGATCAACGCAGGCAAAGGCCCGCTGTTCGGTATTGATGACCGGGTGGCGATGGTAGAGGAGTGGATTGCCGGTCTTGAGGACCGCGACCTTGCGAATCGAATTACGGTCCAGACAATGGAAGGCCTGCTGGTTCACTACGCCAAAGATGTCGGCGCCAATGTCATTGTCCGTGGGCTGCGTGCCGTGTCGGACTTTGACTACGAATTCCAGATGACGGGCATGAACAGCCGCCTCGATAATTCTATCGAGACAGTGTTTTTGATGGCGTCCGAGCGGTGCCAATATATCTCATCGCGTTTCGTGAAAGAGATTGCTGCGCTCAACGGTGACATCACGACGTTTGTGCCGCCTCATGTCAAAGCTGCATTGGCCGCACGCCTCAATGGCGGTGGCAAGGTTGAGGCAGGGGCTGCATCTAAGGCTTACTGAGGCGAACTCGCGCCTTTGCCCGGATCCTTGTTACCAATCGGCTGATGCTTCTGCACGCGTCTGCTATTTCATTGCCACACTTCAAATTTCTGTTCGCGCCCGCTGCTAACCTGTAGCTTGATTCGTATGGATACAAACTTTGAGGTTGGTGATGAACAATTAGATTGACCATTTTGGCATCGGCGCAGCGTCGCTTGAAGCGGGTGTCAACGCGGTGCAGAAGTTGCTCGGCGTAGAGACGCCCCGTGGTGGCAAGCATGACACCATGGGGACCCATAACTGTGTGATGCAGGCTGGGGCCGAATCGTTTCTTGAGATCCTCGCGATTGACCCAGGTGCCCCGCCGCCCGGCCGTGCGCGCGCGGGCTTTATGCTGGGTTGTTGGTACCGATGACCTCGACGCGGTTGTTGCAGCCAGTCCTGTTGACCTCGGTGAGGTCGTCCATTTCACCCGTGGCGACCGCTCCTGGCGTTTGACGGTGCCGGCTGACGGCCACTTGCCTTGGGGCGGTCTTCTGCCGGCATTCATTGAATGGTCCCCAGGGCCGCACCCAAGCGCAGCGCAGCAGGATTTGGGGGTTCGCCTAGATAAGGTGCAAATCAGCCATCCAGACCCTGCGTCCTGCCGCCAGGCGCTTGATACGCTGCAGGTCGGCCACCTGGCAGATGTTGTTGAGGGAGAGGCTGCGCTCTCGTTCCATCTAACAGGACCAAGTGGCGCTGCGGTGGTGGACTGAGCCGAATATGCTCTAGACACCAGCGATCGCGCAAAGGTTCTGGAGGTAGGGCAAGGGTGGGTATCCTGATCACGCTATCGGGTTTGGGTGTCTGAGAGATACCAGAAACTGGGTGATTTTCTGTGCGCCCACTGCGGCAATCTGAACGCTTTGGACCTGATTTTGAATTGAGTGAAAAATGCATCTTGACCCGCGCCGCCGCCACCCATAGGGTGCGCTCCGCTGGCCCCGATTCAAGGCGTCAGAGCGTGTAGCTCAGTTGGTAGAGCAACGGACTTTTAATCCGTCGGTCCAGGGTTCGAGTCCCTGCGCGCTCACCACTTTCCCAAATAAAATCAATATTTTGCTGCAAGCCTTTATTGAGAGGCTGTTGAGGCGCGAATTCGCTTTTTGCGCCTGATTCGGCTCGCGCGGATGAATGCTCAAAACAGCAAAAAGCCCGGCCCGCAAATCATTGCGGAACCGGGCTTTGCAGAATCGCCTAGGAGGCTGGTGAGAGGCCTAGTCTGCCTTCTCGCCTTCGTCACTGGCTGTGTCTTCCAGATCGCCGTCACGGTCTGGGGCCTCGCCCAAGAGTGCGTCGAGTTCTGCGTCATCTTCATCGTCGAATTCGAATTCATCAGCGCGCGTCAGTACGTTTTCGCCACGTGCCTGTGCTTCGGCTTCGTCGACGCTGCGCGCGACATTCACCGTGATCCCAATATCGACTTCCGGGTGGAGGCGCAGGCTAATTTCGTGCATGCCAAGCTCTTTGATCGGCTTTTCAAGCAATACCTGACGGCGATCAACCGTGGAGCCAGCCTCTGTCACAGCTTCAGAGACGTCACGGCTTGAAACAGACCCATAAAGCTGACCCGTATCACCGGCCTGACGAATCAGGACTACGATCATACCCGCCATGCTCTCGCCGACGGTTTCAGCTTCAGATTTCCGCTGCAGGTTCTGCGCTTCAAGCTGAGCCTTCTGTGTTTCAAAATACACAAGGCTTTCTTTAGAGGCGCGCAAGGCTTTTTTCTGCGGCAGTAAGTAGTTGCGAGCGTAACCGTTCTTTACGGTGACGACTTCGCCCATTTGGCCGAGACTCTCGACCCGCTCAAGCAGGATAACATCCATTGGTCAGAACCTCCTGGGCTAGCGGATCAGGTAAGGCAGCAGGCCAAGATGACGTGCGCGCTTGATCGCTTGGGCGAGGGCGCGCTGCTTCTTGGCTGAGACAGCGGAAATGCGGCTCGGCACGATTTTGCCGCGGTCGGTCAAGAACCGTTGCAGCAAGCGCACATCGCGATAATCAATCGCAGGCGCGTTCGGGCCAGAGAAAGGGCAAGATTTCTTGCGACGGAAAAAAGGACGACGACCGCCGCCTGCAGCGCCCATAGCCATTATTCAGTTCCTCCAGCTGCAGCCGGTGCAGCTTCGCTATTTTCTTCGCGGCGCGGCGGACGGTCATCACGACCACCGCGGTCACCGCCACTATCACCACCCCTGTCGCCGCCGCGATCATCCCGGCGCGGGCGACGTTCATCGCGGTCCCGGCGGGTCATCATGGGGGAGGGTTCTTCGGTTACTTCTTCAACGCGCACGGTGAGGAAGCGAATGATATCTTCGCTGAGGCGCATCTGGCGCTCAACTTCAGCCAATGCGGGCCATTCGGCCTCTACATCGAGCATCACATAATGGCCTTTACGGTTCTTCTTGATCCGATAAGCCAGGGACTTAAGGCCCCAATGTTCCCGCTTCAGGACTTTGCCACCCTGCTCTTCAATAATGGCGGCATAGCTGTCCGTTAGCGCTTCGACTTGCGCGGACGACAGATCCTGTCGTCCAATGAACACGTTCTCATAATACGGCATGGCCGGTTAGCACCTACGCGCTGTTGGAAAAACATAGCGCCGGGCAGCCCCCCGCGCTGTAGATTGCGGGCGGTCCCAGCGATCAAGCGGCCTTTATACATATCAGCCAGCGGGATGCAAGCGTTGTGGCTGTTGGAATAACCAGAAATCGCCACATTCTTACGCCTTATTGGTGTCAGCGTCAGGGAAAATGGCGGCGGACCCTGGCGGCGCTGGGCTTCGCTATTATATAAGCAGCCCGTCGCCCGAACATAAAACTGAATAGAAGTGGACGGAATTCGACAATGCGAAGCCTGCGAATCAGTACTGCCGTCGCCCTTGTATCCCTGCTTATATCCGGCGCTGCATCAGCTGCAGAACCGAAATCACTAGGGCAATTCAGGGATTGGGAGGCGTTTGTTGCGTCAGACGGCGGCGGCAAGGTGTGCTATGCTGTGAGCTCGCCGAAGAAATCTGAGGGCAAATATTCTAAGCGTGACCCCGTTCTGTTGATGATCGCCCGTCGGCCTGCGGATAAGGTGTATGATGAGGCCAGCGCGATTGCAGGCTATCAATACCAAAAGGGCAGCCGCCCGGAGTTCCGTGTCGGTAAGCGACGCTTCGTCGCGGAAGGTGCGGGTGAAGTCGCATGGCCGCGCAAGAAGGATAATCGCAAACTCGTGAACGCCATGCGCGGCGGGGCGACGCTGGAACTATTGGGCACGTCTGCACGGGGCACCCGCACGGTTGATGAATTCTCACTGCGCGGCGTCACGGCTGCACTAAAAGCGACCGCACGGGCTTGCCCTTCAAGGTAATGAGCAAAGAGCGATGATGGACAGTATAGCGATTGCGCCGGACCAGACGGCAAAGACCAATCTGATTGGTCTTGATTTGGCGGAGCTGGAGGAAACTCTGGCACCGCTGAACCTGCGTTCATTTCGCTTGGGCCAGCTCTGGCAGCAGATGTATCGCCTGGGAGCACCTGATTTCGCGTCCATGACCACTTTGGCCAAGACGCTACGTGTTGATTTGGCTGAACGCTTTTCGCTGGGGCGTTTGGAAGCTTCCACGACGGAAGTTTCTAAAGACGGCACGACGAAATGGCTGTTTAAGCTGGAGGATGGTTCGCAGGTTGAGACTGTGTATATCCCCGAGAAAGACCGGGGAACGCTGTGCGTTTCATCCCAGGTTGGGTGCACGCTGAATTGCCGGTTCTGCCATACAGGCACACAGATGCTGGTGCGCAATCTGACAGCGGCAGAAATTCTGGGCCAGATCCTTACAGCCAAAGACGCACTCAATGACTGGCCAGCACCCAGGCCAGACCGGAAACTCACCAATATCGTGATGATGGGAATGGGGGAGCCGCTTTATAATTTTGAAAACGTCAAGAAGGCCCTGCTGACGGCGATGAGCGATACGGGCCTTGGGTTGTCCCGTCGGCGAATTACGCTCTCTACCGCTGGCGTGGTGCCGATGATTGAGCGCGCAGGCTCAGAAATCGGTGTGAACTTGGCGATCTCCCTGCATGCTACCAATGATGAAATCAGGGACCGAATCGTTCCTATCAACCGGAAATACCCGATTGAGCAGTTGATCCAGGCCTGCCGTGATTATCCGACACTTAATAACGCGCGGCGGATCACGTTTGAATATGTGATGCTCAAGGATGTGAATGATCTGGACGAGCATGCGCACGCCCTGGCACGCATGCTGAAAGACATCCCGTCCAAGATAAATCTGATACCGTTTAATAAGTGGCCAGGCGCAGAGTTTGAGCGGTCTACGGATGAGCGCATCCAGCGGTTTGCCAACATTATGATGGATGCTGGCTATCCAAGCCCAGTCCGCACGCCACGTGGTGAAGATATTCAGGCCGCGTGTGGTCAGCTCAAGTCAGCGACAGAGCGCAAGCGCCGCACTAAAACAGCACCTGCGGTGGCGGCTGATTAGGCTGAATGGCCGATCAGGAATACCGCAGTAATCGCCACATACAGGCCCATAACGCCGAGCCAAATGGTGACGGCGTCCACATCAAAGTTGCGGCGGACCCGACGAACGGACGCTTGAGCTTTTGCGAGCTGGGCGCTCATGGGACTAATTCCTTTTCAGACGTAAATGTTTGCAGAATGTGCGTTTCGTCACACAAACGTGGTGTGCCTGATGGCCGTTGCAAGGGCGCATTAACAAATTTCTAAGGTCTGATCACGTGCATGTGAGCGGCTTTGCGTGGAAGGTCAGGGCGCTTATGCTGACAAGCGTATTCTGACCTCGCTCAAGGACCGTGCCCAATGCCATTCGACATCAGCCAATCATTCCGCAGCAATCCGCCCGCACCCGCGACAGCGTGGAAAGCCTTCCCGACCTATAATTTCGTTGGCGGAAATATTGATGGCGACACAGTGCCGGCCGGCCCATTGGCGGATGCTGTTGCGGCTGCGCTGAAAGCAGAGGGCAACACACTCGCTACCTATGGCCTGACCAGCGGTCCCCAGGGCTATCTGCCGTTTCGTGAAGCCATTGCGGACATGCTGCAACGGCGGACCCAGATGGCGACGACGCCAGACCAGGTCCTGGTTACATCCGGTTCGCTGCAGGCCATGGACTTGGTGAATGCTCTGTTCTTAGAGCCGGGCGATATCGTGATCGTCGAACAAGCTTGCTATGGCGGCGCGCTCACGCGGATCAGGGGCATGGGTGCCGATTATGTCGGGGTGGAGCTTGATGATGACGGTATGATCCCAGCCAAGCTTGAAGCGGCACTGGCAGCCTGCAAGGCGGCGGGCCAGCGTGTTAAATATCTCTACCTCATACCAACCGTGCAGAACCCGTCAGCAAGCGTCATGCCTGTAGAGCGTCGCCGGGAAATTTTGAGCATTGCTAAGGCGCACGATCTGGCGATTTTTGAAGATGATTGCTACGCCGACCTGATCTTTGAGGGCGGGCGTCCACCAGCCTTCCGGGCGCTGGATGAAGATGGCCGGGTCGTCTATTGCGGCTCATTCTCCAAGTCCATCGCCCCCGCTTTGCGCGTTGGGTATCTGGTGGCGGATTGGGAGGTCATGAGTCGCATTCTGCCGCTGAAAAACGATGCTGGCAGCGGCGCTATCGAGCAGATGGCGTTGGCGGGATATATCCCCGAGGCATTCGACGCCCATGTGGATGAGCTTAACGTGATGCTGAAAGGCAAAGCGGATGTGTTGGTTGAGGCGCTAGAAGCGAACTTTGGCGAAGCAGCGGAATTCCCAAAGCCGGAAGCCGGAATTTTCCTGTGGGTGACGCTGCCGAAGGAGGTTGATACCTCAAAGCTATTCAAGGCAGCCGGAGCGGAAGGCATTGCGATCAACCCGGGGCGCGAATGGGCAACGGACGATACTTACGGTGCCAACCGCATGCGGCTTTGCTTTGCGAACACCAGCCATCAGGAAATCCGGGAAGGTGTCGCGAAACTGGCTGAGATTTGTCAGCGGGAATTTGGCGTGCCGCTCCGCCGGGCGAATGTTGCCGGATAGGCTGGTTCCGTATCCATGGGACGATCCTATGATGTCATCGTAGCCGGGTCTGGCGTTGCTGGGCTGTCGGCGGCGCTTACCGCAGCTGAGGCTGGGGCCAATGTCGCCCTTTTGGAGCGCGCGCCCAGGGAAGAACGCGGCGGCAATACCCGCTACACCGAATCCTTCTGGCGCATGCAGTCAAAGAATGAGGTCTCAGAAGATTTCGCGGATGCGCTGGCGGGGAATGCCGCCGGGTGGCACGATCCAGAGATCACGAAGGACTGGATCAGGACGCCTGAGGACTGGCCCGCAATCCTCCGCGCCAGTCCTGGCCTGGACCCGGAATTAATCGGTGCCTGGGCCGATGGTGCGCCGGACGCGTTGGCCTGGCTTGAAAGCCACGGCCTATCGTTTGATTTCCTACCAAACTATTTCATCACCGAATCCACGACACGGATGAGCCCCGTGGGTGGCGGTCGGGCCATTGTTGAAGCGCTGGCCACGAAGGCTGAGGCGATGGCAGATCGGATCGATTATCGGTTCGAAACCACAGCCGAATCCCTGTTGCGTCGCCGGGATGGCGGGATCGAAGGTTTGATTGTCAAACCCATCGGCGGTGAGCGGGAGGCGTTGCGTGCGCCGAATGTCGTGCTGGCAACAGGCGGATTCCAGGGCAATGCGGAAATGATGACCCGCTATATCGGCCCTGCCGCCCAATGGACCCGCCCGATTGCACGGGGCGGTTACTACAATCGTGGCGAAGGGGTGGTGATGGGCTTATCCGCCGGTGCTGCCCCCGGCGGTGATTTCGGCAGCTTCCACGCCCAGCCGGTTGATCCGCGTTCAGGCGAGGCGGAGCCGGTGGTGCTGATCTACACCTATGGCGTTCTTTTGAACCGCGAAGGCCGTCGCTTCACTGATGAGGCACCCGCAACTGTGGACGCAACATACGAAACGACGGCACGGGATATCCTTCAGCAATCCCAAGGCCTTGCCTGGTGCATATTGGATGGCGCGGTGGAGGATATTCCGAATTGGCAAAAAGCCATCCGCACCGACCAGCCAGCTTTTGAAGCGGATACGCTTGATGGCTTGCTGGCCCAGCTTGATATTGATGCAGGGCAGGCGGCGGAGACGATTGCGACATTCAATAACGCTTGCCCAGTTGATGGGCGATTCGATCCGCTTCGCCCGGATGGATTGGCGACATCCGGCGTGAGCCCGCGTCGCAGCCATTGGGCGCGGCCCTTAACGCAGGGGCCGTTTCGCGCATGGCCAATTATTGCTGCCACGTGCTTCACATTCGGCGGATTGAAAATCGATGCGTCCGCCCGCGTGCTTGACCATGACGGCCAGCCAATTCCGGGGCTTTATGCCGCTGGCGAAACATCGGGGGTTTATTTCAGAACCTATACCGGCTCTACATCGGTCATGCGCGGGGCTGTATTTGGCCGCGCCGCCGGTGCCCATGCCGCGCATAGAAACAGTTAGGACGAACCATGACGCAACGTCTCTCTGGCCTTGGCGCCATTATCGGCAATTATGATGCGCTCCTGGTGGACCTATGGGGCTGCGTCCACAATGGTGTGGAGCCGTTTCCAGCAGCTGTGGATGCGCTGAGCCGCGCGACTGCAGCAGGCGTCACCGTATGCTTGCTATCGAATGGCCCAAGGCGGGTGTCTGCCATCGTGAAGCGCCTGGATGAGATGGGCGTGCCGCGCGATGTGTATCAACATGTTGTTACATCCGGTGAAGCAACATGGCGTGCGCTATCCAGCCCGTCAGACGCTTGGCACAAGGCGCTAGGGCGGCGTTGCTATCACCTGGGGCCGGACCGCGACGATTCTGTGCGCCAGGATGCTGGGCTCGAACTCGTGACCAAGCTTTCAGAAGCCGATTTCATCGTAAACACCGGCACTTATGACAATGCGGACGTTCTGGATGATTACGAAGACAGACTGCAGGAAGCGCTGAAATTCAAACTACCCATGGTTTGCGCCAACCCTGATCTGGTCGTGCATATCGGCGATGATCTTACGATCTGTGCTGGCCTTATCGCACAACGCTACGAAGCGCTTGGCGGCGATGTTGCGTATCACGGCAAGCCCTACCCCTCGGTCTATGCCATGTGTTTTGAGACATTGGGGATGCCGGAACCAAAGCGTGTCCTTGGCATTGGCGATGCGATCCGCACAGATGTTGCAGGTGCCAAGGCTGCTGGGTGCGATGCGCTATTTCTGGCATCTGGCATTTATGTGGATGGCTTCGGCACCCCTGATCCTAAGCCTGAAGCGGTTATCGCCAAAGCGAAGGAAGAACAGCACCCCGCACCAGATTTTTTCATGCCAGCGCTGGCTTGGTGATGGTAGGTGCGCGTGGCTGACCGACACGCCATCACGGTCGCGTTCCGGCTGCCGGAAGCGGCAGAAGCTGCATTCCAGGCCGCATTCGACACAACATTTCTCGAGGGCGCGCTGCCGCGTGACTTGGCGGTGTTAAATGGTACGGAAGCGCTGATCGTGACCCCACCGATCCAGGTGAAGGGGGATGTGGTCAAGGCGCTGCCAGGCTCTATCCGCGCCGTTGGCACCTATTCTGTCGGTATGGATCATCTGGATGTGCCGGCGATCAAGGCGAGTGGCAGGGCAGCGCTTTTTACGCCCGATGTGCTGACAGACGCCGTTGCCGACACTGCGATTCTGCTGATGATGGGGGCCACGCGCCGGGCGACAGAATCGATCAAGCTTATTCGCTCCGGTGAATGGGGTGGCTGGCATTCACGCCAACTCATTGGCCAAGGCCTTGCGGGCAAGACGTTTGGGGTATTCGGCATGGGGCGGATCGGGCTTGCTGCAGCAGCGCGGGCGCGGGCGTTCGGCATGACCATCGCCTACCATAACCGCCGCCGCTTAGCGCCGGAGATTGAGGATGGTGCCCGCTTTATTGCTGATGCAGATGCGTTTCTGGCAGAGATCGATGTGTTGCTGCTTGCCAGCCCCCTCACACCCGAAACCCATCATTTCCTGAACGACCAGCGCATTGCGCTGATGCGCCCGACTGCGGTTGTTTTGAACGTTGGGCGCGGCGACATCATTGATGATAACGCGCTGATCCCTGCGCTCCAGGACGGGCGGATCTATGCGGCCGGGCTTGATGTCCTTGCGGGCGAACCAGCGTTTGATCTTCGTTACATGGACCTGCCGAACGTGTTTATGCTTCCGCATATCGGCAGCTCTACGGTGGAGACCCGGGTGGCTATGGCGAACGCATTGGTTGCGGGATTGAAGGCCATCTTCGCTGGCCATACCCCGGAAAATGCTATTCCGTAATGCGCTTTCCCTTCGGGGCAGCCCTCCGCTACATTGCGAGGGTGCCAAACTTCTAAGGCCCGTGAAATCAATGCCGACGACGCTTCCACCCATCGCCACTGGCCCATCCGCATGGACCCGCCCAGAAATGGAGCAGGATCAGTCCTGGATTTTCCATTTCACGCCAACTGACTTAGGTGAATTGGAGCGCGCGACCGCGGATCTAGCGGCGCGTGGATTGGGGCCACTTGAATTCGGCCAGGATGACTTTCCGCTTCCATCGCTTGGGCCAAAGCTGAAGCGTTTGCTGGAAGACATTGAATATGGCCGCGGCTTCGTATTGCTACGCGGATTGGATGTTGCCAATTATGGGCTGGATCACTTGTCGCTGCTCTATTGGGGGCTCGGCGCGCATCTGGGCCAGGTGATTTCTCAGAACAGCCAGGGCGATATGCTGGGCCGTGTCACGGATATGGAAAGCGGAAAATACGCCAAGGGCGGCTATTATGAGGAAGGCGTGCGCGGTCATCGCACCAACGCATTTCTTGCACCGCATTCGGATTCAGCGGATGTGGTGGGATTGCTCTGTGTCCGCCCAGCCAAAGAGGGCGGGGAGAGTTGGATCGCCTCGTCCATCAGCGTCTACAACCGCATTTTGACGGAACGGCCAGACTTGCTGGCACCGTTGATGGAAGGCTTCCGCTATGATCTTGTTGGCAAAGGCCGCACGGCGGATGAGCTGACGCAGAATCAGGTGCCGGTTTATAGCTGGTTTGAAGGCTTGCTCTCCTGCCGTTTTAACAAGCAGCAGATCGAACTGGGTGCAGGGAAGCTTGGGATCACTCTAACGCCAGCGCAGATCGAAGCGATCACCTTGGTTGAAGATTTGGCGCTGTCAGAAGACCTGTTGCTGCCAATGGCGTTCGAGCCCGGTGACATTCAGCTTCTGAATAATCACACGACCCTGCACAGCCGGGGCGGATATGTGGATTGGGATATGCCGGAGGAGCGGCGGTTATTGCTCCGCCTCTGGCTGAATATTCCAAACGGCAGGCCGCTCGCGCCTGAATTTGCAGATCGCCTGAACACGGGCGGGCGCGGCGGCGTTACGAAGCGCTATTAAGGGCGACATCATACCATGAACCATCCCCAATTGTCGCTTGGCCGGATAGCGGCGACGGTCTTATTGCCGTTCGGCTGCGGTTATTTCCTTTCGTACCTTTTCCGTGCGGTGAATGCTGTCGTCGCGCCCGATCTAATCCGTGATGTCGGCCTCACCACAGAAGGCCTTGGGCTGCTAACGGCTGCTTACCTGATCGCATTCGCTGCATTCCAGCCATCCCTTGGGATCTTGCTCGACAAATACGGCCCGCGCCGAGTGCAAGCCGCATTGCTGTTGGTTGCAGCGGCTGGAGCGGCGCTATTCGGGTTCGCGCAGAATGAAACCGTTCTGGTGCTGGCGCGCGGCATGATCGGCCTGGGTTTTGCTGGTGGATTGATGGCCAGCTTCAAAGCCGTCGCCATTTTTGCACCAGCGGGCCGCATTCCACTGCTGAATTCATGGGTGATGGCCTTTGGCGGCGTTGGCGTGCTGGCGGCCTCATATCCGGCCTATGTCACGGCTGAAATCCTGGGCTGGCGTGGTTTGTTCTTCATGCTGGCCGTCGTGACGGCGCTCGCAGCGTGCTTCATTTTTCTGGCCGTTCCGCGCCGGGGTGAGGCGGAAGAAGGGACGACGCTCGGCCAAGCGCTTGGCGGTCTGGCGCAGGTCTATAGCTCGTTCGAGTTCTGGCGAATTGCGCCTTATGTCGTCGTAACAGGCGGCGCGCACATTGCCTTGCAGACGCTGTGGGCCGCACCTTGGTTAGCCGATGTGGCTGGTCTTGGTCGGGATGGCGTCGCAACAGTGCTGACCGGCATGGCAGTCGCCTTCCTGGCTGGGATACTGGGCGGGGGTGCAGCCGCAGATTTCGCCCGCCGGCGCGGCAAAGGCCCGCTGTTTGTTATGCATTTTGCGCTGGCTGCGTTTCTGGTCTGCCAGTTCTTTATTGTCATGGGCTATGTCGAGTGGACCTGGGCGCTATGGCTGACATTCGCGCTGACGGGGCAGCTTGGCGTATTGGCGAACGCGCATTTGGCGGAGCATTTTGGACCAGCGCTCGCGGGACGCGCTAATACCGCGCTCAATTTAATGCTGTTTGCAATGGCAGCTGGTCTTCAGTTCGGCATCGGTTCGGCGTTGGAAAGTTGGCCAATGGAAGATGGTCAGCGGCCGGCAGAGGCATACGCGGTGATATTTGGCGCTGTCCTCGCGTTACAGTGCGTTGCAGCGCTCTGGTATTGGGTGGCAACGGGCGTACGTAAGACAGCCAAGCAGAGTATCCCCTTAACGCCGCCTTAGCGATGGATCGCTTAGACTGAAGTCCAGTTTTATTGCGGGATATTCAGGCGATGCAGACAATCAAACTGCAGGCGGGTGAGGTGCTCTACCGCGCTGGCGACATCAGTGACAAAGTGTATTTCATTGAGGCTGGCGAGGTTGAAGTTCGCCGAGTGATGGATCATCAGGAAGTCACGGTGGCGACGCTTGGTAAAGGCCAAATGCTAGGTGAAATGGGCGTTGTCCGAAATTGTGTCCGGTCAACAACGATTGTCGCTGCTACGCCGCTGACGCTGGCGTCGATCGATACGGCTGAATTCAAGGAAGCGTTCGGCGGTGAGAAGGGCGTTGGCCTAAAGCTTCTCCGCATGATCTGTGACAGGCTTTGCACTACGACTGAAGCGGCCCATGTGACGGGTGATCCGGCACATTCTGGTTCCGTATCTGGCATGCACCTGCTTGGCGCATCGCCAGAACTGCAATCGCTGCTGGGAGTGGGGGGCATTGTCATCCAAAGCCTGCCGTTTGTCGTTGGCTTGTCCGAAAGCACGTCAGTTGAAATCAAGCCAAACCGGTTGGGGCTGCCGATGGCGGCTGCGGGCCAGCTTGGCGAAGACCATTTCCAGATCGAAGCAGGGCCAGATGGTGCATTAATTGTACGTGATCTTGAAAGCTGGCTTGGCAGTGTCGTCAACGGGCGTCGCATTTCGACCTTCGAACGGTTTGAAGCTGGCGCTATTGCGAACCTGCATGCTGGCGACAATGAGATCGTGGCGGGCGGGCAATGGTCGCCTGTCCGCTTCACCCTCCGCCTGAGCCGCGCAATGGCAGGTGAGGCGGCGGCGTAAGTTCTCGCATTTTGAAATCATCCACAGGGTGACTGATCGCCATTTAACGCGCTCTTAGGGATGGGCGGCGTCCTCTATTAGGGCTCATGGAAACCCTGGCGGAGGCGGACTTGCGATGCAGACAATTCTGCTGAAAGAAGGCGATACCCTTTATAGCGTGGGTGAAGCCAGTGATTGCGTCTATTTCGTAGAATCCGGAGAGATCGAGGTCCGCCGCGCGGATAACACTGGCGGAGACCCCGTTCCTGTTGCCGTATTGGGGCGTGGTGAGATTTTGGGCGAGATGGGCGTCATTAACGGCGTGCCACGGTCTACAACAACAGTCGCTGTAGAGAATTCCGTATTGGCCGCATTAGACCGGAAAACCTTCCTTAAGGCGTTCGGTGGCGAGGACGGTCTTGGGGTTAGCCTGCTCAAAATGATCTGCAAACGCATGTGTGACATCAAATCGGTGGCGCATGGAAATATTCCACCGGGCATTGTTGGTGGTCCGGATTTACAGCAGGTTCGCATTCTCGGCGGTTCGCCGCAGACAAAAGGGTTTATTGGGCCAAAAGGCCATGTCATCGATCAATTCCCGTTCACCATTGGGTTGGCACTTGGCCTGACGACAGAAAGAACGCCGGGTCGGCTAGGGCTGCCATTCCGGGAAGGCGGCGTCATCGCGGATAGGCATCTGCGGATTGATGTGGATGATGAAGGCCATGTGGTTGTTTTTGATCTTCAGGATCGGCTTGGCTCCATAGTGAACGGCGCTGAGATCAGCGTTTTCAGCAGGGGCTCCATGGCAGGTGCCACCCGTTTGCATATTGGTGAGAATGAGATTGTCGCTGGCGGGGCTATATCCAAAGTCCGGTTTATTATAAGGATCAAGCGGGCGATGCTGGTCGTGAACGCCGCTTAACACGGCTAATTCATGTTCTGAGGCCTTGTGATAGCAGCGCGCTGATCATATTGATCAGAGCATGACAAAACCTGTGCACATCATCGGCGGCGGACTGGCTGGAACGGAAGCAGCGTGGCAACTCGCGCGGGCGGGCGTTCCGGCGATTATCCATGAAATGCGGCCCCATAAAACATCCCCGGCACATCAAACGGAGGGGTTGGCGGAGCTTGTGTGCTCGAACTCATTCCGGTCTGACGATTCGGAACACAACGCTGTCGGCTTGCTGCATTGGGAAATGCGCGCTGCGAACTCCTTGATGATGCAGGCCGCGGAACAGGCGAAAGTACCAGCCGGCGATGCGCTCGCCGTGGACCGGGATGTATTCTCAGCCGCGATCACTAAAGCGCTTGAAGATGAGCCACTGGTCGAAATCCGCCGCGAGGAAGTGTCCGGCCTGCCGCCCGAAGATTGGGGCCAAACGATTATCGCGACCGGCCCACTGACAAGCACACCTTTGGCGGAAGCAATCCAGGCAGAAACGGGTGCTGATGCACTTGCATTCTTCGATGCCATTGCGCCGATTGTCTATCTCGACAGCATCAATATGGACGTGGCCTGGCGCCAGTCCCGCTACGACAAAAAAGGCCCAGGCGGGGACGGCGCGGACTATATCAACTGCCCGATGGATAAGGAGCAGTATGAGGCGTTCATCCATGCATTGGTGACCGGTGATAAGACTGAGTTCCAGGATTGGGAAAAGGACACGCCCTATTTCGAAGGCTGCCTTCCCATCGAAGTTATGGCGGAGCGCGGGCCGGAAACTCTGCGGTTTGGCCCTATGAAACCAGTTGGCCTTACCAACCCTGCCACTGGCAAGCGCGCCCATGCAGTGGTGCAGCTCCGGCAGGATAATCTGCAGGGAACGATCTATAATATCGTCGGCTTTCAAACCAAGTTGCGACACGGCGCGCAGGCGAATGTCTTCCGCATGATTCCCGGTTTGGAGAAAGCGGAGTTTGCGCGCCTTGGTGGCATTCACCGAAATACCTTCATCGAAAGCCCCAAACTGCTGGATGGTGAACTTCGGCTGAAGAGCAGCCCACATATCCGCTTCGCGGGCCAGATCGCAGGCGTTGAGGGCTATGTTGAAAGTGCAGGCCTTGGCTTACTTGCTGGCCGGTTCGCAGCGGCTGAAGCGCTTGGTCAGACACTGCCAGCGCCAGCCGATACGACTGCGCTCGGGTGCATGCTGGCCCATGTCACGGGTGGCCACATGACGGGGGAGGGCGCTTCCAAACTCGCCTACCAACCCATGAATGTGAATTTCGGCCTGCTACCGCCGCTGACAGAAGCAGCACCCCGTGGTCGCAAAGGCCGTGTAGAGCGGCGGCGACTTATGACAGAGCGTGCGAAGGCCGAAATCAAATCATGGCTGGCAGGCGCAACCGTCGCGGCCGCAGAATGACACCAACGGAGAATATCTGATGACTTGGCGCGTATACCTTTCCGGCGAAATTCACACGGACTGGCGGAACGAAATCACATCTGCCGTAGCTGCAAAAGGGCTCGATGTTTCGTTCGCAGCACCTGTGACGGATCATGACGCATCGGACGATTGCGGCGTGACGATCATGGGCGCGGAACCGAATAAATTCTGGCATGATCATAAGGGTGCCAAGCTGAACGCAATCCGCACGCGCCGACAAATTGAGCAGGCGGACATCGTGATCGTGCGCTTTGGCGACAAGTATAAGCAGTGGAATGCCGCGTTCGATGCGGGCATGGCGGCTGCGCTCGGCAAGTCCTTGATCGTAATGCACGGCCCCGACCACGCCCATGCCCTTAAAGAGGTAGACGGTGCGGCGCTGGCTGTGATTGAGCAGCCAAGCCAGGCGGTTGAAATCCTCACATACGTTATTGAAGGCACGCTGCCCTGACGCAGGCACCGACCGGGGGTGCCAGGGCTGCTGCCGGGCTGACAGTCGTCGGCCTCGGCGTCGCTGTCGGCCCACTTGATACGGCGGTCAATATTGCGTTCCCGGCAATTGTCGGCTCGTTTGGTTTGCCGCTAGAGATGATCCAATGGATCATCATCTGCTATGTACTGACCTATTCAAGCTTGATGCTGGTTGCCGGAAAGCTGGGCGACCGTTACGGGCGGCGGCGCATCTTCAAAATTGGCCTGACGGTCAGTTGCGTGGGCCTTGCTGCATGCTCAATGGCACCGAGTTTTGAGTTGTTGTTGCCAGCGCGAGTGGCGCAGGGGCTTGGCACAGCGCTTGCCATCGCCTGCGGTCCAGCGCTTGCAACATCACTCTATCCAGAATCAGAGCGGCCCAGAATTATTGGCTATTACGCAGCGATGTTTGCTGCTGCGGGTGCGGTCGGGCCTGTCGTCGGTGGTGTGCTGACAGATGCATTGGGCTGGCAAGGCGTATTCTGGTTCCGCATCCCGCTGGCGGGACTGGTGCTGGCGCTCTCTTGGCTATTGCCCCAGGACAAGCCGCAAACGTCCGAAGGCAAGCCGTTCGACATTCTGGGCGCTCTCTTGCTGGTGATCGCGCTGATCTCTCTGGCAGCAACGCTCAGCCTTGTTCGGCGCGGGGAAGGTGCAGCCGCGCTTATCATTGCGTTGCTGGGTATCACTGCAGCCGCTGGATTTATTCGAACGGAGCACCGCGCGCCTGATCCTGTTCTTAGGTTGGATGCGTTCCGTAGTCCCCGGTTTGCACTGTTGAATGCATTGAACATTGTGGTCTCCAGCGCCTCCTTCACACCGCTCCTGTTCACGCCGTTTTTCCTGACACGGTATGCCGGGTTTGATGCCGCGACTGGCGGGTTGGCGCTGGCAAGCGGGGCTGTTGGCACGACTATTGCTGCGGCGATGGCGGGGTGGATGTTGAAGACTATGTCTAGCCAAAGTGTTGCTGCACTGGGTGCTGCCACCGCTGCTGCTGGATTGATTCTGATCGGACAGGTGGATGGTGCTAGTTCTTTGGCTGAGGTCATTGCGACTTTAGCTTTGGCAGGCATAGGTCTCGGGTTTTTTCAAACAGCATATTTGGATGGCGTGACCGCTGGATTGCCAGAATCAGATCGCGGCGTTGCGGGCGGCCTGGCAATGGCGACGCGAACCATTGGCGTCGTCGCAGCTGCATCCATGCTGACATTGTTGTTCGGTGCATCAGAATCTTCAGCGCTTGCGGCGGGTGCTGGGCCAGAGCAAGCATTTAGCCAGGCCTACGCGCTGGCGTTCGCGATAGCCGCGACGGCGGCAGCGGCAGGCGCTATCCTGGCCTGGACAATGCGGCGCTCTACTTGAAGGACTGATTCGGAATGCACCAAGAAACCCCTTTTATGGCTCAAGAAGCGGACCGCGCGTTCGCTGTGCTGAAATCAGGCGGCGTCGCGATCATGCCAATGGACGTCGGATACTCCGCCATAGGCGGCTCATATGCCGCGCTGCGCCGCATTTTTGATGCCAAGCGGCGCCAGCCAACCAAGTTCAACGCCATGATCGGCGATAATGATCTCGCGCGGGAGCTGTACGTGCTCCCCGATGAAGGCTGGGCCGCGTTTGATGCGATTACGGTCGATGATGACCTGCCGCTTGGTGTCATCGGCCCATGCCGGATGGATCATCCAATCTTGGCCACGATGGAGCCTGATGCGCTCAGCATGAGCACCAAGGATGGCACGCTCTGCATGCTTACCAATGCAGGCCCGTTTCATGCCGCCATTTCCCGCCGCAGCCGGGAGGCGGGGCACGCGCTATTTGGCTCTTCCGCCAACCTCAGTCTTGCTGGCACAAAGTTCCAGGCCGTTGATATTGAGCCAGAGATCAGGGATGTCGCCGATATTGTGATCGATCATGGTTTGCGGAAATGTTGGCCCTATCGTGCATCCTCCACACTTCTGGATCTATCGACGTTTGAAGTCGTGCGTTACGGCTCTAGTTATGAGTTGATCCAGGACACGATGCAGCGCCGCTTTGGCGTGCCGCTGCCCAACGCTCCGCAACCGCTTCGTATTCAGGACTGATGACCATGGATGAACCGCAACGCTTTGATCTGGTGATCGCCGGTGGCGATGTTATCGACGGGACTGGCGGCGACCGCGTTCGCGCTGATGTTGGAATTACTGGCGATAGGATTGCCGCCATCGGCGATCTCTCGGAAGCCCAAGCCGATGAGCGGATTGACGCCGCTGGTAGAGCCGTGACGCCTGGCTTCGTCGATGTGCATACCCATGACGACCGTTTGCTCTTTGTCGATCCAGCTATGCGGCCGAAGACGAGCCAGGGTGTCACGACAGTCGTGGTTGGCAATTGCGGCGTTAGCTTGGCACCCTTCGCCACCGCCGGCCGCCCGAAGCCGCCGCTCGATCTGATATTCGGCCTTGATCCTGTGCGATTTCCAACTTTCGCCGCTTTCATTGACCAAGTGGATAAGCAGCCAGCAGCGGCCAATGCGATCTTCCTGGTTGGCCACCAAACGCTGCGCATCACAGAGGTTTCAGACCTGGACCGCACAGCGACAGACGCCGAGATCGATGCCATGCGCGCTGGTGTGGCCGAAGCGATGGCAGCGGGGGCCGCAGGGTTCTCCACAGGCCTGTTCTATCCGCCTGCACGGGCTGCATCGACAGATGAGGTGGCGCGGGTTGCAGAAGTCGCAGGTGCCGCTGGCGGTATTTACGCGACGCATCTTCGCAATGAAGGGCCAGACCTTCTGAAATCCGTTGAAGAGGCGTTGGAGATTGGGCGGCATGGCGACATGCCGGTTCTGTTGTCACATCACAAAGCCTCTGGCGTGGAAAATCACGGCATGGTCCGCCAGTCACTGCCCATGATCCGGGAAGCGCGGAAGACTCAGAAAGTAGCGTTGGACGTCTACCCCTATATCGCCAGTTCCACTGTGTTGCTGAAGGAGCGTGTGGCGGATTCGTCCAAGGTTCTGATCACTTGGTCTGAGCCCATGCCGGAAGCAGCGGGCAGGGACCTGGCTGAGATGGCCATGGAATATCAGATCAAGCCGGAGGAGATGGTGGATCGCTTGCTTCCTGCAGGCGCGATTTATTTCTCGATGGCGGAAGATGACGTGCGCGATGTATTGGCGTTTGAAGACGCTATGATAGGCTCCGACGGCATTCCCCATGACGAACGTCCACACCCACGCCTCTGGGGAACATTCCCGCGCGTGCTGGGTCATTATAGCCGTGACATTGGCTTGATGCCGCTGGAGGAAGCCGTTCGGCGTATGACTGGGGTTCCGGCGGATGTGTTTGGCCTGAAGGATCGGGGGTATTTGCGTGAAGGTGCCTTTGCCGATCTGGTTATTTTTGACCCAGAGACTGTGATCGACCGTGCTAATTTCGATACGCCGATGGAGCCAGCCGGTGGCGTTGATGCTGTTATGACCAATGGTGCATTTGTCTGGCGGTCAGGCTCTGCGACGGGCGCAAAGCCTGGACGGGCGCTGCGTCGTGGCACTGATTTGGCGCCGAAAGGCTAACAGCAGATATGCGCTGGTTCGCCCTCATTCTGGCACTCGCCGCTGCGTCGCCTGCCTATGCAGCAGGTGAGCGGGATGAGGCGGAGCAGCAACGTAAGGACGTAAACCGCACGATTGACCTTCGTACCGGTCAACAGGCCGTTGTTAAAACCCGCGCTGCCCGGCTCGAGCAGGATCTCAATCGCCTGCGGGAAGAGCTGCGCAAGGCCAGTAACGCCATGCGCGCCCGCACACGTGAAGCCGCAGCTGCTGAAGATGCCGCCGCTGACGCGGCTGATGCAGCAGAAGCTGCTGAAGCGGAAATTGACCTCCGTCGCCAGGAACTCGCCGCATTGGTTGGTGCCATGGCTCGCTTGTCGCTTCGTCCGCCAGAGGCGTTGGCTGCACTGCAAGACGGCCCAGCAGAAGCCGCGCGCGCCAGCCTGGCGTTCAAAGCTCTGCTGCCGGAAGTTGAGCGCCGGATTGAAGCAGCGCGGCAGGCGTTGGAAGCTGTTGCGCGATTGCGTCAGCAACATCTAGACCGTCGGGAGAGCGCAAGCCTTGCGGCCAGGGCGCTCGCTGATGAACGAAAGGCGCTACATCAGACCGTTCAGGAAAAGCGGCGCTTAATCCGCCAGAATGAGACACAAGAAGAAAACCTTGGCCGCGAGGTAACAAAATTGGCCGGGCAAGCGCGATCACTGGATAGTTTTATTTCTGCATTGACGGCGCGGGAGGCTGCAGTGGCATCCGCGCGTCGGGCGATAGCGGCCAGACAGGCTGCGGAGACCAGGCGATATCGCGAAGAGCTGAAGCGTGAGCGGGCGGAACGTGCGCGACGACAGGCCCTTGCCCGGAGGCCACAACCAACGCCGGAGCCGTCCAACCGCAGGGCAGCGATCCCGGCCCCAGAAGCGCCGCCACCCCAGCGGGCAGGGCGTGAACCGCCTGTAGCGGCACTCACTGGACCACCGCTCACTTTGACGGGCCTTGCTGGCAAAAAGAACGATCTTGCCCCACCCGTTGCCGGGCAGATTGTCGCCCGATTTGGGCAAGGCGAGGGGGTGATGTCCCGTGGGTTGGTCTATGCAGCCGTCGCAGGCGCTGATGTATTTGCGCCGTTTGACGGCAAAATCGCCTATGCCGGACCCTTTCGAGGCTATGGCAAGGTGGCGTTAATTGACCATGGGCGAGGGTATCACACGCTTTTGACCGGGCTCGATCGAATTGACGTTACCGTTGGCGATTGGGTGCTTGGCGGGGAACCGTTGGGTGCTCTTGGCCAAGGCGTTGGTAGGAAAGCGGGTCGTAGGGGTTCCGGGGCCGGGGCGCCTAAGCTATATGTGGAACTAAGAAAAAACGGCGAGCCGGTCGATCCAGGACCATGGTTCGTTCGCCGAACATGAGGACGCCACTGCGCCATGGGTAAAATCTCTCTCGCTGCCGCCATTCTCGCACTCGGTTTGGCTGGCTCTGCGCCCGCCTTAGCGCAAGACGCCGCCAAGAAGGAAACGAGCGCTGATACGTATAAGCAGCTGGAACTCTTCGGGACCGTGCTTGAACGCATCCGCGCCGATTATGTGGAGGAGGTCAGCGACGAAGAGCTGATCAAAGCCGCCATCAACGGCATGCTGACATCACTTGATCCCCATTCCTCATATCTTGATGAGAAGGGCCGGGAGCGGCTCGACGTTGATACAAAAGGTGAGTTCGGTGGCCTCGGCATTGAGGTCACTATGGAAGGCGGCTACGTCAAAGTCGTATCGCCGATTGATGATACGCCGGCAGCCAAGGCTGGCTTGCAGCCCAATGACCTGATTGTGGCGCTGGACGGAAAGCCAGTTCGCGGCATGTCATTGGCAAAAGCTGTTGAGCATATGCGCGGCAAAGTCGGCGAGAAGATCGTGCTGACGATCCGCCGGGGCGACCAAGCGCCGTTTGATGTGGATGTCGTTCGTGACGTTATTAAGGTCAGCCCGGTTCGCTCGCGCGCAGAAGGCAATATTGGCTATGTTCGAATCACCAGCTTCAGTCGCCAAACAGAACCAAATCTGGCGAAAGCCATCGACAAGCTGAAAGGTGAACTTGGCGATAAGCTTGAAGGCTTCATTATTGACCTGCGCAATAACCCGGGCGGTCTGTTGGATCAGGCGATCGCGGTAACAGATGCGTTCTTGGACAAAGGTGAAATTGTTTCGACTCGCGGCCGGGATAAGAAGAAAGCCCAACGCCATAACGCCAACCCAGGGGATCTGACGGGCGGTTTGCCGATTGTCGTGCTCATCAACGGCGGCTCCGCTTCTGCCTCTGAAATTGTAGCGGGTGCGCTACAGGATCATGGCCGGGCGATCCTGGTTGGCCAGAAAACCTTCGGCAAGGGCTCCGTGCAGACGGTCCAGCGCATTCCTGGCCATGGTGCCGTGCGCCTGACCATCGCTCGCTACTACACGCCATCTGGTGGATCGATCCAGGCGACGGGCATTGAGCCAGATATCGCTGTGAAGCCTGCCAAGATTGAGGAAATCGACGTAACAGGCCGTCGCCGTGAGGCCGACCTTAGCGGCGCGCTTCAGAATGAAGATCCTGACGAGGATAAAGACGAAGACGTGAAGCCTGACCCGAAAGCGGAGCGTGCGGCTGCTGAGGCCGCTGCGGCGCAGAAGGACTATCAGCTCATTCGCGCGATTGATGTGCTGCGGGGCATTGCGATCTACCGCCAATCAACGACAGAGCAGAAGTAGCAAGCGCTTGGAATGCGGACCGCTCCGCCGTAAAAGAGAGCGCGCACGTTTGATCGAATGGCAAAAGGAGAGGCGCATTGCATAACCGCGCCTTAACGCTTGCTTGGGTTTGCGTGCTGCTGTTACTCGGCGGCGTGATCCTCTGGGCTGAACTTAGCTATGATGGATTGTCCGGTGGTTCTGCTGCTCCTGGATCAGCGGCGACAGGGACGGTAATTGAACCCGATGCTAACGCCACGGGATCAGACCGCGGCGCTGCGATCGTTGGTGCTGAAGCGGTGGGCACAGGGCCTGCAGGACAGGCTGAAGCTGTGGTCCAGGCACCTGCGAAGCCACCTAGCACGTCAACGGCGCGCACAGCTCAACTAACGCCCACGCCGACACCTGCCACCCGTCCAGCACCGCCACGGGTTGCGTTTGCAGCGGCCAAGCCAGTGGATGATGGGCGGCCCCGGATTGCCATCGTTATGGGGCAGATCGGAATCGGTAATGCCCGGTCTCGCCACGCGATTGAGCGCTTGCCGCCGCAGGTTCCATTCGCCATTGCGGCTTATTCTGACAGCGCCGCTGCATGGATTCGGGACGCGCGCGCCAATGGCCACGAAACGCTGTTGGCAATCCCGATGGAACCAATTGACTATCCCCGCCATGACCCAGGTCCAAAACCACTGCTCATAGACCTGGATGATCTAGAGAATCTCTCGCGTCTTGAAAAAGCGCTTTCGGGGCTCAGCGGTTATGTTGGCTTGCTGTCCCATATGGGCTCGCGGTTTCTAGCGAACCCAGACAGGCTACGCCCCATCCTGGCTGCAACGGCAGACAAGGGCTTGATTTTCCTCGATAGCCGGTCCGGTCCAGACAGTGCTGTTTCTGCCCTTGCGCCGACGGTTGATCTCCATGTTGCACTGAATGACCGTTTCATTGACGACGTGCCATCCCGTGACGAAATCGACAAACGGTTGGGGGAGTTGGAGGCGATTGCACAGCGCCGAGGGTTTGCCGTTGGCCTTGCCTCGCCCTATCCCGTCAGCATCGAACGTCTGCGCGCCTGGGCGGCAAGCTTGGACGAGCGCGGCTTTGTCTTAACCCCACTGACCGGCGTTGCCCGGCGGCTGGACCCATGATTGGACCCATTGAATGAATGCCGCCTCCGCCGATACCGGCTTGCCGCCTGATGTGCAGCGAGGTTACCGGCCATGCGTTGGCCTAATGGTCGTGGCACCGGGGCGTGGTGTTTTCATTGGCGAGCGTGTTGGAGTTCCGAATGGCTGGCAGATGCCGCAAGGCGGGATTGACCCCGGCGAAACGCCCATCGAAGCCGCCATGCGGGAGCTTGAAGAAGAAACCGGGCTGGAGGACGCAAGCATCGTCCGCACACATCCAGACTGGCTGAATTATGACCTGCCTGCATGGGCGCTTGGCCGTCGCACCCGTTGGATCGGGCAAACCCAGAAATGGTACCTGCTGCGCTATGAGGGGCCGGATAGCGCCATTGATCTGGCACGGCACCAGGTGGAGTTCGATAGCTGGCGCTGGGGCCAAGTCGATGAAGTGCTGGGTCTGATTGTGGATTTCAAACGCGAAGTTTATCGCTGTATGCTCGACGACTTCGCCGCCCCGGCCAAAGCGATTATTGAGGGACGTTCGATTGATGGCTAAAGCTGCCCCGTTGCCGCTTGCAGGCGTGCGCGTTTTAGAATTCTGCCAAACCATCATGGGGCCGACTGCTGGGATGCTCATGGCAGACCTTGGGGCCGATGTGATCAAGATCGAACCCGCGCCAGATGGCGATAAGACACGCCGCTTGCCTGGTTTTGCCGCCGGGTTTTTTGCTGGATTTAACCGCAACAAGCGATCCGTGGCGCTGAATCTGAAGTCCCCAGAAGGGCAGGCGGCAGCGCATAAGCTGGTTGAGACGGCAGACGTCGTGATCGAAAACTATGCACCGGGCACAATGGCGAAACTTGGTTGCGATTATGAGACACTGAAAGCAGTGAACCCGCGTGTCGTTTTTTGTGCGCTGAAAGGGTTCCTATCTGGGCCGTATGAGCATCGCTTGGCACTGGATGAGGTTGTGCAGTTTATGGCTGGCATGGCCTACATGACAGGCCCGCCAGGCCGTCCGCTGCGGGCTGGGGCCAGCATTATCGACATCATGGGCGGCACATATGCTGTCATTGGCATCATGTGCGCGCTCAAAGATCGGGAGGCGACAGGTGAGGGGCAGCACGTGCAAAGCGCGTTGTTCGAATCGACGGCCTTCTTAATGACACAGCATCTGGCCGGTGAAGCCATTACCGGCAATGAGACACCGCCTATGCCCGCACGCTTGGGCGCTTGGGCCGTGTATGAGCCTTTCGAGACTAAGGACGGGCGTCATGTGTTTCTGGGCCTCACCAGTGACAATCACTGGAACCGATTTAGGGATAA
The DNA here is from genome assembly GCA_938083135.1 of uncultured Alphaproteobacteria bacterium. Lineage (GTDB taxonomy): Bacteria > Pseudomonadota > Alphaproteobacteria > Bin95 > Bin95 > VMCJ01. The sequence goes on along the minus strand of CALLKY010000041.1, from coordinate 13,639 downwards.
ATTCGGCCTGGACCACCTGAAGGACGATCCGAACTACGCGTCGAACGAAGCGCGCGTGGCGATGCGTCCAGTCACGCTGCCAATGATCGCCGCGATCATGAAACAGTATGATCATGATGAGATGTTGGCGCTGCTGGAAGCAATCGAGGTGCCGTTTTCTCCGGTGGCCAAACCGTCAGACCTATATGATGATCCACAGCTGAATGCAGGCGGTCGCATGTTGAACGTCCGGATGCCGACCGGTGCCATGACAAAGCTGCCGCGCTTGCCGATTGAAGTTGGCAACCATGATTTTGGTCTCCGCCGTCAACCACCTGAACCAGGTGAGCATACTGCGGAAGCGCTTGCGGAAGCTGGATTTACCGCTGAAGAGATTGCTGGCTTAGCCGCAAGCGGTGCCGTGAAATTGGGATCAGCCTGACGTGTCGAGCAGTCATATCCACCCGGACGGCCCAGTCGCTGCCTTGAAGGCCATGGTCGCGAGCGGCGAAATGCGCCCCGATCCGATGCAGCTAAAAGCGGCGGAACGGCTAGAAGCACTAACCGACCGCCTTAAGGGGTATAAGCCGCAACCGAAGCAGAAAAAATCCAGTGGGTTTCTGGCCCGGTTCGGCTTGAATGGCGGTTCTGGCGACGCTCAGGCACCGCCAAAGGGCCTGTATGTGTTCGGCCCCGTGGGGCGCGGCAAGTCGATGTTGATGGATCTTGTGTTCGATCATGCCGATGTCGCTCGCAAGCGCCGTGTTCATTTCCATGCGTTCATGCAGGATGTGCAGAAGCTGGCCCATGCCCGGCGGCAGTCTGGCAAAGATGGGGACCCGATTCCCGCGATTGCCAAAGAGGTCGCCGATACGGCCTGGCTGCTCGCGTTTGATGAGTTTCAGGTGGACAATATTGCTGATGCAATGACCCTTGGTCGCCTGTTTGAAGGGCTTTTTGATCAGGGCGTTGTTGTGGTGGCAACATCAAATGCGGCCCCGACCGATCTCTATAAGGACGGATTGCAGCGGGACCGCTTTCTGCCATTCCTGGATATCTTCGCCGAACATGTTGAAGTGATGGAATTGGATGGCGGTGCCGATTACCGCCTGGACCGCCTAAAAGGCCAGTCCGTTTATCATGTGCCGCCTGGGCCAGAGGCAGAGGCGGCGCTCGCCAAAGCTTTCGCGGATTTAACAGATGACGCAGCACCGGAACCGTTCGAGATCACAGTTCGTGGCAGGAAGATCGAAGCGCCCAAGGCCGCCCGCGGCGTCGCTTGGTTCACGTTTGAGGAGCTTTGCAAACGCCCGTACGGCCCTGCGGACTACCTCGCAATGACGGAGGTTTTTCACACGCTAATCATCTCTGGCATCCCCGTGATGAAGCCCGATGATCGGAATGAAGCGCGCCGCCTCGTGACCTGCATTGACGCTTGTTATGAGCATAGGGTGAACGTGATCTGCTCAGCGGAAGCCAAGCCGGACGATCTCTATGTCAAAGGTGTGGGCGAATTCGAATTCCGCCGCTGCGCCTCACGGCTAATAGAAATGCAGGCAGAAGACTACATGCGCATTCCGCACGTGCATGGCGTGATCTGATAAATCGCAAAATAATCTAGGAAATCGGCGTTTTCCTTGCGACTCGTTAGGAATGAGAGTAGTAAGCCAACGCACATGTCTCGGGGGGCTGTGGCTCTCTTTTCCCTAAAGCTACACGGAGCATTTTCACCATGGCACGCAACAAGATCGCGCTTGTGGGCGCTGGCAATATCGGCGGCACATTGGCCCATCTCATTGGGTTGAAAGAACTGGGTGATGTTATCCTGTTCGATATCGTTGAAGGCGTGCCTCAGGGCAAAGCGCTGGATCTGGCGCAGTCCTCACCAGTTGAAGGCTTTGACTGCGCCATGAAGGGCGCTAACGACTATGCCGATATTGCAGGCGCAGATGTGGTGATCGTCACCGCTGGCGTTGCGCGTAAGCCCGGCATGAGCCGCGATGACCTTGTTGGCATCAACACAAAAGTTATGGGCTCTGTCGGCGCTGGCCTTAAGGCCCATTGCCCAGACGCTTTCGTCATCTGCATCACTAACCCGCTGGATGCGATGGTTGCGATGCTGCAAGAAGCCTCCGGCATGCCGACCAATAAGGTGGTTGGCATGGCTGGCGTTCTGGATAGCGCGCGCTTCCGCCTGTTCCTGGCTGAAGAATTTGATGTTTCCGTTGAAGACGTGACGGCATTCGTGCTTGGCGGCCATGGCGACACCATGGTGCCCTCCACCCGCTATTCGACAGTTGCAGGCATTCCTGTTCCTGACCTCATCAAGATGGGTTGGTCCACGCAAGAAAAGATCGACCAGATCGTCCAGCGCACCCGTGATGGCGGCGCAGAGATCGTCGGTTTGCTCGGTACAGGCTCTGCTTTCTATGCGCCGGCATCCTCTGCTGTTCAGATGGCGGAAAGCTATTTGAAGGATAAGCGGCGTGTACTGCCATGTGCGGCCTACCTTAACGGCGAGTATGGCTGTGATGGTCTTTATGTCGGTGTTCCGGTCGTACTTGGCCAGAACGGCGTTGAGCGGATTGTTGAAATAGAACTGGATGCTGAAGAGAAAGCCAACTTCGACAAGTCTGTCGCAGCGGTCAAAGAACTCGTCAGTGTCTCTAAGAAAATGCGGGATGCGGGCTGAGCCTGACATCTTTTTCAATCAACCCACATAAGGGGGCGATATGAACGTTCACGAGCATCAGGCTAAGGGCCTGCTTGCCAAATACGGCGTGTCTGTACCGAAGGGCCATCCGGCCTTTACGGTCGACGAAGCCGTTAAAGGCGCGGAAGACCTTGGCGGTCCGGTCTATGTCGTAAAGGCGCAGATCCATGCTGGCGGTCGCGGTAAAGGCGGCGGCGTAAAGGTCGTCAAGTCTGTGGCGGATGTGAAAGCGGAAGCTGAGCGTATGCTCGGCATGACGCTGATCACGCATCAGACAGGGCCTGAGGGCAAAGAAGTCGGTCGGCTCTATGTCGAAGACGGCTGTGATATCGCCCGTGAACTGTATCTCTCCATGCTGGTAGATCGTGGTGTTGGCCGTGTCACCGTCATGGCGTCCACGGAAGGGGGCATGGATATTGAGGAAGTGGCTGAGGCCACACCAGAGAAAATCCACACCGTCGTTCTGGATCCCCTGGTGGGCATGTCCGGGTTCCAAGCGCGCCGCATTGCGTTTGCGCTGGGCATGGAAGGCAAGCAGGTCGGTTCCGCCGTCAAGCTGCTGCAGAGCCTTTATCAAGCGTTCAATGAGCTTGACGCCAGCATGATTGAGATTAATCCGCTGGTCGTTACAGGCGCTGGGGACGTTATGGCGCTCGACGCCAAGATGAACTTCGATGACAACGCGCTATTCCGGCATCCGGACATCGAAGCGCTGCGCGACGTCACGGAAGAAAACCCCGTAGAACGGGAGGCCGAAGAGGCTGAGCTGAACTACGTGGCGCTCGATGGCGAAATCGGCTGCATGGTGAATGGCGCTGGCCTGGCTATGGCAACGATGGACATCATCAAGTTAAATGGCGCGGAGCCTGCCAACTTCCTGGATGTAGGCGGCGGGGCGGATAAAGATCGCGTCATTAAGGCCTTCAAGATCATCCTGTCCGATCCATCTGTGAAAGCCATTCTGGTCAACATCTTCGGCGGCATCATGCGCTGCGATATCATCGCAGAAGGCGTGGTTGCTGCGGCCAAAGAAGTCGGCCTGAGCGTCCCGCTCGTCGTGCGCCTTGAAGGCACGAATGTGGAGCAGGGCAAAGAGATCATGGCGAATTCGGGCATTGATATCGTGTCTGCCGACAATCTCGGCGATGCGGCTGAGAAAGTGGTTAAAGCAATGCGGGAGGCAGCCTAATGGCGGTCCTAGTCAACAAGGCGACCCGGGTTATTTGCCAGGGCTTCACTGGCAGCCAAGGCACGTTCCACTCCGGCACCGCCATTGAATACGGCACGAACATGGTCGGCGGCGTCGCCCCCGGCAAAGGTGGCCAGACGCATTTGGGCCTGCCTGTGTTCAACACGGTTCAGGAAGCGCAGGACACGGCAGGCGTTGATGCCAGCGTGATCTACGTGCCGCCACCCTTCGCGGCGGATGCCATCCTGGAGGCCATCGACGCAGAAGTGCCGCTGGTGATTTGCATCACCGAAGGCATTCCGGTCGTGGACATGGTGAAGGTGAAGCGGGCGCTTGAAGGCTCCAAGAGCCGCCTGATCGGGCCAAACTGCCCGGGCGTCATCACGCCGGATGAATGCAAGATCGGTATCATGCCCGGTCACATTCATAAGCGTGGGATTATTGGCGTTGTGTCCCGGTCTGGCACGCTGACCTATGAAGCGGTCGCACAGACGACGGCGGCTGGCCTTGGCCAGACCACCTGCATCGGCATCGGCGGCGATCCGGTCAACGGCACCAACTTCATTGATTGCCTAGAACTGTTCCTGGCTGACGAAGAAACCCAGGGCATCATCATGATTGGTGAAATTGGCGGGTCTGCGGAAGAAGAAGCGGCGGAATTCTATCGCCAGTCCAAATCCTCCAAACCCATGGTTGGCTTTATCGCAGGGGCTACGGCGCCTCCCGGTAAGCGGATGGGCCATGCAGGTGCGATCATTGCCGGCGGCAAGGGGACAGCGGAAGCAAAGTTTGAGGCTTTCCGTCAATCTGGCATCACGGTCAGTGAAAGCCCAGCGGGTCTTGGCGAAACCATGTTGAAAGCAATGGGTCGTTAACCATATTGGTTGAAGGCTTCATGCCACACACTTCAGGCACAACGGTAAGAGGGGGCGCATAAGGCCTCATTCGGCTGCGCCCAAAAAATTAGATGGCAAGCGACGTAAGCGGCATGACCATCGATCGGCTGACGGCTGATCGCACCAGTTACCTGTATGGGCCGAACGGGGCCTATATTGCTGAACTGTACGATCAATATCTGGCTGATCCTGCCAGCGTGGACGACAGCTGGGCGACGCTGTTCGCTGATCTGCGTGGCGATGCCGATGCCATCCTGGAAGAAGTCGATGGCCCTGGTTGGGGCATTGAAGCTAAGCAGGCCAGGGCAAACGGTAAAGCGAATGGCAAGGGGGCGGCTAAAACCAACGGTGCTGCGGCACCCGGTGTTGACGCTGCATCTGTCCGCGCAGCCACGTTGGATTCCATCCGAGCACTGATGCTGATCCGCGCTTACAGAATCCGCGGGCATCTCTATGCGGAACTTGATCCGCTTGGCCTGCACGAAATCGAGTACCACCCTGAGCTCGACTATAAGACCTATGGCTTTGATGAAAGCGATCTAGATCGCGAGATTTTCATCGACAACGTTTTGGGCATGGAAACGGCGACGCTTCGCACGATCATGGATGCCGTACAGGCAACATATTGCGATAAAATCGGCGTTGAGTTCATGCATATCCAGGACCCGGACCAAAAGTCCTGGATCCAGCGCCGCATCGAAGAGCCGCGCAATCACACCGACTTCACAGATCGCGGTAAGCTCGCAATTCTGGAGCGCTTGACGGCTTCTGAGGCTTTCGAACAGTTCTTGGATCGGCGTTTCGTGGGTGCCAAGCGGTTCGGACTTGAAGGTGGTGAGGCTTTGGTCCCGTTGCTTGAGCAAATTATCAAGCGCGGTAGCCAGTTAGGGCTCGAAGAACTCGTCATGGGCATGGCCCATCGTGGTCGCTTGAACCTTCTTGCAAACGTGTTCGATAAGCCATTCCGGAACATCTTCTCTGAGTTCCAGGGCACGCCAGCGAACCCGGAAGATGTGCAGGGCTCTGGCGATGTGAAGTACCACCTCGGCACCTCATCTGATCGTGAATTTGACGGCAAGACCGTCCATCTCTCGCTGACGCCGAACCCGTCGCATTTGGAAGTCGTAAATCCAGTTGTCATCGGGCGTGTCCGCGCGAAGCAGCGCCAGCGCAAGGATAAAGAACGTAACCGCGTTATGGGCATCCTGCTTCATGGTGATGCTGCGTTTATTGGCCAGGGTCTGGTGGCTGAAACCTTTGAGCTTTCGGAACTGAAAGGTTACCAGACCGGCGGCACGATCCATGTTGTCATCAACAACCAGATCGGTTTTACCACCTCACCGACAGACGCGCGTTCCGGCCCATATTGTTCTGAAATGGCGAAAATCATTCAGGCACCGGTATTCCACGTGAATGGTGATGACCCGGAAGCGGTTGTGCATGTGGCACGGCTGGCGACGGAATTCCGCTATCACTTCAAGCAAGACATCGTCATCGACATGTATTGCTACCGCCGTCAGGGCCATAATGAAGGCGATGAGCCCGCGTTCACCCAACCGCAGATGTACGCGGCCATCGCTAAGCACCCGACCACCCGGAAGGTCTATGCTGACCGTTTGGTGGCGGAAGGCACGATCACTGAAGCGCAGGCCGATGAGTTGGTCGATAACTTCAAGGCGCATCTGGAAGAAGATTTCAAAGCCGCCCAAAGCTACAAGCCGAACAAAGCTGATTGGCTGGAAGGCGCTTGGACCGGCATGGATATCGCGAAGGGTGATGACCGCCGGGGCGATACCGCGCTTTCGATGAAAGAGCTGTTGGAGATTGGCAAGCGCATCACGACGGTGGATGAAGGCTTTAACCTGAACCGAAAGATCGCCCGCCAGTTCGAAGCAAAATGGGAAGCAATCCAAGGCAAGGCCGGGATTGACTGGGCGACGGCGGAAGCTTTGGCATTCGGCGGTTGCGCGATTGAAGGTACGCCAGTTCGGCTGTCCGGGCAGGATTGCGGTCGCGGCACGTTCTCCCAACGCCATGCGACGTTGACGGACCAGGACACCGGCGAGAAATTCACGCCGCTCCAGCACATCCGCGAAGACCAGGCGAAGGTCGATATTCTGGATAGTCCGCTTGCCGAAATGTCAGTGCTCGGCTTCGAATACGGATACACCACGGCAGAGCCCAAGGCGCTCGTGATGTGGGAAGCGCAGTTTGGTGATTTTGCCAACGGCGCTCAGGTCATTATTGATCAATTCATCACATCCGGTGAACTTAAATGGCTGCGCATGTCCGGCATCACGATGTTGCTGCCGCATGGCTATGAAGGGCAGGGGCCAGAGCATTCCTCCGCACGGCTTGAGCGTTATCTGCAGATGTGCGCTGAGGACAACATGCAGGTTTGCGTGCCGACAACTCCGGCCAACTACTTCCATATGCTGCGCCGTCAGGTCTGCCGGAACTTCCGGAAGCCGTTGATCGTCATGACGCCGAAGTCACTGTTGCGGCACAAGGCTTGCGTTTCCGATATCAAAGAATTTGGCCCTGGCTCATCCTTCCATCGTGTCATTCATGATGAAGGCAAGCTGGTTGCGAACTCCAAGGTCAAACGCGTCGTCCTGTGCGCCGGTAAGGTCTACTATGACCTGGCAGCCGCCCGTGATGAGCGTGAGATCAAGGATGTGGCGATCCTTCGGGTTGAGCAGCTCTATCCGTTCCCAATTAAATCTATCGGTGCGGAGCTAAAGAAGTATCCGAATGCGGAGATTGTTTGGTGCCAGGAAGAGCCTGAAAATATGGGTGCCTGGCGCTTCATTGATCGCAAGCTTGAAGCGGCAATGGCCGAAGCGCCGAAGCTGAAGGCCGCGCGCCCGCGTTATGTGGGCCGCGCAGAAGCGGCCTCTACTGCGACCGGCGTTATGAAGCGTCATATTGCAGAGCAGGCGAAGCTGGTCGATGACGCGCTAACGCTCTAGGTTTGAAAAGAACTCTGGGCGTGCGCGCCCGTAGGTAGGAATGAATTATGGCTGTCGAAATCGTCGTGCCCGTACTGGGCGAATCCGTTACAGAGGCGACCATTGCCCGTTGGATCAAGCAATCTGGCGACGCCGTTAAGGCGGATGAGCCAATTGTTGAGCTTGAAACGGATAAAGTCACAGTAGAGGTCCCGGCACCCGCAAGTGGTGTTCTGGGTGATCTCAAAGTGGCTGAGGGCGACAATGTAGAAGTTGGCGCACTGCTTGCCAGCATCGATGAAAGCGGCACACCAGCACCTGCGAAAGCGGCACCCAAAGCGGAGGCCGCTAAGGCGGAACCTGCCAAAGCACCTGCGCCAGCCGCTGCAGCGCCAAAGCCAGCGCCTGCTGCGCCCGCAGTGGTGCCCCAGCCTGCTGTATCTATGTCTCCCGCAGCTCTTGCAGCCGGCGCGCCGCCGATGCCGCCCTCTGTGAAGAAGCTTGTGGCAGAGAACGGACTTGATCCGAATGCAATTCCAGCTTCTGGCCGTGGCGGGCGCCTGACCAAAGCCGACGTGCTCGATTTCCTGGCCAGTGGCGGCAAAGATGTGTTTGCCCTGGCTGAACCTGAGGCTGATCGTTCTGAAGAGCGGGTGAAAATGTCCCGCTTGCGCCGCCGTATCGCTGAGCGTCTCAAAGAAGCCCAGAACACCGCGGCCATGCTCACCACCTTCAACGAGGTGGATATGACGGCGATCCTGGCGGCCCGCAAAGAATACAAGGATGACTTCGAGAAGCGCCACGATGTGCGCCTTGGCTTCATGTCTTTCTTTGTGAAGGCGGCTATCCAAGGTCTGCGGGACGTTCCCGCCGTCAACGCTCAGATTGATGGCGATGAGGTCGTCTACAAGAATTACTATGATGTCGGCGTTGCTGTCGGCACGGAAAACGGCCTCGTTGTGCCGATCATCCGTAATGCTGAAACGCTTAGCCTCGCCGGGATTGAGAAAGCTATTGGTGGCTTTGCGAAGAAGGCCCGGGACGGCAAGCTCAGCATGGCTGATATGTCCGGCGGCACCTTCACCATCTCGAACGGTGGCGTCTATGGCTCGCTGATGTCGACGCCGATTCTGAACCCACCGCAGTCTGGTATCCTGGGCATGCACAAAACGCAGATGCGCCCGATGGTGATGCCTGATGGTTCGATTGAGGCACGCCCGATGATGTATCTGGCGCTCTCATATGATCACCGCATTGTGGATGGCTCAGAGGCCGTCACATGCTTGGTGCGGATGAAGGAAAGCCTTGAAGATCCGCGCCGCCTTCTCCTGGACATGTAAGGGACTGACCCCATGAGCGACGCTTATGATCTCGTCGTAATCGGCGGCGGCCCCGGTGGCTATGTCGCTGCTATTCGGGCGGCCCAGCTTGGCATGAAAACAGCGTGCGTGGAGATGCGCGGCAGCCTGGGCGGAACGTGCCTGAATGTTGGCTGCATTCCCTCCAAGCATCTGCTGCACGCCAGCCATGCCTATGAAGAAGCAGGCCATGCCTTCGCCAACCTTGGTGTTAAGGTCTCCGGGCTTGAGCTTGATCTAAAACAGATGCTGAAATCGAAGGATGAGGTCGTTGACGGTCTCACTTCGGGTATCGAATTTTTGTTCAAGAAGAACAAGGTCGATTATGTGATCGGTCGTGGTTCCATCAAGGGCGCGGGCACTGTCATTGCGACTGCTGATGATGGCAAGGAAACCACGCTCAAGACCAAGAACATCCTGATCGCGACGGGGTCTGAGACAACGCCACTGCCGGGTATTGAGATTGACGAGGAGAAGATCGTCTCGTCCACTGGTGCGCTGGACCTGCCCAAAGTACCAAAGAAGATGGTTATCATCGGCGGCGGTGTGATCGGGCTAGAACTTGGCGTCGTATGGCGCAGGTTGGGGGCTGAGGTTGAGGTTGTTGAATTTCTCGATCGCATCCTGCCGACCATGGATCTTGAGCTTGGCAAGCACATGCAGCGCTCGCTGAAGAAAGCCGGGTTCACGTTCCGCCTCTCAACCAAAGTTACCGCCGCGAAGACAACACGGAGCGGTGTCACGCTCACAGTTGAGCCTGCCAAGGGTGGGGATGCTGAAGAGATTAAGGCTAATGTGGCCCTCGTCGCCATTGGCCGGCGGCCTTACACTGAAGGGCTCGGGCTGGAAGAGGCTGGCGTCGAGATGGATCGCGGTAAGGTCAAGATTGATAGCCACTACCGCACGAATGTTGAAGGCATATGGGCCATCGGTGACGTTGTGGATGGCCCCATGCTGGCACACAAAGCTGAGGATGAAGGGTCTGTCGCTGTCGAAATCATGGCAGGCCAGGCTGGTCACATCGACTATGACTGCATTCCGAGCGTCGTATACACATGGCCAGAAGTGGCCTCAGTCGGCCGTACTGAAGAGCAGCTGAAAGAGCAAGGGATTGCCTACAAAGTTGGTAAGTTCCCCTTCCAGGCAAACAGCCGCGCGCGCGCAAGCGGCGGTGGCGAGGGCTTCGTGAAGATTTTGGCGGATGCGGAAACGGATCAAGTTCTGGGAGCTCATATCATCGGGCCAGATGCCGGCACGCTGATCGCTGAGATCGCACTCGGCATGGAGTTCGGCGCGTCTTCAGAAGATATCGCCCGTACCTGCCACGCTCACCCAACGCTCAACGAAGCAGTTAAAGAAGCTGCACTCGCGGTGGATGGCCGCGCGCTGCATATGTAGGGCGTCCACGCGCGGCCCCCTTCGTTGAAGGTGAATGCGTGTGAGGTCAGGCCAATAGAAAATCGGCCGTCGTCAGGGTGATGCCTGCCAGGTTTTGTAGGGTTATTGTGTCAGTGGTTGGCAGCACGATTTCTAAACTGCCGCTTAGGGTATTGAACACAATATCAGTGAAAGTAAACGCAGCACCGTTAATGCGGATCAGGTCTTGGCCCTGCTGAAAATCGACGATCTGATCATTGCCGCCCCCCGCAGCAAACACGAATACGTCCCGTCCAGCGCCGCCTGTCATGACGTCATTGCCGGTCAAGCCGAGCAGACGATCATTTCCAGCGTCGCCATTCATCAGATCATTTCCGGCTCCGCCCACGATAATGTCATTGTCATTGCCGCCGAATATGACGTCGGCACCGCTACCGCCAATCAGGAAATCTGATCCAGCCTCCCCGAACAGCCGGTCATTCCCAGCGCCGCCGTTCAGCCGGTCATCGCCATCACCGCCAAAAACCCGGTCATTGCCGCCGAGCGCCTCAACATCGTCATCACCCGCTTCCCCGAAAATCTGATCGACTTGGTTACCGCCCCGAATTTCGTCGTCGCCATTGCCGCCAAATGCCTGGTTTTGGCCTGGACCAGCGTTGATCTGATCGTCACCGTCATTGCCAAACAAACGGTCATCGCCAGGTCCGCCTATGATCGTATCATCCCCGGCGTCGCCAGTTACTTCATCATTGCCGAGTGAAGCGATAATGAAGTCGTCGCCAGCACCCCCAGATATGCGGTCATTGCCTAGGCCTGCGTTAAATGCGTCTGCCCCACCATTGCCTACAAGCTGATCATCGCCGCTAGCACCAATGAATCTGTCCGCAACTTTACTACCGATGAGACTATTGGCACCATTGTCACCGATAAGATCCAGTCCGCCGGGCGGCGTGACGATCTGCATGTCAAACCGGCCCGTTATCAGCGTTCCTGCGTCGCCAGGATTCTCTGCAGTGAAGTCAAATCCGTCGCGACCGGGTAAGGAATTGTCGTGTGCGTATGCAAGCTTACCATTCAGCACATCCTGCATGGTGAATGTCGCGCCAACGCTGATCTCCTGTCCGTCTAGCAGCAGAGTCCCGTGTGCGGGATCGCTCGTGACGGTGAGGAGGATATTGCTCGACGGGTCGTCCTGATCATTGATATTGAGCTGTCGGCTGGTATTGACAGTTGTCGCTGCCCGTTCCATATCGCCTGCACTTACCAGGTCTTCTGGAATGTCGTTAACGCCAGTGATTGTGATGGAGACCGTTGCGCTGGATTGCAGGCCGCCTGCATCTTCCAGGACGTAGTCAAACGTTTGGACAACGCTCTCGCCTGCTTTCAAAAAGTCAAACTGGCCGCGCGGGTCAAACGTGACAGTACCATCGCCAAGCGTGACACTGCCAATTGTATCTGTTCGATCCAGGGCGGTGACGTCCAAAATATCAAAGGCGTCGATGTCGAAATCATTGCTGAAGAGATCACGGTCCGTGAATATAATGGCAGTGTCTTCGTCAGTTGTTGCTTCGTCGCCAAAGGCTTCGGGCGCATCATTCACGCCATCATCAATGCCTGGGTTAATCAGGCTGCCAGGAGTCACCAGCGTGATGCTGGGCGCTGTGACCGTTCCAAATCCGTCTAGGACTCCCCCTGTATTCAATAGGTTTGTGGAAAAGAAATCAGACTTGCCGATGTTGGTTTGAAACACCGGTCCAGCGCCAAGTGTCGTATTGAAAATAGGGCTGAGATTGACGCCAAGTGAGGCGGAAAGTGCCTTGACAGAAAGATCAAGGCCAAAGTTCAAATCAGTGTCATTGCCAAACTCGCCACCCTGGCGAAACGTTGGCGTAATGGTGGTGACTTCTTCAATCAATTCGATATTCGGCAGGACGTTCCAAAAGCCGCTGAACTCCGTCACGGTCTGGCTATTGATGATCACAGGGGCGGAAAACGCCAAATCAACAGCAAGCCTGGGGTCAAAGCTGTATTTTTCTTCCAGACTGACCGTTGGACCAGCATCAACATCTATGACCGTTCCGCTCAGCCCGAGCACCACGGGAATCAGCGTGACTGAGAAATCCAGCGGGACATTTTTGAAGAGCGTGAAGAGGCCATCCAGGTCAAAGTCTAAATCAGCGATCTGATTGGTGACACGCGCTTCAACGGTCCCGTTGCTCAGTTCGCCTTTCGCCCCACCTTCGGGGAACTCAAGCGCCAAATTGCCGACCTCAACCGATATGCCGGGTGATGGCGGCAGGGGAAAAACAGGTATGCCGTTGATATCGAGCTCTGGCTTTTTGTCCGGTACACTGAATTTTGCCAGAAAGTTTAGGTCTGGGGTATTCGCGGGCGCAGGTAGGGTCGTGACGCCAAGGAAATCGACATTTGGTGCGGGAAGAAGCGGGTCCGTGCCGTTAATTGAGAATATGCGGACGGATTCTTTGAAATCGAACAGGCTCTGACTAAAAGACCCGACATCAGCGCCAACCAGTTTTGCGCCGCCGCTCACGCTACCGGCAGCTTCGAAGATTAGATCAAAGAAGATATCGAACAGGCGTGGTGTGACTTCAAATTCGGCCGCGTTCACTGTCTCATCAGGTGAGATGTTGAAGGGCGTTCCGGCGGCGATTGTAAACCGGTCGGGCAGGGCGGCGCTGGCATCAAAGCGAGCTGAAGCGCTAACCTGACCCGGATCAAACACCACGCCGACTTCTGCACCGACGCGGCCGCTCGTTGAGAACGTCGCTGAGACTCCTGTGGAAATCGCAGAAGCTAGGCCGTCATCCAATCCAACCGTCTGGGAATTGTTCCACCCAATAGTCAGTGGCGCAATTGCACTTTGCGCGCCGGCACCATTGCCAAACGGGTTCTGTCCAGATGTTGAGAAGAAAAGGTCGGAGACTGAATAGGTCGAAGAAATTGCCATGTTCGCTTACCTGCGAAGTTGCCATTGTTGCGCGGGCACGGCCCAAGCGTCTGAACAAATATTTAACGAACTAGAGCAGATTCCCATCATTCTGGTTCATAGCCTGCAGCTGTGAAGTAGCTCCTGCAGTCGTTTGGCGTGAGGTCGTCGATGGCGTCTCGGATGGCGTCCCAGAGATCTGGGAGATTACGGGCGGCGGCTTTTCTGA
>CALLKY010000040.1 GCA_938083135.1 uncultured Alphaproteobacteria bacterium | reverse complement strand
AAGCCGCAAAGGCCCCGTTTCCGCTTCACCCGTCGCGTCCGTTGCCAAACTTCCACCCTGCAAAATCTAACTCATTAATACGGAAAGATTATCACGCCTCGCGGCACCGCCAAGCTAAATCTCATATGGGAAATGTGGGTTTATGTTGAGCAACTGGTGCAACGGGCGCGCCATATCGAAGTGCAATTGATCGGTGATGGCAATACAGTCTCCCATCTCTGGGAACGGGATTGCTCGCTGCAACGACGACGCCAGAAGATTGTCGAGCTAGCCCCAGCGCCCGGCTTGGATCCGGATGTACGGGATAAGTTGATCGCGGCCTCCCTTAAGCTTGGCCAGGCAGCACGTTACCTCAATCTCGGTACGATTGAGTTTCTGGTTGACGCTGACACAGGTGCCTTTTTCTTCATTGAGGCCAATCCCCGCTTACAGGTTGAACATACCGTCACCGAAGAAGTCACCAGCCTGAACCTTGTCGAACTCCAACTCCAGCTTGCGGGTGGACAGAGCCTCGAAGCGCTTGGCCTAACGCCTGATAAAGTCCCTAGCCCACGCGGTATCGCGATGCAGCTTCGGATCAACACTGAGACCATGGGCACAGATGGCGAGGCTAAGCCAGGTGGCGGGCTGATAACCGCCTTCGATCCGCCGTCGGGCCAAGGCATTCGCGTCGACAGCTATGGATATGCCGGATACAGCACCAATCCAGCCTATGACTCGCTATTGGCGAAATTGATCGTCCATACGCGCTCCAACACACTTGGCGATGCTATGAACAAAGGCTACCGGGCACTCTGTGAATTCAATATCACGGGCGCGCCGACGAACATCGCCTTTCTGCAGAACCTCATTCGCGATCCCAGCGTCCAAGCGGGCGATGTTCATACCCGCTTCGTCGAAGACCGTGCTGCTGATTTTGCGACATCCGTTGGCCCAGCCCATCCCAACCTTTATTTCACGCCCGAATCCGCGAGCGATGGATCATCCGCTGGCCGTGCGGGTGCTAAAGTGGATGGCGCAGACCCCCTTGCCGTTCTTGCCTATGGCCAGGCAGACCATGCAAGCAGCATGGCTGCAGCAGGCCCAGGCGCGCATGTGACAGTAGCCGACGGAATGACGGCGGTATCGGCCCCCCTACAAGGCACGATCATTTCTCTCTCGGTAGCCATCGGCGCGACAGTCCGGCGCGGAGATCAGTTGGCGATCATGGAAGCTATGAAGATGGAGCATGTCGTGGCGGCAGACTCGTCTGGCATCGTACGCGCGCTTCATGTTGAACCGGGCGATACGCTATGGGATGGACAGGCGCTAATGACGGTTGAGCCCATCGATGATGACGGTGCGGATGAGATTATGGCCGATGCGGTTGATCTCGATGAAATCCGGCCTGATCTTGCTGAAGTCCTGGCGCGGCAAAACCTGAACTTGGATGAAAACCGCCCCAATGCCGTCGCCCGACGGCGGAAGACAGGCCAGCGCACCGTTCGGGAAAACGTCGAAGATTTGATCGATACCGACAGCTTCGTTGAATACGGGCCGCTCGTCGTCGCGGCGCAACGCCAACGCCGCGGCCTTGATGATCTTCTGACCCGCAGCCCCGCTGACGGCCTCGTCACAGGCGTCGGCAAAATCAATGGCGATCTTTTTGACGATCCAGACGCCCGCGCTGCTGTGATGGCTTATGACTACACGGTCTTCGCCGGGACACAGGGCGTCCATAATCATTGGAAAACTGACAGGCTGCTCGATGTCGCTGAACAAGGCCGGATGCCTTTCGTGCTGTTCGCAGAAGGCGGTGGCGGGCGCCCCGGTGATGTGGATTACGGCGGATTTGTCGGGCAAACGACCTTCAGCCATTTCGGCAAATTGTCTGGCCTGGCACCTATGGTCGGCATCGTTTCTGGTCGCTGCTTTGCTGGCAATGCCGCACTGCTGGGCGCTTGCGACGTCATCATCGCGACAGAGAATGCGAACCTTGGAATGGGTGGGCCTGCCATGGTGGAAGGTGGCGGGCTTGGAGTTTTCACGCCGGAAGAAATTGGCCCAATGTCCGTGCAGGCCCCGAATGGCGTCATCGATATCCTGGTTGCCGATGAGGCGGAGGCCGTTCAAGTCACGAAGAAATACCTTTCTTACTTCCAAGGCCGCCTGAAAACCTGGACCGAGCCAGACCAGCGGCAGATGCGCCGGATCGTGCCAGAGAACCGATTGCGCGTTTATGACGTCCGCCAGGTTATTGAGACCATGTCAGATGAAGGCCAGGTGTTGGAGCTCCGGCCCAGCTTTGGGTGCACCATGATAACGGCGTTGATGCGCGTAGAAGGCCGCGCTGTCGGGGTTATCGCTAACAATCCGGCAATGTTGGGCGGTGCGATTGATAGCGACGGGGCCGATAAAGCTGCGCGGTTTATGCAAGTCTGTGATGCTTTCGATGTGCCGATCCTGCATCTCTGCGATACGCCCGGCATCATGGTCGGGCCGGAAGTTGAAAAGACAGCGCTGGTCCGCCATGCAGCACGGATGTTTGTTGTCGCGTGTAATCTGACTGTTCCCTATTTCACGCTCATCACCCGGAAGGCCTATGGCCTGGGTGCGATCGCTATGGCGGGCGGTAACTTCAGAAGCCCGATGTCAACCGTCGCGTGGCCTACGGGGGAGTTTGGGCCGATGGGACTGGAAGGTCAGGTCAAGCTAGGGTACCGGGCAGAGCTTGCCGCCATCGAAGACCCCGAAGCCCGTCGCATTTACTACGAGAAGATGGTCGCCGAAGCCTACGAGGATGGCAAGGCCTTGGAGCGGGCCACACGCTTTGGCATCGATGACGTGATCGACCCGGCGCAATCCCGCCCCTGGCTCGCGAACCTTCTCGCCTCCAACCGTCCGCCTCCACTGCGCACTGGTAAAAAGCGGCCAATGATCGACGCTTGGTAGAAATGCTTTCCTAAATGCTCGCCACAGCGGCATCGATATATGAGGATGAGCATGTGCGCGCACGCTAAACAGGATCAATTGACCTGCACAGCCCAAACCCACACCATAATCTGCGCGGATGGATGTCCACCGTGATGAAGCCAGTCCATCTGATAAGGGACCCGAAACGTGACCGATATTTTTGAAACCGCCGCGGTGAAAGCGAGCGGAATTCAGATGGATGGCCCATTGGCAGACGCCCTATCGGGCCGAAGCGACATCCTGACGATGACGCAGCAAGCCCACGACGCAGCACTGAAGCCTGATGAACCTGGCGGCCTGTCCCACAAGATGCGCGCCGCGTTATCCTGTCGAATAGCGCGATTGAGCCAGGAAGAACCTTTGGCCGCGCACTTTGCGACGCTGATGGATAGTGCCAGCGGACCAACGGAAATTGGCCAGATCGCTGATCCCGCCTTCGATGGCGGCAGTGATGCCTGGCTTCGCGCAATTCTGCGCCACACCGATTTGGTCACAACGGACACAAAGGCCGTCGTCGCGGGCGACATCCCCGCGCTGACCGATGCCGGTGTGTCAGAGGATGACATCGTGCGCTTGTCGGAAGTCGTTGCGTTCTTGAGCTACCAGATACGCCTGACCATCGGCCTTAGGCTCATCGGAGACGCATCATGAGTGACCCCATCCACGACTTCACGGCAGTCGTTCCCCATTGGCGCCCGCGCGTCACACCAATCAAGCTGGAAGATGCGACGCCAGATCAATTGGATGCGTTGAAAGTGACACCATCCAATACAAAAGTATCCGAATACGTCCTCGTCCTCGCCCGCGATAGTGAGACGCTGCGCGAGCGGACGCCCTTGTTCAATGCCATCATGTACAATCGCGGTGGGTTATCCCGTGCAGAGCGGGAACTGGGGGCCGTCGGTGCGTCTATCGTCAACCGCTGTGTCTACTGTGCCGCCGTTCATGCCAGTCGCTACAATCAACTTGCCAAAGATGTCAGCGTGATCGAACGCATCTTTGCAGACGGCGAATCCGCTGAATTGAGCCCGCGCCAGACTGCGATCTTCAGCTTCGCCGTCAAGCTATCCAAAAGCCCGCCTGAAGTATCAAAGGATGATATGGCCGCCCTCACCGCCGCCGGACTTGGCCCGGACGAAGTCCTGGATCTAGTCCTATCAGCAGCCCTGTTCGGATGGGCAAACAGGCTGATGCACACCCTGGGAGACCCGATTGAAATTGCGGAGCAGGCCTAAGTTAAGCCCCTATGGACCTGCCGGACTATGGATTCATAGGCAAATTCTAAGGTTTCAATAGCGACCCTATCGGCTGATCCACTAAAGCTCTCAATCGACCATTTCACCGGCCATGCGCGGCGGACTTCCCACGTTAAAACGCTGGTCGCTTTCACATCCAAGAGGCTGACACTGATGTTTTGCGGCTGAATTGCTTGAGCCAAACCGCCCTCAAATGTCTGCCTGCACCATGCAAACAAACGGGACGTGGTGGCCAATTGACCGCGTTTCAAAACCAAATTGGAGTGCTTTATTGAGCCAGGAAATGCATGGACGAAACGGTTTTCGCCTCCTTCTTCAAGATCATGAACCTGCCGTTCGTTGTCTAAACCACTCACTTCCTGGAACGCTCCATCAATAGCCTCAGCGCCATCGTCCCTGAAACTGATAGCGAAGCTGAACGCCGCTGGTGAATAATCACTGGTCATGAAGCAACACTCAAAGTTTTGATCTGTTTGATGTTTCCAAAATTAGGAAGTCTGCATCTTCTGTTGGAACGTGAGGACAATGAACTCAGCGGGCCGCGTAATTGCAACCTTAACCGTGATTTTCATATAACCGTCGAGAACATCTTGGCCTGTCATCGTACTGCCCAACCCTACAGCCACGACAAAAGCATTTTCAGGCGTTGCCCCAGCCAGGGCGCCCGCTTTCCATTGATTGTTCAGGAAATTCTCGATCATTGCTTTCACAGTTTGCCAGGTCGAAGCCACATTTGGTTCAAAGACATAGGCTTGCGCAGCGTACTTTATTGATTGCTCAAGCATAATCATCGTGCGGCGTACATTTATGTATCGCCAATCTTGGCTATTCCCGTCTAAAGTCCGGGCACCCCAGACCAATAGCCCCTGACCCGTAAAATTACGAATTGCGTTAATCGCCTTGCCGTCTAACGGCATATTGAGGTCTTCTTGCTCTGACGCTGAAATATCGACAGCGGGCCGCGCTACAGAGGCTATATTCGTATTCGCTGGCGCTTTGAACACGCCGACAGATTGATCTGTCCGGGCAAATACGCCCGCCATACCAGCGCTCGGCGGCATTCGGTTGAACATCGCCAAAACCTGGCTCATCATTTCCGTATAGCCTGAACTGATAGTGATAGCGGCTTGGTGCGTTTCCACGCGCTTGGCAGGGTCAGCCGCTTCAACGGCTGCGGCCAGTGCTTCGATGCTCTTGTTCCGGGCCGCAGTAGGACTGCCGGGCTTAGCGTCTGCTTCTATCTCTCCCGCAATAATCTCTGAGAGTTTCTTACGCAAATTGGGCCCAATCGCAGCCAACCCTATCTCCGATGCATGAAGAACATTGGTATCGACCCAGGGATAATACGCCATGCCATAGGAGGTTGATGGGCTGGTAATCTTAGGACGAAAGCCATTTTCTGTGCCCGAAATAACATCAGTCTTCGCGTCCGAGTTCCGCTTCGCGCTGCCTCCCAGTACATCCAGGATTACAACCCGGCTCATCAATTTTCCGCAATGATCCAAATAGGCATTTGCGACCTTTGCCCATTCATCGATGCCCAAGAGTGCAGCGTCGGGTGCCACAATGATTGCGGGCTCTGGCTCATGTTCCAGAGCAGTCAAAGGATGGTCGATCAAGGCGGACGCGGAGATAGGGCCGTCGCCATATCCACCGACTGAAACAATCCAGCATGGGCCGCCACCATTATTGAAAAATAGCTGCAAGCCGCAATACATCAAAAACCGACTGCCTGAGACGAACCCAAGTGCACCCGTATCCGTATCTGATTCAACAATCGTGTTCGGACCTGCGCCGAACATTTCACGGTATTCTGCCATTGATGAAATGCGCGTGGGCACATTCTGCAAATGTTGAGCTCCGCGCATTGCTTTTTCTGTATAGCCGACAAACGCCGGTATTCCGGTTGGCACCTCAACCACTGAGTTTGGAAAAGCGCTTCTTTCAACAATGTATACGCCTGGTGTCTTCATTCGCGGTCCAGACATAAGAAGCCCCCAATCCAAGTCCGTATATCAAGCGAGCGGCAGTTGACGCCTTGGCCGCCCGAACACCGCTGCATAAAGACGCTGGCTAAGCCACATCCAACCCTTTGGATTGCGCCCCTGTCGAAGCACAGTAGAGTCTGTTTCCGGGTAGGCAGTCAAACATTGGAGATTCGATCATGATTAAAGTTTGGGGACGGCATGACGGGTCCAATGTCATTAAAGCGATGTGGTGCATTGGTGAACTGGGCATTGAATATGACCGCGTTGACTGGGGCGGTAAATTTGGCGGAAATGATGACCCAGCCTACCGGGCCATGAACCCCAACGGTCGCTTGCCGACGATTGAGGAAGAAGACGGATGGACGGTATGGGAATCAGGGGCTGTCATCCGCTATCTCTCCGCCAAGCACGACATGGGCGGTCTCTATCCATCTGACCCACGCGACCGCGCTGATGCTGACCGCTGGATGGACTGGAGTTCCCTTAATCTCGCACCATTCAACCCTGTCTACCTCGACTATTTCTTCCGCCTGCCAGCAGCAGAACGCGATATCTCGAAGGTCGAAGCGGCAGTGAAAGCAACCACGCCTTGGTACGATATCCTCGATAAACACCTCGCAGGTCGCGACTACGTTTGCGGCGATCAATTGACCATGGGTGATATTCCAGCTGGCGTCCTAACCCACCGCTGGATGACCTGGACCCCCGGCGACCGGCCATCGCACCCCAATGTTGAAGCTTGGTATGCCCGCCTTTGCGAACGCCCAGCCTATCAGGACCATGTCTTGGACAAGACCAATAAGCCAAATTTCTAAGCAGCGAAATCAAACTTTATGAATCAAACTGCCGCCAACGCAGCCAAACCCACATCGATGTGGGCATTGCTGAGAGACCCTCGGTATTTGGCATTTTGGATGGCTGGAGCTTTGATTGGTATCGTCCGCTGGTTTCAGTTGCTCGCACTCGGCGTTTTCGCGTTTGAGCTGACGGGCTCTCCGCTATTGGTTTCAATCGTGCCGCTTCTATCCATGGCGCCTATGGCCATGTTTGGACCAATTATCGGCGCTGTGGCGGACCGGGTTGATCGTAAGCTGCTGTTCGCTGTCTCGATTGCGGGAATTTGCATGACATCCGCCGTGATGGGAGCAATCGCGCTGGCCGGAACACTGCATTTCGGCCATGTCGCATTCATCGCATTCATAAACGGGATATTCTGGGCGACCGATATGCCCATCCGGCGACGATTACTGGGCGACCTGTCTGGTAACGCCCTGCCAACCGCCATGAGCCTCGATGCAGCTACAGGCAATGGCACACGCATGCTTGGTCCCTTACTCGGCGGTGCTGTGCTGCAATTCGCAGGTGTCCAGGGGATATTCCTATTCAGTGCTGCCGTTTACGGGCTTTGCATTGTGCTTGTCCTGTTTGTGCGCGTTCAAGGAAGCGCTAAGGCTGCGATCCCAACATCTTTGATCCATGATCTGCGTGCTGGCATTCACTATGTCCGAGGGGACATGCATCTCCGCCGGATCCTTGGCATCACAGTGATCTTCAATGTCTTCGGCTTCCCGTTCACGTCTATGATCCCGGTTATCGGCAAGGTGCATCTGGCGCAGGATTCTTTTTGGACCGGCGTCGTGTCCAGCCTTGAAGGCTTAGGCGCCCTTCTCGGCGCGATTTTGATCGCCATGATAGCGCGCCCCGGAAACTACTATCCAATCTATCTGCGTGGTACGATTGGCTACATTTTAGCAATCTATGTCCTTGCCATATCGTTGTTTTTCATCAACGGCATGCCTGAAGCGTTTGGCCTGGTTGCGACTGTCCTGGTAATCGCCGGGATGTGCGGGGCGAGTTTTGCTGCGATGCAAAGCACGCTGACTTATTTGGGCGCCGCCCCTGAATATCGCAGCCGCGTGCTGGGCGTGCTGACGCTGTGCATTGGTGCCGCCCCGTTTGGTTTTCTGAATGTGGGGTGGATGGCCAGTATGTGGGGGGCACCATTAGCGCTCTTCATCATGGCGTCCGAGGGGCTGATCATGCTGCTGCTCTTACGGCTAACGACACCCATCGGAAAACCTGACCCAGGGCATTATTCTGCAAGCCAGGACCAGCTGGCCGCCAAACCATAACGTGGCAGACCTCACCACCATGCTGGTTTACTATCAGCACTTCATAATAGGGATATTGAACCATGAGCAATGACCGGTTTGGGATGCGCTGGGGCTACGCCGGCGGCACAACACTGGCGTCCATTGAAGAAGCCCGGGCTGCCGGACAATTCGCAGCTGCAGCCGGCTTCGATAGCTTCTGGATATCCCATGCCAAGGGCGTTGATCCCATGATGGCCTTGGCTTGTATTGCGGATGACGTTGCAGACCTGCAAGAAGTCGGGACGTCTGTAACGCCACTCTATGGGCGGCACCCAATTGGCCTGTCGCAGCTCGTGCGGACGGCGCAGAATGCTCTCGACGGGCGATTTACGCTAGGCGTTGGCGCGTCGGCCAAGGGCCATGCGGAGGGAACGCTCGGCCTTTCGTGGGACAAGCCATTCTCCTACACCCGCGAATTCTTTGATGCCATGGAGCCCCTTCTAGCTGGACAGCCGGCAGACGTAACCGGTGACCAAGTGAGCGCTCATGGGGAACTCAATATCGCATCAAAGCCCACGCCGATTTTGCTGGCAGCCTTGGGACCGCGAATGCTGAAATTCGCTGGTGCACGGGCGGCAGGCACGACCTTGGGGCAATGCGGCCCGAAAACCATCGCTTCATATGTAAAGCCACTGTTGGAAGCCGGCGCTGAAGCCGCAGGGCGCAGCGCGCCGCGCATCATGGCATTGGTACGGATATGCGTCACGGAAGATCGGGAGGCTGCAAAAGCCGTTGCACGCGAAATTTCCAGCTTCTACCAGGAGATACCGTCATATTCCGCCGTAATCGCGAAGGAAGGCTTGGCTGAGCCAGCGGATCTGCATCTGATCGGCAGCTGGCAGGAAATCCTGGACAACCTCGCTGCATATGCAGAAGCAGGTGCTACCGATTTCCGTATTCAAGCAGCCGCCCACGACGCCAAGTCCCAGGATGCCACCAATCAAGCGCTCGCAGATTATTTGAGCTAAACGGCAGCTCTGACCAGTTTAAGCGAACTGAGCCGACACCTTACCGACACCTTCGATCGTCCCGAGAATCGCATCACCCGGCTTGCCATAGAACAGGCCTTCCAAGGATCCCGTAATCAGTGCGTCGCCAACCTTCAGGCCGCCGCAATGATTGCCAATGACACGGGCGAATGCGACGACAGTATCGAAAGCATCACCGCCCGGTACCGCAGACAAGCCTTCAGCCGCAACCATGCCGCCAATCTCCAATCGCATGGTTGGCGTAACGCGGGGGCAATCTTGCCAATCCTTTATCTCTGGCCCGATCACCAATCCACCATTCGCCAAGCAATCCGCCAGCTTCAGGAACTGTGGTGCACCCACGTGATCATCCAGGCGGCTTTCAACGATTTCCAGCATAGGTGCCATAACAAGGCAGGCCCGCAATTTGGCCTCAAAAGCCGGGTCATCTGGCGCTGGTGGGTCCGCCTTCAGAACAAACCCGATCTCAAGCTCAACGCCGCAGAGGCGCGATAGCTCTTTCGGTACCGTGTAGCCATTCCGCCAGATCCAATCTTTGCGGATCGGCGCATATGTCGGGATCGCCGGTGGTCCTGGCCGACCGACTTTGAACCCGCCAGCTGCGCCCGTCGCTTTCACCACAGCGGCTTGCACCCGGTAGACCTGTTCAAGCGTTTCTGGCGGTGGCATCTCTGCCGTCTTGATCAAGTTGCCGGTACGCCGCGCCTCGATCAGTGCAGTCGCTAGTCGATCCGTCATGGCACAGCCTTTCCGGCAATGGTTATCGTAAAATTCAATGCTGGGTTCAGGACCCTGTGTCAGGCCTGCTCGCCATCCCATGTGTTCCAATGCAGCACATCATCCAGCGGTGGACGTTTGGCGGGCTTAAAATCGTCGCCGATGGTATAGGCCACTGGTAACAGACCGACTTGCATGATCCCTTCTGGAATGCCCAGTAGCTCAGCCGCCTTCTCGCCGTTTGATAGATGCAATGTCGTCAACGTGGATCCAAGGCCGCGAGAGCGCAATGCAAGCTGGAAGCTCCATACAGCAGGCATGATGGACCCCATCAACCCGGCCCAAACGCGCTGTGGCGGGTTTGGTGGCAAGTGATCAACACGGATGCAAGGGATTACATGAACCGGCGCATGCTGAAGATTGTCTGCCAAATATTGAGCGGAGCTATAGACGCGGCCATCCTGCGCTTTCCCAGCGGCTTCCGCCTTCTTTTGGGACTCAGTCAGGTATGTGCCCGCACCTTCGCGGTAAATATCCGCCAGTGCCGCGCGCTTGGCAGCATCGGCAACGACGATCCAGCGCCAACCTTGCTTGTTGCTGCCTGTGGGCGCTTGCAGGGTCAGCTCTAAGCAATCGCGGATAATTTGATCAGGCACTGGCCGACTAAGATCAAGCCGTTTGCGGACAGCGCGCGTTGTTGTCAGCAATTTGTCAGTTACGCTTAAGTCAAATCCAGCCATGTCCGTCACCCCTTGTTTTCAGACCCCCGTTATAGGCCGTGCCGCCCGCGACGACCAACAGCGACCTGTTTCGTCTATCAGACACTTTGGCAACTGAACTGAAATCATGCGAACATGGCGGTCAAATTCAGCACACTCCCATAAAGGCAATTCAGATGAATCTGGTTAGAGACCCGCGCGCATTAAACCACCCAGACCTCCTGACTGGAGACCTCAACAAGTCGGCAATCGCCTGGGTCGGGGACCAACACTATCGCGCTGTGTTCCAACCGAAAGGCAATCAGGAAACGCCCTTGCTCGGGATATATCCGATGGGTTCGCCTTGCGATCATAGTCTGGGCGGTATGTTCGACCTTGCCAGTGTCCTGCTTGCTGAAGATGGCGGACCGGCTATGTATCAGGTGCCATTTTCCGGCTTTACAGATCATCGTGGCATGGAAGCGTCCGGCCAGGGGTTCTCCAACGCCTACAAATTCACAACCGCATGGACGGTTCAGGGCACCATTGGCCTAATGACACCATTCGGAATTGTCGCCGGCGGCGGGTGCGACAAGACCTTTCCAATGCTGATCCACACCATGGGGATTGAGCCTTATCGCTATATCCCATGGGCGCTTTTGCACGCAGGTCATCGCTCTGTCGGCGTGATGCCGGATGGACGCGAAGTCACACTTGGTGACCTCGCCATGACCCGCATTCGCCACCTGAATGGCGAGGCCGATGATGCTGAACTTGAGCTCATCCGCCAGAATACCGTGACGGATGTTGGGGTTTGCGAAAACTTGGCCTCTGCCATGTCCAACTATGTCGCCCTCTGCTGTGGTGGGTTCATCTTGGCCGGTGAAGATTTGCATGCGGCCAACACAGAAACCCGTGCTGCTCTCACCCGTAAAACCATGGCCTTTTACCGGAATGCCTTGGATAAGGGCATCGTACCCGCCGATGTAATTGGGCCGGAGAATTTCCAGAACTTCATCCGGTCAATCGCTCTGTTCGGCCTATCCACCAATCTACCGTTGCATCTGCCGTGGATGGCACGGCCTTGGGGCATCACCCATACGCCGTCTAGCATCTGGCAGGAAATGGAGCGCATGCCGTGGATCAGCAATTTGCAGCCTGTCGGCAAACACCCGGTCAATCACATCGGTGCGATGCTGCCAAGCGTCATCAAGTATCTGGTGGCCGAAGGGTTGCTGAACGATGTGACCTCTATTTTCGGGCCAAAACTGTCTGAAATTTACGGCGATGCGCCTGACCTCGATTTTGCCGCGCAGGACGTGTTCCATCCAGTCGAGCGGCCTATGGCACCGCAGCCACAGATCGTTCTGTATCGGGGCAATCTGTGCCCTGGCGGAGCGTGGGTCAAAGAGTCTGACGCTATGCGCCACACCAGCACCTACAATATCCAAGTATGCGCCACCCAAGCTGATTTCTTTAAAGATACCGCCAACGCCACAAACCTGACTGACAAGACCTGCTACGCCATCACAGGCGACCACTCAACGATCGAACTCCTCTCCGCCAATTTCGCCATCATGGGTGCCATGGACGCCAATCCAGACTTAGATGTCGCGCTTTTGACGGATCAACGAACGTCTGGCTTTGTTGGGGCGCGTGCGAAGGCGGCCTATCACCTGCCCCGCAATCGGCTTCGGCAACTCAAGGGTGGCGATACCGTTTGCTTTGAACCGGCCACCCGAAAAATCGATCTGGTCGATGCGTCTGGCGCAGCCATGGATGCTGAAATGGATGCGCGGGCAGCCGCATATGTGGAGCCTGACTGGCCAAAAACCGGCACCATCAAAGACCTAGTCAATGCCCATCTCAGCGATGCAGAGAATGGCAGTGCAGTCTACTAAGCTTGAATGCTGCTAGCGCGCAGTGAACCCGCCATCCACGACAAGCTCAGTCCCGGTTATGTAGCTGGCGTCGTCGGATGCGAGGAATAGGATCGGCTTGGCGATCTCCTCTGGTTGGCCGATGCGGCGCATAGGAATGGCCTTCGCACGCGCTTGCACATGTCGCTCTTCAACCGGGCCATGATGCACCTGTGCCAAGATCGGCGTTTCGATGGAGCCTGGATGGATAGAATTGCAGCGAATGTTGTAACCCTTCTTGGTGCAATGCATCGCAACTGTCTTGCTCAAATTTCGAACCCCGCCTTTCGCTGCAGAATATGACGACAAGTTTGGAACGCCCAACATGCCAGCCACACTTGAAATGTTGATGATGGCACCGCCGCCAGACCTGTCGATTAGCGGCACGCCATGTTTGCAGCCTAAAAACACGCCATCCAGGCAGATCGCCTGAATCTTGTGCCAATGTTCTAGCGACGCATCTTCGATGGTATCCCCCGGTGAAATACCAGCCGCGTTTACGAGAATATTCACGCCGCCAAAAACCGTCTCCGCCTGCGCAAAAGCGTTCTGCCAGCTGGCTTCATTCGTGACATCTAAGGCGACAAAGGCGGCTTCATCACCAATGTCCGACACCACGTTTACACCATCAGCCTCATTGATATCGGCCACCACGACCTTGGCACCCTGCGCGGCAAACAGCTGTGCTGTAACTTTACCGATGCCAGATGCAGCCCCGGTCACAAACGCTACTTTCCCTGAAAAACGCGCCATCTTCTGCCATCCCCCTGATGAAACCTTGTTTCACCAAAGCATATATCAACCCGGACAGTGAGCCAGTGCGGGTGTTCTGATCTCGCACCTGCGCTATATCATAGGCAACGCTTCTTCGAATCCGGGTGCCCTCATGCTGACAGTAATCTCTCCCGCCAAACGGCTCGACCTGACACCGGTTGATATGTCTTCCGCGACGGACCCTGCGTTTCAAAAAGATGCGCATACCCTGGCAAAGACCGCGCGCAAGCTATCCCCTGCCAAGCTACAAAAGCTGATGAGCATCAGTGAGCCACTCGCGGAACTGAATGCTCAGCGGTTCAAAGCGTTTTCAGGAGCCCCATCCGAAGACGTGGTGAAGCCTGCTGCACTGACATTTGACGGCGACACATACCAAGGGCTTGAAGCCAGTACGCTCACTGAAGCCGATATGTCCTATGCCCAGCGGCGGCTGCGCATCCTGTCCGGCCTGTATGGCCTCTTGCGCCCGATGGATCGGATCCAGCCATATCGTTTGGAAATGGGTAGCCGCCTTCAGACACGGCGCGGAAAAACGCTTTACGAATTCTGGGGCAAGAAGATCGCTAAGGCGCTTAATGAAGATGCTGAGACGGAAGGAACGGAACTGCTGCTCAACTGCGCCAGCCAGGAGTATTTCACTTCCGTTGATCGCAAGGCCTTGAAGCTAAACGTGATTGAGCCGGTGTTCCTGGAACGCAAGGAAGGCCGCGAAAAGATCGTGAGCTTCTATGCCAAGAAGGCGCGCGGGGCGATGGCCCGGTTCGCAATCGAAAACCAGGCTGGGACAACCGACGACCTAAAAGGCTTCACAACCGGCGGATATGAATATCAGTTCGAGAAGTCAGACGCGCACCGTATGGTTTTCGTGCGGGATTACCCCCAATAGAAAGCCTGTTTATCAGTCAGTTGCCGTCAACCAGCCTGATCATCAGGGCTTCTTTGCCCGGAATTGCTTATGGCAAGCGCCGCAGCTTTTCTCGACTGCCTCGAAACCGGCCTCAATCGCCTTCCAATCACCCGCGACCGCGCCTTTTGATAGCGTATCTGACGATTGCTTTAGATTAGCGGCAGCCTGGGAAAAGTCATTCCATTGTGACCAAATCAAAGGCGCTGCCCTGGTTTTGACACCTCCTGAGTTACCCGCATGAACCTCTGCCCTAAAGGCATCTGGGATGCTTGAGGCTTTGGCTGAAATGCCATTCGCTGCCTTAGCAACCAGGGCTGTGTCGTCATTTTTGCCTTGGATATAAGCCACAACGACTTTGAGATCAGTCAAGATGCTCTGCATCAAAGCCTTTCGCGCATCGACGGTAGCCTGTGGATTTTCCGCGCTGGTCTTTGCAGAATCAGAAGTACAGGCAGTCAATAACCCCACAGTCACCAACACAATCGCAGACTTATAAAATCGCATAGCCCCCATCCTCCGCAGGTGATTGTTCTGAGATATCGGTACGTTTCTTAATAAACGCTAGGTGATTGGCGGGCGAATGGCAACGAATCAAACCCACCCATAGAAGGAAACGATTAGAGGGAGAGCGCGTTTTATTGGTTCATTCTTCTCTTATCTTCCCTCTAACCTTCTTGAGATTGCTTTGATGACGCTTGCTGTCGAGGCGGCGTCTTTTGGCTGCTTTCGATGGTTTTGTGGGCCTTCGATGTATGGGCGCTTTGGCGGCTGCCTTGATCAACGTGACCAACCGTTCCAGCGCATCACGGCGATTTAGCTCCTGTGTTCGAAACTGATTGGCTGTGATAACGACGACGCCGTCTTTTGTCATGCGCCTGCCCGCAAGCGTCCTAAGCCTTAGGAATACGGCGTTTGTAAGGGCTGGACTTACCCGCGCATTGAACCGTAACTGAACCGCACTTTCTGTCTTATTGACCTTCTGCCCACCGGCCCCCGGTGAGCGGATAAACTGCTCTTCGAGTTCGTGCTCGCCGATACTGATAGATGAGGTGACTTCGATCATATTGGCGAAATACTGCGCCGCTTGGGCGGGCCGGTGTCTGGCCGCCGCGCTGGCAGGCGCGCAAATGCCTGGATGAGGATCTGGCGCGTTTCCTGCGGGTCAATCACATCATCAATGCCAAATCCTGCTGCGGCCTGGGCAGGGCCAATCCGGCTTCTGGTTTCGGCGATGAGTTCAGCGCGCCGGGCCGCCGGATCATCTGCGGATTCAACATCTCGCTTGAAGGCGACATCAATGGCACCCTCAATCGACATGGCGCAGATTTCTGCGGTCGGCCAGGCGAAGGAATAATCGAAGCCAAAGCTCCGGCCTCCACCCATGGCGATATAACCGGCCCCATAGCCTTTGCGCAGCGTGATCGAAATTCTGGGCACAGTCGCGTGCGCCATTTCATAGAGCAACCGCCCGCTGCGCTTCCCAAGGCCAGACGCTTCAGCCTGGGAGCCGATAGCGAAACCAGGGACGTCGATCAACGTGATGAGCGGCACGCCAAAGGCGTCTGCAAGGGCAACGAACCGGGCCGCCTTCTCCGAAGCGCGGGCGTCGAGCATGCCAGCGCGACGCTTGGGTTGGTTGGCAATGAGGGCGATGGGCCGACCATCCAGGCGCGCGAACGCGGTCACGATGTTCGCGGCATAATTTGGCTTCAATTCAAACCGGCTACCGCCGTCTACCAATCCGTCAATGATATCGCGGACATCATAGGCTTTTCTGGGATTGGCCGGCACGGTTTGCGATAGCGCGCCTGCCGAGACTGATGGAGAGACAGCATTCGCGAACGGCAAAGGTGCATTCGCGTTCGACGGCAGGTAGGAGAGGAAGCGCTGCATCGCTTCAATGGCTTCGGCTTCATCTTCTACGGCCAAATCCGCCAAGCCGTTCTTGTCCGCCTGTACGGCTGCCCCGCCAAGCGCTTCCTTGTCCAAGTCCTCGCCCATACCAGCTTTCACAAGCGCTGGTCCGGCCATGCCCATCTGCGACTGGCCACGCACCATCACCACGAAGTCCGCCATGCTGGCGTAATTGGTCGGCCCGGCGAAACCGGGACCCAAGATCGCCATTGCCATGGGTGTCCAACCCGAATTCTGGCCAAGCAACTGAAAGACGCGGGTTCCAGCGGCAAAGTGGCGGGAGTTCTGGCCATCCTGAATACGATGCCCGCCGCCCTCCAGCATCATAACCAACGGCATGCCGCCTTGCGTGGCGCGTTCAATCGCTGCGTTGTTTTTTAGGCTGCCAGCAATGCCAGTCGAGCCGCCATGGACCGTGAAATCATGGGCGACGATGCTTACGGGCCGATCATCCACGAGCCCAGTGCCAACAATAACACCATCCGCTGGCGCTTCGAGACCTGCGTTCCAAGGGTTGTCGTGATGCGGCTTCGCAAGGCCGCCAGTTTCCAGAAAACTGCCCGTGTCCGTCAGCGTCGCTATCCGCGCCCTTGCCGACATTTTGCCATCGCGCACACGCTTTGCCATGGCAGCCGGGCGCGCATCATCCTGCAAAGCCAGCTTCAGCGCATGGATTTCCGCGGCGGCGTCTTGATCTTCAGTCATGATGGCACCCTATCGACTAGGTTGCCCTGTGCCTGGCTTTGAAGCCCTGACAGCCGCCTTCACAACCGGCGTATCTTCCCGAGACGGCGCGTGCATCATGGGCTTCCGGGCCAGTGCGGCCTCTATGTAGGGTGCTAATTCCTTCGCCTTTGCCGCCTCTCTCTCTGCAACGACGGCTTTGAATTGCAGCATGACCTTGTCAGCGAACAGTTTCATGGAATCCGTGATGTTCTCGTGGCTGTTGCGGCCCGCCTGCTGCATCAGAATCACCTGATCAACACCAGAAGCCTGGAGGCTTGTAAGATGCCGGATCATATCGTCAGGCGTCCCGATCCCCTGGCTATCGTATTCACCGCGCGCCTGGGCTGCCTCGATCAACCGATCTGATGCATCGCCCCTCGCCTTGATAAAATCACCCCACATATCGGAATGGCCGGGTACGAAATCTTCGGCAACCAGCTTTTGCTGGGAATAGCGGAAGAACTCGAAATTGTCCTTGCCCCTTCGGATCGCTTCGGCCCGGTCCTCATGCATGGAGAATGCTGAGACCATAGCGATGTTGGCGTTGACGGATCGACCAAGCGGCACACAGGCATCCGACTTGATAATGCCATAGTAGATATCCGCCCAGGCTTTCGCCTCATCTGGATCGATAAATGAGAATGCTAGCGCGCCGATGCCATTTTCCGCGGCAACTTTGATTGTGTCCCGGTTCGTGCAGGCCATCCAGAGCGGCGGATGCGGTGTTTGCAATGGCTTCGGCAGAACGTTTCTGGCAGGCATGGAGAAGCCCTCGCCTTCAAAGCCTGGATACGGCTCCAACGTCATCATGTTGCAAATCTGCTCTGCCGCCTCCAGTGCATGGGCGCGTTTGGTGCGGGCGGAAATGCCGAACGCGCCTAGCTCCAGCCGCGTCGCCCCTTCGCCAATGCCAAAGTCCACGCGTCCATCCGATAGCAGGTCAAGCGTTGCAATCGTCTCTGCCGAGCGGGCTGGGTGATTGTAGTTCGGGATCACCTGCTTGATGCCATGGCCAAGGCGGATGGTCTTCGTTTGCCCGGCAGCTGCGGCCAGCAGAACTTCCGGTGCGGAGGAGTGGGAGTATTCGTCCAGGAAGTGATGCTCCACCTCCCAGGCATAATCGAAGCCAAGCTCGTCCGCCAAAACGATCTGCCGCACAGCATCCTTGAATAGGCGATGCTCATCACCGTCATTCCAAGGGCGAGGCAATTGCAGTTCATAAAACACGCCAAATCGCATGGGGCCGTCTCCTTGAGCTAAGTTTGATTGGTATTCTTGGCCAAGTCTGCGACGGCGTCACCCCCTTGTCGTTTACACTGCGCTGCATGCATGCCGCTATCAAAGCGAGAGCCGCACCCGTATACCCCCTATGAAGAACAGCAGACGCCCGCCTGTAGGACCGAGCCAAATGCCTGACATTTCTGAAATCGCCTTGCTTATATCCGTTTGGGCGCTGCCGATTCTGTTGGCCGTAACACTGCACGAAGCAGCCCACGCCTATGCAGCCCGCTGGCTCGGTGACAACACGGCTCATATGCTTGGGCGCACCTCCCTCAATCCGCTGAAACATATTGACCCTGTTGGCACGATCTTGCTGCCAGGGTTTCTCGTCGTCACAGGGTCCGGCTTTATTATTGGTTATGCCAAGCCAGTGCCGGTCAATTTTGCGCGGCTGAAGCCATACAGATTGGGCGTTGCGCTGGTGGCGCTAGCGGGACCTGCAGCCAATATTCTGATTTGCTTGGCGGCTGCACTTGCGCTCTATCTGTTACCGCTGTTCCCGCAGGAAACAGGGCGCTGGTTTGCGCAAAATATGGAGAATGCATTGATCATGAACGCCCTTCTGGCGGCGTTTAACATGCTTCCCCTGCCCCCACTTGATGGCGGACGGGTACTTATGGCGGCGCTGCCCCCAGCCTCTGCACGGATGCTCGCCCCCTTGGAGCGTCACGGCCTATTCATAGTGTTGGGCTTAGCCCTGATCCTACCTGCGCTGACGGAAGCATTAGGCGTGCGCTTCAACCCCGTTGGGGATTGGACGCGAGCCGGTATGGATATCATCGTCAATGTCGTACTGACGATAACTGGCTTCATCTGACGGCACTCCGGCACCGGCGATCAGCATTGCTTTTCCGAATTTTGAAAGAACGCATTCAATGACTAAACTTCACTACTTCAAGGGCCGTGGGCGCGCTGAGACAACAAGATGGATGCTCGCCGCCAACAAAATAGACTTCCAGAATATTGCGATTGAAACACCTGAAGCGCTTGCTACCCTGCGCGCTACTGGGAAGTTGCCATTCGATCAGATGCCGCTTCTTGAATTGGACGCTCAGAACCTAAGCCAGTCCAGTGCGATGATCAGGTACCTGGCCCGTCGTGGCGATCTCTATGGTGATAACGATACTGATGCGCTCTGGTGTGACATGATCGCGGGTGCGGTTGCTGATTTCGCAGAGACCGCAATTCAAGCTGCTTTTCAGCCGAAACCAGAGGTCGCCATCGCGAGCCAACAAGCGCGGTTTGCCAAATTTGGACCCCGCTTTGAAGCGCGGTTGTCATCCAATCGCGGCGCATTCTGTGTCGGCAACCGCCTAAGTTTCGCAGACGTTGTTCTAGCTGAGGCGTTATCCTCCTACTTGGAATGGCTTCCGGGCCTCCTGTCAGATACACCTCATCTAAATGACCTCTACAACAGAGTGATCGAGCATGACGGCATCGCGTCATATCTAAGGTCAGAGCAGCGTTACCCGAAAGCAGGCGACGATTATGTGATTGATGCGGCTCGGGTTCTGGAACGGGCTCTCCCGTCACACTTTCCGGATGCTGATCGCTTCGTTGCCCAGACCTAATTAGTGCGGCTTATGGCTCAAGCCGTATCAGGATTATAGACCTTGATCGGGCGGTAGGTTTTGTAGGCAGGCTTTTGGTCCGCCCACATCACGCCGCTGGCACCACCGCCGTCGACAACAATAGACTGGCCGGTCACGAAGCTGGCCCGGTCGCTCGCCAGGAACATGGCCATCTGCGCGATATCATCTGGCATACCGGCCCTGGGAATAGGCTGCCGCTCCACATAGCTATCCAGCCTATCCTCAATCAAAGAGTCTGGTCGCCCTACAGTGTTGGCGGATAGTGGCGTTGCGATATAGCCGGGGCAGATGCAATTGACCCGGATCTTATCTTCGCCAAGCGGCATGGCTGCCGTTTTCGACATATGGATGACTGCCGCCTTTGCGGCTGAATATACCAGCGGGCCACGCCCAGCAGTCACGCCCGCGATGGAACCGGTATTGATAATCGATCCCCCACCTTGCTTCTGCAACACAGGTATTGCGTGCTTCATGCCGAGAAATACACCTTTGACCAACACGTCAAAGGTCATGTCGAATTCATCGGCAGGGATTTCTTCGAGCCGACCAAGTGCGCCGCCGAAACCAGCATTATTAAACACGCAATCAAGGCGTCCCCAGGTGTTAACCGCAGCATCAATTGCGCCTTTCACCTGGTCCTCCTGGCGGACTTCGCAGGCTACGAACACCGCGCTATCGCCCAATTCCGCAGCCAATGCTTGGCCGCGTTCCTGTTGCATATCCGCAATAACAACGCGCGCGCCCTCATTGATGAACAGGCGCACGCTTGCCTCACCAATACCGCTGGCACCACCTGTGATGACCGCGACCTTGCCTTCTAATTCCGCCATAGCTCTTGCTCCCTCGTAAGACCTGTTATTCCGCTGCGGTTTTCATATTGGCTTCCGCCCGGTCCATCGCCTCCCAGTCATAGGTTGAAGGCTCCTTATCCCGGAACCGCTGCACGGCTGCTTTGTGATATTCGCTGTTCTGCGCAATCGCCTGCCCCATTGCTTCCATTTCCAGGAGCGTTTTGTGATCGTGGTTGAATGATTGGTTCAGGATGTTCTTGGCGATGCCGAGCGCCACCGGAGAAGCCGCCCGGAACCGGCCAGCCAATGCGCGGGCCTCAGCCATCGCTGTCTCTTGCCCGACGATTTTGTAGACCATCCCCATTTCCTTGGCCTCCTCCGCCTTCACCTTGCGCGCAGTAAAAACCAGCTCCTTCGCGGCCTGAAGGCCAACAAGCCGTGGAAGTACGAAGAACCCGCTCCAATCAGGCACAAGACCAATGCGGCCAAACGCCTGCATGAACATCGCGCGCGGCGTCGCCAGCACGAAGTCCGCAGCCAAGGCGATATTGGCACCCGCACCAGCAGCCGGACCATCGACCAATGCGATCACGGGCAGTTCGATATTCATCAACTGCATCATTCGGTCGTGGCTGGATTGCATGCGGTTGCGGTTGGGTGCGGCTGACTTATCGCGTCCGCCCATGGCCTTCACATCACCGCCTGCACAGAATGCGCCGCCAGCGCCCGTCAGAATGATCGCCTTTACGCCATCGCCAGCTTGGTCCGTGCATTGTTGGAGCGCGTCGCTCAGCTCCTGACCCATTTCCCGGGATAACGCATTCATAGCCTTTGGCCGATTGAGCGTGATCGTGGCGATCTCGTCTGTGATATCAAAAATTACATGCTCATATTCGGACATTTGTATGCTCCTGCGTCTTTGGTTATGGCCATCACCTTTAGCGGTGCGAAGCAAAAGCGTATCTGGCAGTGATGCATTCGTCGACTGTACGTTCAGACGGCACTTGCCGATACAGTTGGCGCAAACCACACTTAGGCGTGCCTATGTCTCTATTCCTGCCAGCAGCAAATGCTATGGAGGTTTCACGATGCCTTTCTTTGAACGCGGCGACATTCGGATCTATTACGAAACCCATGGCGAAGGGTTTCCAGTGCTGGCGCTGGCGGCTGGCGGTATGCGCTCGGCCATGCCGTTTTGGGATAAGGCCCCTTGGAACCCAGTTAGGCAATTGGCGCATCGGTATCAGGTGATCACCATGGACCAGCGCAATGCGGGCCAATCCACAGCACCTATCAGCGGCAGTGATAATTGGCATGACTATCGCGATGACCAGCTAGCCCTACTCGACCATCTGGGCATTGACCGATTTCATGTTGCTGGCATGTGCATTGGCGGATCATTCATTATGGAATTGATTGAAGCCGCCCCCGAACGCATTGCATCCGCAGTCATGCTTCAGCCAATTGGGTTTGAGGGCAATCGGCAAGCCTATTTCGATATATTTGATAGCTGGGCGGCAGAGCTAAAAGCGGCGCACCCAACCGTGACGGACGCAGATTGGACGCAGTTTCGCCAGACAATGTTTGGCAGTGAGGATCTATTGTTCAATCTAACGGAGGATCATGTCGCCAAATGCCCGGCACCTCTCTTGGTGCTGATGGGCAAAGACATTTATCACCCGGAAGCAACCTCCCGGAAAATCGTTGAGCTAGCACCACAAGCAGCCTTGGTTGAACATTGGAAAGAACCGGAACATGTGGCAGCGGCGAGTGCGGCAGTCGCCGAATTCCTCGCTAAACATTCCTAGGGTCAGGACCCTAGAGCGGCTTATCGGTCAAAAAACGGCAACACCGTTTCAGCCCAAAGACCAGGCGTGTTCACCGCCAGGAAATGCCCTGACGCGAGTGTTTCATACTGAGCGCTAGGAATGGCTTCGGCAATCTCCTGCATGGCGCTCGGTGTGAGCAGCGCATCGTCTTCCCCACCCAGCACAAGCGTCGGGCATGTGACCTTGGCCAGGTTTGCCCGCTCATCCATGCTGGCCAGCATACGATTGTGGCTGGCGTAACTGGCTGGATCACTCGATATCCAACGGGCACGGTATTCCTGATATGCCGATGCATCTGTCCGATATTTTGGCAAATAGGAGCGGTCTAGGCTGATATCAACCTGGCCACGCATGCCCTCTTGTTCCACCTGATCAGCCCTGGCGCGTAAAATCGCTTCAATACCGCTAGCACCGCCAATTGCCGGGCTTGAGACAGCCAGCTTCCGAACGCGGTCGGGCATACGCGCGGCAAAAGCCAATGCCACGCCACCGCCAAGTGCAGTGCCTGCCACATCTGCCGGGCCAGCTAAGCCAAGCACGTCCATCAGTGCAGCTAAGTCTGCGCAAAGTACGTCCAGGGCAAGCTCACCGCGAATTTTCTCAGATTGCCCCGCGCCGCGCCAATCCCACCGCAATACACGCCGGTGGCCAAGTTGCGGCAACACCCGATTCCAACTCTCCAACGAACCGCCAAGCTCATGGATCAAGACAAGTGGCGGCGCATCGGCGGGCCCCTCCATCCGGTAATGGAGCATTATGTTATTGGCTTCGATCCAAGGCATTTGGGTTTCCTCACTTTAACCATGCAGTATCGGCAGGCGGTTTAGTCAGAACCGCGCGGTGCCAACATTGATAGATCCACAGCATCACCCATTGCCAGATATCCGGCACGGTTGGGGTGCAGACGATCAGGTGGGCCGCCAAGTGTGCTGTCCGGCTGGAATTCAGCTTTGAATTCGCCTGTGGCCGCGTCCATCGTCGCTGCCTCAAAATCCACCACGCCATCGAAGATGCCAGACGTTCGGATAAAGGCATTCACGTCTCTACGCCGAGCATCGGTCTCCGGCGCGCCATAGACGTCTCGAGTGGCGTTCAAGCTCGGCGGTAATGTGCCGACAATGACCTTGATCCCTGCGGCCTGCATACGCTTAGCGCCCGCACGCAAACCGTCGATGACCGCCCCAGCCGTTGCAGACGGCGTTCCGGGCGGCGTAAAGGCTTGGCCAAAATCATTGACGCCCTCCACCCAGATCACATGGGTGATCCCAGCCCGGCTCAGAACATCGCGTTCAAGCCTATCCAGAGCGCTTGGCCCGCCGTTGAAGGGCGGTGGATATGTTGCCGGGCCGACCACTTGATTGCCGCCAATACCAACATTCACGACCGAAACATGCTCACCATAGGCTGCATGTAAGCGGCGAGAAAGGCGATCACTCCAACGGTCATCGCCATTGAGCGTTGAGAACGTCCCATCCGTTATGGAATCGCCAAGTGCGGCGACAACGGTGGCGTTATTCGGCGCGACCACATCAAGCCCATCCAAGAAATGCCAGGCGGTTGTTGTGTAAGGGAACGCAGCATCAGAATCATCTTCACTCAGCACGCCGCTGTCTGGCGGCGAAATATAGGAGGTGGTCATGGCCTTTGCATGCCACGTCAAAGGACCCGTTTCGCCCTCGACATGGAAACTGACTGCCAGCTTCCGCCCGATCAATGCAGGATCAGACGGGCCGCCAACGAATGGCAGTTCAATCGGGTCGCTCAATATTTCGCTACCCGTTGGTATAGAAAAACTGTCTGCGGTAGCGAAGCCTGCCCGCGCCATCGTGCCTGGCACCAGAGCACCAGACCCGGCGTGCAAGGCCACGCGAACCGCACTAAGCCTAATCGGACGGTCACCATAGGCATTGGAAAAGCGGAGCCGAACCGTCCGGCCCCATAGGTCTAGTCGGATCACCATACGGAAGGTCTGGTTACGGGCACTGAATCCGGGCAAGGCAAACGACTGGTCTGGCAAGGCCGCTGGTACGCCCGCTGGCGCCGGGCCCTGCATTGCCGCAGTCCATGATGGCGCCCACTTCGCACCTGCCGGTCGGTCTTTGCGGTCCGCTGCATTCTCAATCCGCGTGGCGCTCATCGTTACTCACCCCCGAAGTGTGATTCTGCTTGTATGGTAACGCATGGATCATCCATATGCCTCTATGAATGAACCCGCTGGCCTGTCGCATATTGGGCGAACATGGATTCAAACGCAGTCTGGTTGCGAATACCGCCATTCCAAGCCACAAACTGCTAACTTGAAAGCTATAACGTGAGACGTCTCCGGTTAGAGATATTTGCAGAATGAGTAGTCAATCAGAAACCCGTTATGTCGTGGTTGCGATGTACCACTTCGTTGGCCTCGATGACTTCGAGGACATGAAGCCGCCATTGCTTGATCTTTGCATTGCGAACGGCCTGATGGGCACGATATTGCTGGCGCGCGAAGGGCTAAACGGCACTATTGCGGGGCCTCGGCAGGGCATCGATAATCTGCTGTCTTATCTCCAAGCGGATGCACGCTTCAGGACACTCCGATACAAAGAATCGTATACCGACACCCTGCCGTTCCGGCGCATGAAAGTCCGCCTCAAGCGGGAGATTGTGACCATGGGTGTGCCGGACACTGACCCCGGCGAACTATGTGGCGTGCGGGTAGACGCGAAACGCTGGAATGAACTCCTGCAGGACCCCGAAGTCCTGACCATCGATACACGCAATGCCTATGAGTGCGGCATCGGTACGTTTGAGAATGCCGTTTCGCCCAATACTGAGACGTTCCGAGAGTTTCCGAAATTCGTCGATACCGAGCTTGATCCGCAGAAACACCGCAAGATCGCGATGTTCTGCACCGGCGGCATTCGCTGCGAAAAGGCGACGAACTATTTGATGAAGCAGGGCTTTGATGAGGTCTATCACCTCGATGGCGGCATCCTCAAATATCTTGAAACCGTGGAAAAAGACGAAAGCCTGTGGCGCGGTGAATGTTTCGTATTCGATGATCGCGTCGCAGTTGATGAGAACCTGGCACCCGGGTCCTATGAGCAATGCTATGCCTGCCGCCGACCAGTCTCAGAATCTGATCGGCAATCACCGCATTATCAGCTTGGCGTTTCCTGCCACCATTGCTATGGCAAACACAGTGCGGAGAAGATTTCAGGCCTGAAGGAACGGCAGCGGCAAATGGAAATGGCGGAACGCCGCCAAGATCAGGACGACTGACCTGCTATGAGCCCTCACCCAACCCTCTATTCTTTCCGGCGCTGCCCTTATGCGATGCGGGCGCGGATGGCGGTGATGCAATCTGGTGTGGTTTGTGAATTACGGGAAGTCGTACTTCGTGACAAACCGGCCTCCATGCTTGCGCTATCGCCGAAAGGCACTGTGCCCGTTCTGCAATTGACAGACGGTACGGTGCTGGAGGAAAGCCTGGATGTCATGCGTTGGGCGCTTAGCGTCAACGACCCAGACAATTGGCTAGACACGCATGATGAATCAACATCTCTACTCACGCAGCTCGACGGTGAATTTAAAGACGCACTCGACCGCTACAAATATCACGTGAACCACCCCGAACACCCCCAAAGCTATTATCGCGATGAAGGGGCTAAGTTCCTAGCAATACTGGAAGACAGGCTTGGTGCTAATGGCGGTAAGGCGCTCTTTGATACCCGCCTCACATTTGCAGATATCGCAGTATTCCCGTTCATCCGCCAGTTCGCCTTTGTCGACAAAGCATGGTTCGATGACACACCGTATCTCCTGTTGCAGAACTGGTTAAGCAGCCACCTGGAGAGCGATTTATTCCTCTCCGTGATGACTAAGTATCCTGCCTGGAAGCCTGGGGATGATGTTTTGCTGTTTGGCGGGACCTAGGATTCTGACCCTTACCGTCCACCAAATCAAATCCACATATAGGCCCACATTTCCCATATGAGATTTAGCTTGGCGGTGCCGCGAGGCGTGATAATCTTTCCGTATTAATGAGTTAGATTTTGCAGGGTGGAAGTTTGGCAACGGACGCGACGGGTGAAGCGGAAACGGGGCCTTTGCGGCTT
>CALLKY010000039.1 GCA_938083135.1 uncultured Alphaproteobacteria bacterium | reverse complement strand
CAGAAAAGCCGCCGCCCGTAATCTCCCAGATCTCTGGGACGCCATCCGAGACGCCATCGACGACCTCACGCCAAACGACTGCAGGAGCTACTTCACAGCTGCAGGCTATGAACCAGAATGATGGGAATCTGCTCTAGGCGTGGATCAGGCTTGGCAGGTGCGGCGAGGTCAGCCTTTAATTGCGCCACTTCCCCATGCTGCTTCTGCATCCGCAAGCCGAGCACGATCGCAACCATGCTAACGAGAACCAATCCAAGCCAGGGCAGTGCAGACCCGCCCGCTGGCGCAACTGCACCATCAGCAGCGATGACAGCCTTGGACACACACGCGAACACCAGCGCGGCGGTTAGGCCAGTCAGTGATCGAGCGAGACGGTGGGCGTTAAAATGCGGCAAACGGATCTCGATTGGTTATGCGGAACCTTCCAGCACCATATCGAGCGACGCCTTAAACCAGGGTTAAATTGCACCCCCCAAAATCCAATAAGAACACTACGTTCGAAGCATCAAAATCGCGGGAACCTAACGGCTTAACGCCCCAACGTCCCAAAACAGCCCTGCCATCACCCGTAAACCACTGCGGAGTGTAGGCCCCAGCGCATGCTCATCCGGCGCGTGCTGGCTGCAGCCAGCATAGGAATGCGGAACCCAGATCGTGGGCATGCCAAGTGTGTCCGTGAACACATCATTGGGAATCGACCCTCCAAGGCTGGGCAGAAGCGCGGGCCGTTCGCCTGTGGTCTTACCAAGCGACGCCAAGGCGTGTTCCACCCACGGATCGT
This sequence comes from uncultured Alphaproteobacteria bacterium, assembly GCA_938083135.1. GTDB lineage: Bacteria > Pseudomonadota > Alphaproteobacteria > Bin95 > Bin95 > VMCJ01. Next base: position 39,123 of record CALLKY010000039.1, on the reverse strand, counting down.
CCAGCGGCGTGCGCGTTGCGGCCATGGCTCCGCGCGTTGGCGCTGCCTCAATCATATCATAGCCATTGGCGACCAGATGCGCCTGGATCGCTGGCAGAAACGCCTCATAATCTGATCCCGCAACAAACCGGATCTGGCATACAGCCATGGCAGACGGTGGGATGGCATTGACGGGTGCAGCTGGATTCCCAGCCTCCATTGCCAGAATTTCCAACGTATTCCAGGCAAACACCCGCTCGTTAGTTGTCAGGCCCGCAGCGCCCCATTCCGGCTCAATGACCGGTGCGCCTGGCCCGCCGTCAACTTCAAGATCCGCCAACGCCGCACGGACAGCATTCGAAATGGGTGGTGGTTTCAAGGCGTCCAGTTGCAGGCGTCCCTTCCCATCAACAAGCGTCGAAATCGCATTGACCAGCTGAACCGCCGGGTTCGAAATCAACCCACCCCAATTGCCGGAATGATGGCCGCCATCGCGGGCATTTATGGTTAATGAAAAGTTGGTGTTGCCCCGGCTGCCCAGGAAAATCGTCGGGCGGTCCGCCTGAACGCGCGGGCCATCTGATGCAATCAGCACGTCAGCGCGAAGCTTGTCCTTATTCGCAGCAGCAAACTCCCGGAGCCCTTTCGACCCCATCTCCTCGCCGGTCTCCACCAGAACGCGGAGATTAAAGCCGAGCGATCCGCGTTCCTGCAGCACTGCAGCAAGGGCGGCGAAATTGATTGTGTGTTGGCCCTTATTATCCGCTGTGCCGCGCCCATACCAGCGATCGCCTTCGACCGTGATTTCCCAAGGCTTCAGGCCATCGCGCCAGCTCTCATCCTGCCCGCGCACCGTATCGCCGTGGCCATAAACCAGGACTGTGGGAAGGCTATCGCCTTCATGGCGTTCGGCAATCAGCAGCGGCCCAGCATCAACGGGGTTCGGGAACACTTCCCACGTGCAGCCAAGGTCTGCTTCAAGAGCTGGGCCAATATTTTCATGAAGATAACGCGCCAGCTCCGACGCCCGTTCTGGCTCCTGGCTGGTGCTCTCAATCTTGATGCGCGCGTTCAGAACATCGAAGAAAGCACCAGTGTCGAAGGCGTCCTCAACCCTAGCGATTGCCCCATTACGATCACCCATTGTTACGCCCTCCACCGCGCACTTGCGGCTCCACAATATCTAGGATTTTGCGCGTGGTTTCTTTGACCTCACGACGGCGTTGGGCAACGTCCTTGTCCGCCCATTTATAGAACCCCTCCCCGGCGTCCGCACCAGTGCGGCCGCTAACCGGTAGGTCCTGCACCCACTGCACCGCCCTGCGGCCAAGGTGCAGGTTCGGAATAATCTCTGATTGCGACTTCGCGTGAACAACCAACCCGCCCAAGTCTTTCACTTCAATCAGCCCCCCGGCGCACATGCGCGGACCGAAGGCGAGGCGGGCGAATTTGTCTACATCTTCAACCGAACAAAAGCCTTCCTGCACCATCCAGTAAGCCTCATGCAGCATCGCATGCTGAAGCCGATTAAAGAGCGCACCAACGATGGGGCGGTTGAGCATCACGACTTCTTTGCCGGTCCGCTCCAGTGCCGCTTTAACGCGGGCAGCAGTATCATCAGACGTAGCGGAGATGCGGATTTCTTCTACGCAGGCAAAGGCTTCTGCTGGTTGTAGGTAATGCACGCCAAGAAAGTTCTCTTTATGCTGCAGTGGCTTTGCCAACTCTTCCAAGTCGAGGCCGGACGTATTGGTGGAGATCACCGTCGCCCCGCCCCACTTCGCTTCCATTTCCGCATATAGCGCATGCTTTGGCGGAATATCTTCTGGGAAATTTTCAGATACGAAGTCTGGCGCTTCATCCGGCAATTCAGAAACGGCCTGCATGCCTTCAGGCGCAGAAGCCAGAACTCGTGCGGGATCCCGCGTTAGGATCGTTACATCGAACCCGGCGTCGTGGAAGGATGTCGCAACCCCTTTGCCCATTACGCCAAAGCCCGCGATCAATACGGACTGGATTGGTTTAGCCATTGATTATGCTCCTGAATTGACGCCAGTGGGCATAACCCGCACCCCGGCGCGTAAACGTGTGAAGGGCAGCGCATCTGGAAACGCCGCCATCGCCCCTGGTGCAGCCACATCCAAAACCGCATCTGCGATTGGTTGGAAATGGCCCCTAAAATGCGCAGAACTCTTGATGCCGAGAAACCGCATGGCACCGGGTTCAATACCCACATGGCGGAAGAATTCCTGGTCCGCCGCCTGCACGCGCTTGCCAACGACCACGATATCTATCCCGCCAATGCGCAACCGCGCCATTGGATGCAGGTCCATGCGCCCGCCCTTGTATAGCGGCCCCGAAGCGATCATCCGCCCAGATGGGGCGCAGATGACTTTGAAATTTCCGGTAAGTGGCGAGTCGCCAGGCACATCATGCTTGCCGCCAAGTGCGACCGATATCTCAGCCCCCTCCCCAGCGCGTGCAGCGATGGTCGCCACATGGGGATCGAAGACGAGGCCCGCGGCAGCGTTCTCTATTCCTGCATCCAACATGGCCTTAATCAGACCCATAGTATCGCCCGTGCCGCCGGCACCTGGATTATCCTGGATATCGGCCAGCACGATGGGCCGCTTGGCACTTTCTGCCAGCCCCTTGGCTTCAGCAACGGCAGCCTCTGGCCCAAGCACATCACCGCCCCAGTCCTTCTCCCGCGCTTCAACCATTTCTGCAAGCCGGTTGACGGCTGCTTCAGCCGCACTCTGGTCCGCTGCATATCCGTAGACACTTGGCCCGCAATCCGGAATGTCGGCGGCTGGAAATCCGCCAGCGAATGTCAACAGTACGCCTGTCTCCGCCTCAATCTCGGCCACAGCGGCAACAATCTCATCTGCAGGCGCACGCATGGTGCACCCGGCGAAAAGTGGGATCAGGAATGGCGTTTGGCGGAATGCGACTGCGGGGCGCTTAGCGCCGCTTGCAAGATGCTTATCGAGCCATACCGCCATCCGCTCGCCCGTCTCCGCCATATCGTCATGGGGGTAGGCCCGGTAGCCGGTGATGGCAGTTGCGTGCTCGCAAGCATCCCGGCTCATGTTCGCATGGTAATCCAGCGTGACGACAATCGGCAGCGCTGGCCCAACTTTTTGGCGGAGACGTTGTAACAATTCGCCCTCGCCATCATCCAGATGCTCCGCGACCATGGCACCGTGCAGGTTCAGAAAAATGGCATCGATAGTGCCAACCCAGGCCAGTTCTTCGAACAGCATGCCGACAATCGTCTCATAGGCATCCTCGGTCACCTGGGCAGAGGGCGCTGCTGAGGCAAAAACCAGGGGCGCTATCGAATGCCCCTGTGCTTCGGCCCTGTCTATGAATCCAGAAATACCAAGGTTAAAGCCCTTCACCGCCGCCGGCAGGTCTGCGCCGCGCACAAGCGACGGCCAGCTATAGCCAGTTTCGAACTCTGGCAGTGTCGCCTTATGGGGCGCGAAAGTATTGGTTTCGTGGCGAAACCCAGCGACCGCAATCCGCGCCATGCATCGACTCCTTGTTGCTTATCCCCTGAGCATAGCCGCCGTTCCCTTCCGCGCAATCCAGGCCTTATAGTTCACATCCCGCCCATTGGAGTTGCCCCATGGATTACCGCCCTGACGCCGAATGCCCGCTCGATGGCGTGCGTGTGCTTGATCTATCACGACTGGTCGCAGGCAATATGTCCACCCATGTGCTGGCGGACCACGGCGCCGATGTCATCAAAGTCGAGCCGCCGGGCAAAGGCGATCCGCTTCGGGATTGGGGTGCGGACGGGATTAGCGTTCAATGGAAAATCTACGCCCGCAACAAACGCAGCATCGTCATGAACCTGCGAGACGAGCGCGGGAAAGCGTTATTGCTGGATATGGTCGAAGGCGCGCAAGTGTTCGTTGAAAACTTCCGCACCGGCGGACTGGAGAAGATGGGCCTTTCGCCTGAGACGCTGTGGGCGCGGAATCCAGGGCTCATCATCCTCCGCGTGACGGGCTTTGGGCAGACCGGCCCCTACGCCAATCGCCCAGGCTTCGGCACATTGATTGAGGGCATGAGCGGGTTCGCCATGAAAACCGGCTTTCCTGACAGGCCACCTACCCTGCCAAATATGGCGCTGGCGGATATGGTTGCTGGCCTCTACGGCGCATTTGCAGTGATGACAGCGCTGCGTGAAGTCGAGCAGAAGGGCGGCAAAGGCCAAGTGATTGACCTGTCCTTGCTGGAACCACTGGTCTCGATCCTTGGTGGTGACGCAGCTTTGCATCACGTCACCGGCAAAGCGCCGATGCGGACAGGCAACCGCTCCCTCACCGCCAGCCCCCGCAACACCTATCAAACCAGTGACGGGCGCTGGCTCGCGATCTCTGGCTCCATGCAAGCGATGGCGATGCGCCTGTTCCGCGCCATTGGCCGCGAGGATATGTGCGACGACCCGCGCTACGCCACCAATGCCGCCCGCGTTGCCCGCGCCGATGAAGTGGACAAGATCGTCGGTGATTGGGTGGGTGCGCGCACCCTCGCGGAAAACCTATCCTTCTTTGAGAAAGCCGAAGTGACCGCAGGCCCCGTCTATGATGCCGGCCAACTGCGAGAGGACCCGCACGTGCTTGGCCGCGAGGCGCTGGTGAATATGCCGGAAGCAGAGGCCCCAGACGGCTATATGCCCATGCACAACATCATCCCACGCTTGTCCGAAACCCCCGGTGCCATCCGCCGCCCAGCGCCAACATTGGGCCAGGACACGGATGCATTGCTGGCAGAACTTGGACTTGGAAGTGATGAAGTAGCGCAATTGAGGGCGACGGCTGTCGTCGCCTAGCGCCTATTCAAGCGAGATCAACCACAGCCGTTCTTCGCGTATACGGACTTCTTGTCTTCTTTCAAAATCCAACCTGTTTTGATGTCAGTCAGCTTGATTTGACACCAAATTTCGCCGCTTAGAATTGAGGAAGAGCAACGTTGTGTCGCCACACAACGCCCGCGCGGAAGCTGCCCGACAACAGACGACGTGCGCGCGCCAAGAAAACGAACATTCATGTTCGCCACTGGCTGCAGCGCACCAGAAGTCGGATCGCCAACATCCTGAGCCTGGGCGCATCTACGGGTGCCATAATACTGTTTGCACGGCGCAACTTCACTGCTGGCAGCACCGCTGGCACCAAACCGGGGTCGTGGCGGGGATGCAGCACGCTGATTATTCTGCAATCCGCTGCGCTTGGTCAGTGTTACTGCTTCGTCACCGCCTGTAATCCAGCCCTCCCAGCGGGTATTACTGCGCCAGTTAACAGAAGCAACCTCACGATTATCAGCATAGAAAATCATTTGATCGCTACTATCACCGAACCGCCAAGCGTACAGATCCTCCATTTCATGGTCACAACGCGGACCAACGCGAATCTTGTACCAGTCCCCACTCAGCCTTTGCTTCGTCAGTGTGATATCGCAGCGCTTTCCATAAGCACTGATAACCCAAGCATTGGTCCCCTAGGCGGACGCTGGGCCAGAAGCACCAATCAACAAAGAGGCCAAGACCAAAACAATCGCCAACCGCATAAATTGCTCCGTTTTGAGACAGTCAAAAAAAGCCTGAGAAACGGCCACCAAGTCAAGTGCAGACGATGGTCCTCAGTCCAGATATCCTCTGTTAGATGCTCGAAAGTGACCGTCGTCACCTAGACAGCCCGTGTCAGCCCGCCGTCAATGCGAATGTTCTGGCCCGTAACGTAAGCCGCTTCCTTAGACGCCAGATATGAAATCAGGCCTGAAACTTCGCCCGCTTTACCGTAGCGACCCATGGGAATGCGGTCTTTACGGTCCTCTGTTTCAGGCAGGCTATCGATGAAGCCGGGCAGCACGTTGTTCATACGCACATTGTCTGCTGCATATTTGTCCGAGAATAGCTTTGTGAATGCGGCTAAGCCTGCGCGGAATACGCCCGATGTTGGGAATAGCGGATCGGGCTCAAACACGGCGAAGGTTGAAATGTTGATGATGGTTCCCCCACCCTGGGCCGCCATAATCGGTGCAGCCAGTCGTGCAGGACGAACGGCGTTCAGCAAATATACGTCCATGCCCATATGCCAGTCGTCATCGCTGATATCCAGCACGGCCCCCTTTGGCCCATGACCGGCTGAATTGACCACAACGTCTATGCGCCCCCATGCGTCCATCGCTTTATCGAAGAAGGCCTGCAGCGCCGCCGGGTCCAAATTAGAGCCTGTATGGCCGAGCCCACCCAGCTCCTTCCCAAGCGCCTCGCCCTTGCCAGATGCCGAAAGCACACCAACGTTAAATCCATCTGCGGCAAGCCGCCGTGCCGCATCAGCGCCCATACCACTGCCGCCTGCTGTCACCAGCGCCGTTTTCAGGTCTGCCATTGTCCAATTGCCCCTTAATGTTCACATCGAATGAGTCTATTACACTGCGACGGTATTTCGACATTCATCCGTAGTTCAAGGCTCGTATCATGACAAACACCAATGCCCGCTTCACCGTCGCAGTCTATCCAGGGGATGGTATTGGCACGGAAATCATGGGTGCAACCCGTCGCGTGCTGGATGCGGCGCAGTCACTTTTTGGTGGGTTTGAGCTTGATATGACGGAATATGCCTGCGGGGCTGGCCTTTACCGCGACACCGGCATCGAAATATCTGAAGCTGATTTCAAAGCGGGCGGCGATGCAGACGCCATTCTGTTAGGCGCCATCGGCCTGCCTTCAGTTCGTAAACCGGATGGCACGGAGATTTCGCCCCATCTGCGTATGCGCAATGAATTCGGCCTCTATGCCGGTGTTCGCCCCGTGAAGCTATACCCGAATGTGAAGACGCCCTTGGCGAACCCGCGCGCCCAGGACCTCGACATCATCATTCTGCGTGAATCCACAGAAGGCCTATTCGCCTCTGTCGGCAAGGGTGAGGTGATTGACGATAAGGAAGCGCGAGAGACACTTGTTATCACCCGCAGCGTAACTGAACGGCTGGTCGATCAGGCCATCGGCCTCGCCCGCGCGCGGAAGGCAAAGGGTGGCAAAGGTCTTGTTACCTGCGTCGACAAAGCCAACGTATTCTCCGCCTACGCTTTTTTCCGCAAAGTGTTCGACGAACGCATGGATTTAGCTCCTGATCTGGAGCGCGGCTACGCCTATGTGGACGCAGCAGCGCTCGACCTGGTGCGCAAGCCCTGGGAATTCGATGTGATGGTGATGGAGAACATGTTCGGCGACATCCTGTCGGACTTAGCGGCAGGCCTCGTCGGCGGCATGGGCATGGCACCGTGCGCTGAAATCGGTGACGAAAACGGCCTCTTCCAACCGGCCCACGGCACGGCCCCTGACATCGCTGGCCAAGGCATCGCCAACCCCAGCGCCATGATCGTCTCCGCCGCCATGATGCTCACCTGGCTAGCCGAAAAACACGACACCCCCGCCCTCGCCAAAGCCGGCGCTGCGATCGAGCAGGCGCTAGACCGCGGGTTCGAAAACGGCACCGTGCGGCCTACGGATTTGGGTGGCAACACGGGGACCCATGAGATTACGGATGCGGTGATTGCTGAATTGAAGTCGGCAACAGCCTGATAGCATCCCCCGCAGCCTTGTCGGCGACAGCAAGTTCATATTGTGCTTGAAGATTAGTCCAAAATTGAGGGTCGACGCCAAACCAATGGCCGAAGCGAAGTGCGGTATCTCCAGTAATGGAGCGCTTGCCGGAGATAATTTGTGATACACGGTTAGGCGGCACATCAATCTGCCGCGAGAACTCTGTTTGGGATACGCCTAAGGCGTCCAACTCGTCTTTGAGAATGACACCTGGATGTACGGCTCTTTGGAACATGGCTGACGAACCTTTCATCAATGGTAATCCACAATCTCAACACCGCTTGGTCCAACCGCACCCTCTGGCCAGATAAAGCAGATGCGCCATTGCTGGTTGATGCGAATGGAATACTGCCCGGACCGGTCTCCACGTAAGGCTTCTAAGCGATTGCTCGGCATATTTCTGAGGTCAGAAAGCGATGTCGCTGCATTCAGCATGGCGAGCCGCCTTTCGGCCTGACCGTCAAATCCTTGGAAAGCCCGGATGAATGCACCCGACGCGAAACGTTCCGTCTGCTTGTCGCGGTAACCTAGTATCATCGCAGAGCAAATTAGCCAAAATTACTGATGTACGTCAAGCGTACATCTTGATGCCCTGCTGCCGACCTACAACGCACACAAATAATACCGCACCGTCTTCCCGCGCCCCTCAAGCCGTGCCTCACCAACTGGCTTGAAGCCGAGGGCGGTGTGGAAGGCGTCTGAGGCGGGGTTGGGTGGGTCGGCGTTTATTTCGCAGGCTATTTGGGGGAAGCCTTGGGCGGCGGCCTCTTGAAAAAGATCCTCATATAACCGCCGTGCGACGCCTTGGCGGCGGGCGTGGGGGGCGACAGCTATGCGGTCTATGTAGAGAGCTTCTGGGTAATGCTGGCGGACCCAGGCGAAGTTGGGGCTGTCTGTTGTCGGCGGCTGGTCGAAGGCCAGGAGGAATGCGGCCTCTGGGTCCAGCACGCGGGCGAAACGGGCGCGGGACAGCAAGGCCTCGAAATGCGCGGCCTCCATAAAGGAGAGCTCCCGGCCGTTCGCCTGGTTCAGGGCATGCGCCCAATCAAGGTCCTCAGGCGCAAACGCCCGGACCGCCGCCCCAAGCGCTGTCATTGCGGCAGGTCAACCGGGCGGAAGCCCATGATGCGCTCAAACCGGTCCTGGAATGCAGGCCATACTTCTGGATTGACCAAGCGCGGCGGAACCTGGCCGCGCAGCAGCTCAATCAACTGTTCAGCACCACCGGCAGACATATTATAGGCGGCCTCATGGGTGATGCCCGCGTGATGGGGTGTGAGCAGCACGTTGTCGAGCTTCATCAGCGGGTGGTCCGGATGCGTTGGTTCTTCCCAGAACACATCAACGCCGGCACCCACTATGTCACGCGCCTTTAGCGCTGCGACCAGTGCGTCCTCATCCACTATGCCGCCACGCGCGGTAATGACGAACACCGCCGTATCCTTCATGGCGCGGAACTGGTCCGCACCGAACATGTTCAGCGTTTCTTCGGTGCGTGGGCAGTGGACGGTGATGAAATCGGACTGGGCCAATAGTTCATCAAACTCAACCTTGGTCGCACCCTTGGCGGCGATTTCTTCTGCACTCTGATACGGGTCATAGGCAATGACGTTCATGTTGAATGCCAGATTGCAAAGCTCCGCCGTGCGCGAGCCGATCATGCCGATGCCGACAATGCCCAGCGTTTTCCCCTGCATCTCAACGCCGGTGTATTCCATCCGGTTAACGTTGGCCTCACGGCGGAGGCGCCTGTCCGCCTGGATCATCTGCTTCGATACGGCGAGCATCATGCCAAGCGCATGCTCCGCCACAGCCTCGCGGTTAGCGCCAGTTTGGTTGACGACCGCAACGCCTGCAGCCGTCATCGCCGCAACGTCGATATAATCATAACCCGCACCGGTGGAGGACACGGCGACCAGGTTGCGCGCGCGGGCCAACAGGTCATCATTGGGGAACCAGGGCTCCTGCAGTTCCGTGCGGGACTGGACCTGGTAGCCGTGCGCGCGGGCCATGGCAGCGTCGTTCTCTGCCTTATCGCCAGCATATTCAAGACGTTGGACCTGAACGTCCTCCACCGCATTAAAGGTTTCGATGGCGGATTTGGTATCCATCCATTCTTCGAAGAATACGACGCGGCGGGCATTATCAGACATGAGGAAACGCTCTTTCAGGATCGGGCAAGCAATTGGGAAGGGCTAAGTTAACTATAACCGAACCAGAAACCTAAAAAATTTCGCGCGGCAGTTCAGCGCTGATTAAACACGTCGGCGCACACTTCTTAGTGATAGGGAAATGCCCCAGCGCCAGTTTAGGCGGATGAGGCTGCATCAAGAGGCTGATCCACACGCCTAAGTGAAAGGATAAAGCCATGACCAAGCGCATCGCCGCGGCAACCACCGCCCTGATCGCCTGCGCAATATTCGCCAGCACAGCCGCAGCCCAAGCAGCGGGCGCAAACCCGCCCTGCTCACCTCGCCAGGCCATCATTGACCGGCTCGCCAACAAATACGCTGAGACATCTGTCGCTATTGGCATGGCGTCTAACGGCGGCGTGTTAGAAGTGCTGGCGGCCAATGAAGACAGCAGTTTCTGGACGATTATCGTGACCATGCCGAATGGCATGAGCTGCCTGCTCGCATCTGGCCAGAACTTTGAGATGCTGCAGGGGGCCACCCAGGTCAAAGGGGACCCGGCTTAACTTAGGGCCAGGACCTAATCGCAGAAACGGCGCGGCATCCAAAGACGCCACGCCGTTCCTATAGGGGTTCAGCACCCTAGCCCGGGCACCTTGCGGCATCCCGGAAGGGCCGTCGCTGAGATCAGCCGCCCGCTTTAGCGCGCGCGACCTTGCCAGCGAGCATCTGCTGCTCTTCACAGGAACCGCAAATCTGCGTCAGCTTAGCCAGGTGCATTTCAGCAGCAGCCATGTTGCCGACCTTGATTTCAAGCTCGCCGTAATATTCGTGGGCGCCGACATGGCTCGGGTCAATGGAGAGCGCTTTGTCATAGGCTGTTCGGGCTTGGCCGTTATCGCCCATCTGGCGGTATGAATAGCCGATATAGTTATACGCGTCGGCAGAGCGGGAATTCTCTTCCAAGTATTCCTTCGCCTTGGAGATCGCCTTGCTGTAGTCGCCACGATCAACGTAACGCTTAACGTCACCGATAGAAACGTCCGAAGACGTTGAAGAACCTGCTGCATACACAGATACAGGCGCTGCTAGCATTGCGGCCATTCCGGCCGCCAGAATTACACGTCGCATGGAAATCTCCCTCACTTTTAAACTGCTGGGCGTACTTGCCCTGGGCAGCGTCCAGTCCCGTCTAAGATATGACCACGTGCCAGCCAAATGAAAAGGCCTTTTTTCTAAGCCACGTGATGGTCATCACAGAATAGGGACAAGAGCCTGCAATCGTGGCGAAATCATGACGGTAGCGTAATCCGCCAAATTCAGCCAAATTTCACTGAATTACGGATTAATCTGGCGCACAGGCGCGGATTGCGAATTCGAATGTTGCGTTTGCAGCAGGCCCCCGGGCAAACGGGCTCAAGATTGGCAGGTCAATGCCAGATTCGCGGTAGGCCTGAATTTTCTCTTTGCATTCGCCCGGCGTGCCAGCGATTCCGGTGGCGTCAATCATGGCGTCCGTCACCATGCCGATGGCCTCCCGCTGGTCTCCCCTCTGCCAGGCCTCCCGAATACGCGCGACCTCATGAGGGAAGCCGTGCTCGGCAATTAAGCGATTGTAGCGCGGGAAGAACCCCACATAGAACGCGAGGCCAGGACGCATCCGGTCAAAAGCCTCTGCCCGGTCGTCAGATACCGCCAGTGGCATAAGCGATGTGACGGCAATTTTCGATGGATCACGCCCTGCCCGCTCAGCGCCAACTCTCAAGCTTTCGCGCGCCGAAGCAGCGGTCTTGAGCGTGCTCCGCGTCAGAATAATCCCGTCCGCAATTTCGCCCGTCGCTTCAACCATTTTCGGGAATAGGCCGGCTAGATAGATCGGCATATGCCGGCCAGAACGTTCAAACCACAGATCAAAGTTCTCGATTCTGATCGTGTCGCCATCGATTTTAGCCACGCCTTCATCCAGCAATTGCCGGATGAAAGCCACCGTCTCTCGGGTTCGCGTAATCGGCTTGCCGTATTGGACACCGTGTTCCGGTTCGACCTGCACTTTATGACTGGAACCGAGGCCTAGAATAAATCGCCCGCCAGAAATATCGTCCAATGTCGCCGCCGCCATAGCGATGGTCGGCGGTGTACGAACGTAAACGCTGCTGATCGCCGTACCGAGTTTGAGGGTTGATGTGCCTGCCGCCACAGCCGAAAGCACAGCGAACTGGTCTCCACCATGGCCTTCTGCGACCCAACCGGACTCATAGCCCAGGCCTTCAGCCAATTTCAGCAGGTTGACGATTTCTGCCGGCCGGGGGCCGCCAGATACGGCGATACCAACTCGGGCCATGATCTGGTACTCCTGAATTATGCCGTCCGGCGGATGTCCGCCTGGATATCCTTATGCGCCGCTGGATAACTTTCGCTGATGCAGGCAAGTCGGTCCCGCAGCAAGGTGTGCGCGCGCGGCAGGGCATGGAACGGCGTTGAGGGGTAGAGATGGTGCTCCGCATGAAACGGCATATTCCACATGAGGAAGCGCACTGGCATGGAGGCCATGGTCGTTCGTGTATTGGTCAGGCCATCCCGATCTTCGGAGCAACCCGTATGCTCTGCCAGCAGGATCATGCGCATGAACGGCTGCGCCATCATCATTGGCAATATCCAATACAGCACAGCACCCCAGCTTTGCAGCGCTAAGCTGACAGCCGCGATCACCGCATATAGCCCAACCTGCAATAGTGCCGAACGCTGAATCTCTGCAATTCCCCGTTCCGGGATATAAGGTAAATGCCCGATCCGGCCGGTCACGCAACGCCAGAGATCTTTCATCTGCGCACGATAATACAGCAGGCCTGATAGCCGCTTGATGTATTCCCACATATTGGTTGGTTTTGGCACGATCAGTTCCGGGTCATTGTCCGGGTCCTGGGTGTAGCGATGATGCCACGCGTGGAAACGGCGATAATACGTCGAATTCCAACCGACAGCAGCACCGGTAATCCAACCAACCACCCGATTCAAGCGTCGGCGTGCGAATGGCGTTCCGTGGACGCATTCATGCATTGGAGCAAACAGTGTCGTGAGCGTGAAACCCAGCAGGACCATGGCTGGAATGCGCAGCCAAAGGATATCAGCGACGGCATTCACCAGCATCCCCGCGGCCAGGATAGCGGCCACATGCCCGGCCAAGTGCTTCAGGCCTGCCGCATCGGATTTCTGGCTGAGGTCTGCCAGCGTCTCCCGGTCCAGCACGTGGCGGCCAGGAAGCGCCAGCGTGCCCATATCCGGTTCAGCAATAACGTCTGCGTCGCCGCTCTGCATATCTGGGTCGATCTGCACTTTGGTCATTGGATCCACCGCTATCGTTCAAACGTATATGCTGTCACCCTATCGAAGAATGACGCGTCGTCATACTGAAACACACGTTAGAACTAAGGACCGCCCGCATGCTGCAATTCTATTACAATACCGGCCCGAACCCGATGAAGGTAGCGCTGCTGCTGGAGGAAACTGGCCTAGAATACGAAGCGATTCCGGTGGATGGCCGCAAAGGTGACCAGCACAAGCCAGAATACAAAGCGATCAATCCCAACGCCAAAGCGCCAAGCCTGGTCGATGGAAGCGCGCCGATTTTCGATAGCAACGCGATTCTGCTTTATCTCGCAGACAAAACGGGCAAGTTCGCACCTGCAATTGGTGACGCAGCACGGGGCGATATGCTGTCCTGGCTGATGTTCGTCGCGACAGGTATTGGGCCGTATTCCGGCCAGTCCGTACATTTCCAGCACCATGCGCCAGAGAAAGTGCCGTATGCCATCAACCGTTACCGGTTCGAGGCAAAGCGCCACTACGGCATCCTGAATGATCGTCTTGCTGATCGCCCCTATATCCTGGGCGATAACTATTCCATCGTCGACATGGCGACATGGGGCTGGGCGCGCTTGCTCCACATAGTGATTGATGCTGATGCGTGGGCTGACCTACCGCACCTGAAGCGGATGATTGATGAAATCAGCGCCCGCCCCGCAGCCGAGCGCGCAACTGCGCTTGCCGCGAAGCATACCTTCAAGACGGAAATGGACGCAGATGCCCAGCGGAACATGTTCCCGTCCAACCAGACGAAAGCCTGATATTAGGGTCCTGACCCGAATCCTGCAGCAGTCGCTTAGTGTGCGGCTGCTGCACCTTCGGCCAACTCAAACCGGCGGCCACAATACGGGCAATCGACCTTGCCTGATGCGCCCATATCCAGGAACACACGCGGATGGCCAAGCGCACCATCACCACCGTCACACGCGACACGGGACTGTTCAGTTTTAACGATTTCGGGCGGCTCCATCGCGCGCTCTCCTAAATACAGAATTTGAGTGGATCATATGCGGCAAACTGAGACGCGCAAGATCAATTCAAAATAAGGCCCATGGGAATGACATCATGGCGGACACCATCAATCTCCGCAGCGTCCCGCAATGCGCCTTCAGCCACAAACCCTACGCTTTCGAACAGTGCGAGTGCTGGCCTATTTGAAGCCACGACCGCAAGCTGAAGTCGGCGACAGCTTTGCGCCCTCGCCCAAGTGATCGCAGTCATCATGAGCGCCCGCCCTAAGCCTTCACGGCGATGATCCGGGTGCACGCTCAAGCCAAGCTGGATAACGCCTGTGAACGCTGGATGCGCGTGTGCGCGAGCCAACAAAGCGCCCTGAACGCTGCCATCACCCACAGCCACCCACACGCAATCACTGCTGTTTGCAGCGGCCCCGAGCTTGGCCTGAAGCATGTCGGCACCAGATGCTGGGTCCACGTCATAGGCCAAAAAGTAGGGTGCATCGGCGGCAACACGCTCTGAGAGTGCCAATAACCCAGCAGCGTCATCTGGCCCTGCCTTTCGGACGCTAATAGCCAACCATCACCTCCAACGTCGCCATACGCTTTTCTTCACGGATGACGCGGACGGCTTCCGCGAGCGCTTCAGGCAAACGCGCGGGGTCAGACACCCGCTCGCTCCATCCACGATTGGCCGTGGCGATTAGGGCATAATCTGGGGCAGGCTCCAAAGATGTGATCGGCATGGCGTTCGCCTTCGCTGCCACGCCATCTGGATACATCGACAAAGTGGACCGGCGGACAGCATTCCATACGCCGTTGTGCATCACCACGACCAGGATCGGCAGGCCAAGCGCTTCTGAAATCTGACCGCAGGCGACCGGGTTCGCGAACATATAGGAGCCATCGCCGATACAGGCGGCAACCAGCGCATCTCGTTTCGCGTGCGCCATCCCAAGTGCGGACGGAAAGCCCCAGCCGAGCCCCGCAGAGAGCGAGTGACCGAAGAACCGGTTTGGCCCATTCGTCGTGATGTAGCCGGGCTGCACCCCAAGCTCATTCATAATAATGCCGTCCCGCCCAATGGCGGCGGATACGGCAGCACTGACATAGGCTGGCTGCATTGGTGTTCCGGCTTCTGCCGCCTTCGCCATCCGGGCTTCACGGTCCGCAGCCAGCGTCGTCTTCAATGTATCCTGGCGATCAGTATTTGTCGGCAGCGCCGCCGCTAAGGCCCCTAAGGCTTCTGCTGGATCCCCAGCGAGGGCAATGTCAACCGGGAAACCGCGCGTAGGGAAACGACCGAACAGCGGATCAGCGCCAAGCTGGATAACCTTGCAATCCGCAGGCAGGTCAACGCGCTTGATAATCCAAGGCACCAGCGCATCTACACAGACAACAACATCGGCTTCAGCCAACAATGGGCCGGTTTCAAAACCTGCATGCAACGGGTGGTCGCTCGCCATAACATTATGCGTTGGCCAGAACTCGGCGACGGGAAAGCCGCATTTCTCTGCGAGCGCCTGCACAGCTGCACCAGTCCGGCCATCAGCATCGCCCCTGCTGGAAATCAGCAACGGACGTTTTGCAGCCTTCAGCAAATCCGCCGCGGCATCGACATCAGCAACAGCCGGGCGGAGCGGGCCGGAGGGTGCGGCGCGCATCGGTGTATTCACCGCACTTGGTGGCAGGGTTTCCGCAAGCGGTTCACGAGGCAATGCCAGATAGACTGGACCTCGAGGCTCCGTCATGGCGACGGCGACGGCGCGGTCGATCACTGCCTCCACTTCCTCACCATACCGAAGCTCGTATTCCCACTTGCATGCGGACCGGACCATGGACGCTGAGTCCCGCAGGTCCTGCCCCCAATGGATCGGTACGTCCCGTGAACCGGGCCGTGCGCCTTCCGTAATCGGTGTGCGCCCGGCCATCACGATCAGCGGCACATTATCGGCAGCAGCATTCACGACGCCCATTACGCAATTGGCGAGGCCAACCGTGACATGCGCCATGATCGCCTGCGGTTTGCCCGTCGCCAGATAACGCCCATGGGCCATGGCAACCGCAGCCGTTTCATGGGGTGCAATCACAGGTTCTGGAAAGACGGCCCCCACTGGCCCACCCCGCGCATAGGCTTCAATGATTGAGGCAAAATCAGTGCCGCCATTCGCGAACAGTGCATCAAGGCCATTCGCATGGAGACGCGCGAGCAATGCTTCAGCAGCGGTTTGGGGCGTGAATGGCATCTGAATAACCTCTCTTGCTGGCACAGGTGGGAGAGGCATAGTTTAGAGAGATTATCGTCAGAACATAGAGGCACAGTCATGGATACCGCTGTATTTGCTCCCGGACGATTTGCTCCAGGCCAAGCAATCCAGGACGCATCCGTATGGGGCCGGGATGATTATCCGGACGACCGATCCTGGGTCCGGCCCATACCAGACGTGCTGGTGGACGAGATTGACCGCGCCCTACCCGCCCTCCGCGCTGCCAATTTGCACCCACGCGATATCCGCACTGACCATTTTCCACTGCTGAAAAGTGCTGAATTCATCCAAGCGGTTGCCCGTGATGTGGATCAAGCGCCCGGCTTCGCACTGCTCTCTAGCTTTCCGACGGAGCGGTATGACTATGCAGATACAGCACTGGCCTATACCGGCCTAATGGCGCATTTCGGCAATATCGCAATCCAAAACCGGATTGGCGAGTATGTGGTCGATGTATCCGATAAAGGCCGGGGCCTTGGCCCCCAGGCACGCGGTCATTACGGGAACAAAGAATTGCCGTTTCATGCGGACGGTGCCAATGCCGTTAGCCTGCTCTGCCTGAAGACAGCGCCCAGGGGTGGACGCAGCCTGATCGTAAGTGGCCCGGCGATATATAATGCCGTCCTGGCCGAAGCGCCGCAGCACTTGCCCGTTTTGGAACGCGGATTTCATCACCACCGCCGCGACGAGCGCGATCCGGATGATCCCACATATACGCCTTGGCGCACGCCCGTGTTCGCTGCATATGATGATCACTTCCACATCATCTATGTCCGCCCCTCCATCGACTATTGCGGCCCAGAAGGCGTGAAATTCACCCCTGAAGAAACCGCAGCCCTCGATTTCGTTGATAGCGTGATCGCCAGACCAGAAGTCCAGGTCTCTATGGCCCTTGAGCGGGGCGACCTTCAAATCCTGAACAACTTTATGGTCCTGCATTCCCGAACAGCATTTGAAGATGGGCAAGACCAACAACGCCACCTGATCCGCCTATGGCTCGACAACCCTGCATCACTGCGTAACGGCCCCGGCAAGATGGACTGGTACATGCCCGAACACTCCCGCTTCCTAAAAACACGCGGGCACCTGCTGGAAGGCTATGACGGCTAGAGGACGGGCAAGCCTATTCGCCACTGACCACGTCGAGGAAGGCCTGGCCAAACTTCTCTAGTTTCTTAGCGCCAACGCCATGAATGCTGCCCATGGCGGCCATGGATTTGGGGCGTTCGGCCGCGATCTCGATCAGGGTGCGGTCTGGGAAGACAACATAGGCCGGGACCGATAGTTCTGTCGCCAATTCACGGCGGCGAGCCTTCAAAGCGGAGAGTAGGCTTTCGTCCACATTATCAGGCAACGGTGCGGCCGCCCCGCGTTCGCGGCGTGGTTTGCGGCCAGCTGTGTTCAATGGGTCCAGGCGCAACATCACCTTGGCCTCCCCCTTCAGCGCTGCGCGGCCATTGGGGCCGACGACCCAGGCACCGTATTCGCCAAGCTCTACCGTTGCTATGCCAAGCGCATAGAGTTGGCGGAAAATCGCTCGCCATTGTTGCATGCTTCTGTCTTTGCCAACGCCGAAGGTTGGCAGCGCGTCATGGCCAAACTTGGTCACCCGTTCGGTCATATCGCCTCGCAGCACATTGATTACATGCTCCATACCAAAGCGCTGCCCCGTGCGAAGAATGGCGGAGAGCGCCTTTTGTGCGTCGACCGTTCCATCGAACCGCTCAATATCGCCGGTGCACAGGTCACAATTGCCACAAGGCTCCGCGTCTTCGCCGAAATAGGCCAGCAGCGTTTGGCGACGGCATTGTGGCGCTTCGGCGAGGGATACCAGTGCGTTTAGACGCTGGCGCTCAATAGCCTTCTGCGTATCCGTCGCGTCGCCATCATCGATTTGCATGCGGCGCAGGCGGATATCATCCATGCCGTAAAGGGTGAGCGTATCGGCTGGCAGGCCATCACGCCCGGCGCGACCAATCTCCTGATAATAGGCCTCAATGCTTTTCGGCAGGCCCGCGTGAGCGACGTAGCGTACGTCCGGCTTATCAATGCCCATCCCGAACGCGACCGTCGCGCAAACGATAACGCCGTCCTCCTTCAAAAAACGGTCCTGCGCATCCTCCCTCGCCTCTGTCATCATGCCGGCATGATAAGAGAGCGCCCTGAGCCCCTTGGCTGAAAGGTCTTGCGCCAACTGCTCCGTCTGCTTCCTGGAATTACAATAGACGATGCCGCTTTCGCCAGGGTAGCGGGCCACAAAGTCCGCGATTTGGCGGCGCGGACTGTTCTTTGGCTGCATTGCGAGGCGCAGGTTCGGGCGGTCAAAACCATGGACGACGGTATGGGGTGGGGCGTCAAACAAGCGTCCAGCGATATCATCCCGGGTGGCGGCGTCTGCGGTCGCGGTTAAGGCAATTGTTTGGACGTCACCCAAGCGTCGGCGCACATCACCGAGCTGCGCATATTCTGGCCGAAAATCATGGCCCCATTGAGAAACGCAATGGGCTTCATCAATCGCCAGCAGATCGACCTTTGCGTCATCCAGAAAGCGCGCATTGCCGCTGGCCAGGCGTTCGGGCGAAAGATAGAGCAGCCGCAAGCGGTCATCCTCTAGCGCCCCAAAAATTCTGTCGGCTTCTTCGGGCGTGGTCGATGAATTCAGGCTGCCTGCCTCAACGCCCACAGCGCGCAACGCCGCCACCTGGTCTCGCATCAATGCGATCAACGGAGAGACGACGACACAGAGCCCGCCCCGCGCCAATGCCGGGAGCTGGAAACACATGGATTTGCCCGCACCCGTTGGCATAACGGCCAGCACGTTATCGCCGCGCATAACGGCACCGATCACATCCTCCTGGCCAGGGCGAAGCGATGGATAGCCGAACACTTCCTGCAGCATTGCAAGCAAACTCTCACGCTCTGCATCGGGCAGGACGACGGGCTCAGGTTCAGCAAGGATGGCAGGTTCAGACATGGTGCCAACCTAAGCCGATTCTAGGCTGCGTGTAACCGCGACTAAAGCGTTTCCGCCGCCGGTTTATAGGCAAGGTTCAGATCCCGCGCGACGGCTTCATAGGTCACGTGGCCATCATGAATATTCAGCCCTTCCAGCAGGTGCTTGTCATCCCGGCATGCCTGTTGCCACCCCTTGTTCGCCAATGCGAGTACAAATGGCAGCGTCGCATTGCTAAGGCCTTGGGTAGATGTGCGCGGCACCGCACCCGTCATGTTGGTGACGCAATAGTGGATCACGCCTTCCTCAACATAGGTCGGGTTATCATGGCTGGTCGGGCGGCTTGTTTCGAAGCAGCCGCCTTGGTCGATCGCAACATCAACCACGACTGAGCCCTGCGGCATGAGTTTGATCATCTCACGGCTAACGACCTTGGGTGCCGCGGCACCCGGTGCCAGCACAGCTCCAATCACCAGGTCTGCTTTTGCCAGAAGCTGTTCTAACGCACCGACCGTGGAATAAATCGTGTTGAGCGTCGTGCCGTATTGCAGCTCAAGCTCCCGCAGGCGCGGAATGGATTTATCGAGTACGGTAACGCGCGCTTCCAGGCCCATAGCCATCCGCGCTGCGTTCGCACCAACGGACCCGCCGCCGATAACCACAACGTCCGCAACACCAACGCCCGGAATGCCACCAAGCAACATGCCACGCCCGCCCTGCTCTTTCTCAAGGCAGTGCGCGCCGACCTGCACCGCCATGCGGCCAGCGACTTCGCTCATCGGTGCCAGAAGCGGCAGGCTGCCGTCATCCGCTGTCACGGTCTCATAGGCAATTGCCGTGCAGCCAGATGCCATCAGGCCTTCGGTCTGTTTCTTGTCTGCCGCCAAGTGCAGATATGTGAATAGCAATTAGCCCTTGCGCAGCATCGCAATCTCAGGTGCCAGCGGCTCCTTCACCTTCACGACCATATCGGCGGCATCGAACACATCCTTGGCCGTCGCGACGATCTTGCCGCCAACGCGCTCATAGTCTGCGTTCGAATAACCGGACCCAACGCCCGCGTTATCCTGCAGCAGTACCTCATGGCCGTGATGGACCAGTTCACGCACACTGATCGGCGTTAGGCCGACGCGATATTCATGGGTCTTAATTTCCGATGGGACACCGACGCGCATTGCTCAATTCTCCTTGGAATACTGATCCCGCCAAACATCCGGGTATATTGATCGCATCCATATCAGCAATGCGATCCCTGGCAAGGCCGCAAAAGCTGTTAGCAGGATAAAATCACTCCACCCCAGCCATTCTGCGACGAACCCAGCGGGTGCCACCATCACCTTGGGCGAAAACGCCATGATCGAAGTAATGAATGCGAAATGCGCCGCCGCAAACCGCTTGTCGCACAGCATCATAACGAAGGCGACGAACGCTGTTTGGCTGAGGCCGGATGCGAAATTTTCGAAGCCGACAACCCAGCTCAAGAGATTGAAATATGGCTCATCCCCGCCTGCCGCCCCACCATCGCCAATGACTTGATGCAAATGCCAAAAGCCCAGGTTTGAGATCGCCTGCAGAATGCCCGCGAGAAGCAAAACCCGACCCATAGTCCACACGGCAATCAACAGACCGCCCATGAACGTGCCGACCAAAATAGCCACAAACCCAAAAAGCTTGCTAACAGTCGCAATCGTTGATTTCTCAAAACCCAAATCGACATACAGCGCGCCAACCATCTGGCTCAACAACGCATCGCCGAACTTGAACAGAAGCACGAATGCCAGAACGACCAACCAGCCCCGGCGGCTGACAAACTCTTGCAGCGGCTCCACATAGGCGTCCCATACGAGACGGCCAAATGCGACATCCTTCTTTGGCTCAACCTCTTGTCGCGGCGGTTCCGGTGCCAAGCAGATCGCGATTACGCCAACGAGCAGCGTCGCCCCAGTCGCGGCGTAAGCGATTTCCCAATTGAAGCCATCTGCAAGATAAAGCGTGCCCGCCGTGGCCATCAACATGCCCACTCTGAAGCCGTAAACTGCCATCGCTGCACCGGCCCCGTATTCCTCGACCTTCAGCAATTCGATGCGATAGGCGTCAATGGCAACGTCTTGGGTAGCGGACAGAAACGAGACCGTGAGCGCCACGAGTGCGATCAAATAGATCGACGCATCATTTGGCTCGATCAAGCCAAGGATGGCGATAAAGCCGATCAGAAGAAGATTGATCACCAATATCCACGACCGGCGAAGCCCCATCTTTCGGCCAAATCCCGGCGGGCGGACCAAGTCTAGCAGCGGTGCCCACAGGAACTTAAAGGCATAGGGAATGCCAACAAGCGAGAACAGGCCAATGGCCCCCAAATCAATGCCAGATTCCCTCAGCCGGATCGTCAACGTCGATGAGGTAATTAGGAACGGCAGGCCGCTTGCGAAACCAAGTGCGAGAATCAGCAGGAGACGCGGTCGCATGTAGACCGTCAGCGCGATCCTCAGCCGCTGGCGCCAATCGGCTTTCAAGCCTTCACCCTTCGGCCCCTGCGGCCTCCAGGGCCGTGGCGATGGTGGAGCCTGTCTTTAGAACCACAACGTCCAAAGGCGCATCGCGGCCACGCACTTCGACGGTTGTCACGGGGAAAGACCCGGCTGGAATGCCAGCAGTCGTCAACACTTCTTGCGAGACGATGGCTTCCGCACCGTACTCTTTCGTCATCGGCTCCAACCGGCTCGCGACATTCACAGCATCGCCAATAGCGGTAACGGAGGTCGCATTCTGGTAGCCCATCTCGCCAACAATCACTGGCCCCACATGCACGCCAACGCCGATGCGCAGCGGCGCATCAAGATCATTGGCAAGCGTGCGGTTCAATTCATCAAGCGCTGTCGACATCTGAGCCGTGGCTGCTAGCGCCTGTCGACACCCAGCGCCCGGCCCGGCCTGGATGCCAAACAGCGCCATGATGCCATCACCGATGAATTTATCGAGCTGCCCACCATTCTGCTCAATCGCCTCCCCCATTGCGCGGAAATATTGGTTGAGCAAGAAGACGATGTCGAATGGTAACTTATCTTCAGAAATCTTTGTAAATGCACGAATATCTACGAACATGATCGCGATCTCACGCTCCGCCCCAGTCTCGTGATCAGCGCGGGACCGGGCATCCTTCGGGGTCGCGTTCGGCGGCAGTAGCGGCGCTACGGCGATGTTTTTGTTGGGTCGGAGTTGGCAGGCCAATCGAACGCCATCTGATGCATTGATCCGTTTCAGCACCTTAAGCTCGCCTTCGTCTGGCGCTGGTGCATCATCTAATCCGCTGGTAATTCGGACACGGCAGGTCGAGCAGCGCCCACGCCCGCTGCACACACTTGCATGGGGCACGCCGGCCAAACGGCTCGCTTCCAGCACAGACACGCCGGGTGCGACCTGAATGCTGGTTCCGTCCGGATACAGAACCTTAACGCCCTGCGCCCGCTTAGCCCTGTACCATGACAGCGTGCGCCAGATGGCGGCGATGGCAATCGATACACCTGCGCCAATTTTGGCGGTCTCAGTTGTGCTCTTTACCCAGTTGAAGGAGTCGCTTCCGCCAAAGCCGACTGTGTTCAACAGGTCTTTAACCCAGTCCCGGTTGGCGGCAATCATGCGCTGGATTTCCTGGCCTGCATCCGCAAACCCGGCATAGGCCAGTACTGGCCACAGCACAGCCAAACCCAGCAGCCAGGGTGCGAGTGGCGCGTACCAGGTCCGTAGGCGCAGCCAGAAATGCAGGCCGATGCAGCCATGCGCCCATACGGTAAATATCGCGATGCCTTGGAGTAGAGCATTTGACGGCCATAGCGCCCACACGGACCAAGCGTACATATCCGTCAGCCCATCCCGCAGAGACAGGCCGCGCGTACCGATGACATGGCCCGCCAGCAGGAAGGGTATCGCTAAACCCAGGGCAAGCTGCGCCCATTCCCACTTGGTCATCTTGAATGTGCGCGACTGCGCCGCCTTCAGCAGCGACAGTGCCACATGGCTGACGAGCGACAGCGCCAAAATGATCTCAAGCGGCGGGAAGCGCCATACAGCCAGGAACCAGTCACGTCCGGCTTCCATGAGGGCCAGGGAATGCAGGCCAAGCATGTGGTTCAGATAGTGCGTCGCCACGTAGACGAACAGCACGAGACCACCAATCAGCCGGATACGCCGCGCCCTCGGGCCAACGCCAAGCGGACTACGGGCGCTGCTGGCACCGCCACCCCCAGTCAAAGGTTGGGCGCTAGAGGCCGTGTCTGGTGGCGAGGTCTGCAAGAGACGTCTCCGGGCGCGCGCCCAAATGTGAAATCACTTCAGCTGCAGCTAAACCGCCAAGTCTGGCGCAAGTTTCAAGTTCGCGTCCCGTCGCCCAACCATAGAGGAACCCAGCAGCGTAGAGGTCACCAGCCCCTGTGGTGTCGATGACTGTACCAGCGTCTTCAGCGGGCACCGAAGCGCGCTCTTCCCCAGCGATTGCAAGCGATCCAGCCGCACCACGGGTCAATACAGCAACGCCAACATCCAGGGCCGCATGATCTGCCGCCTCCTCGAATGATTGTGTCTCATACAGCGCCATAATTTCCGCTTCATTGGCGAATACGATGTCTGCCTGGTCCCGCAAAAGAGATTTGAATTCGTCGCGATGCCGCTCCACACAGAAGCTATCCGACAGAGAAAACGCAACTTTGGCACCCGCTGCGTGGGCAAGATCAGCCGCTTTCAATACCGCCGCTTTCGCCGCCGGCTGATCCCAAAGGTAGCCTTCAATGTATAGAATTTTAGCACCGCCAAGGGCGTCTGCCGAAACATCATTCGGCGCAATTTCCGTCGAAGCACCGAGGAATGTCATCATCGTGCGCTCAGCATCTGGCGTCACAAACACGAAACATCTGGCAGTCGGCAGACCAGACGTTGCATGAGGCGTTTCGTACCCAACCCCAATAGCGCGAATGTCATGCTCGAAAATCTGGCCGAGCTGATCATCGCGTACGCGCCCGATGAAACCGGCTTTGCCGCCAAATGAGGCAATGCCAGCTGCCGTGTTGGCCGCAGACCCGCCAGACACCTCACGCGCTGGTCCCATCGCATCATAAATAGCGGTCGCTTGATCAGCGTTGATCAAAGTCATTCCGCCTTTGGGAAGGTTGTGAGACGCCAGAAAAGCATCGTCCACCTTCGCAATCACATCGACAATTGCATTGCCGAGAGCCATTACATCAAGCCCAGCTTGCGCCATACGCTATGAAGCTCCATATCCGAATCAAGCGTAGAGTATAGCGCCGCGACGCCAGACTACTAGAGATAGGAGATGGGGCAGGCACCTGTCCCGCGAGACGCATATGATAAACGATCTTTCCAAGGCCATCGCGCAACTGCGCGACCCAAAGCTTCTGAAGATTCTGCTGCTCAGCCTAGCACTCGCGGTGCTGTTAATGGGGCTGCTTATCTTCGGTGTGGCATATCTGATTGGGGCCTGGGATATAACAACCGGGTCTTGGTTCGGGATTTCCTTCATCGACATGGCGCTGCAGTGGCTTGTCGACACGGCCGGGTTCGCACTCGCGACCATTATCGCTTTAATGCTGTTCCCTGCGGCTGCAATCGGACTGCAATCCTTATTCTTAGATACTGTTGCAGAAGCTGTTGAAAACAAACATTACCCGCACCTCCCAGAAGCCCGGCGCCAGCGCATGTCAGAGATCATCTGGACGGCGCTGCGGCTTATGGCTGTCGTCCTCGGCTTGAATATCTTGCTGCTGTTCGTGTGGATAATTCTACTCATTGTGGCGACACCGCTGGCACCGATCCCATACTATCTGGTCAACGGATATCTGTTGGGACGGGAGTATTTTGAACTCCTGGCACTTCGCCGTATGGACCCCTTACAGGCTGCTGTTCTTCGGAAGCAAAAGCTCGGCGGGAATCTCATGGACGGTATCGTGCTGACGCTGCTATTCACGATCCCGATTGTTAATCTTGCAGGGCCCATGGTCGCTGCCGCTTATATGACGCACCGCTTCCACCGGGTTTGGAAGCCCGGAATGACGGCGACGATGCATCCATCGGGCGCTGGCCGTATCACCGATGGCGATGCATCAATGTGATGCCCAAACGAAAAGCGGCGGCAATGTCCCTAGGACACGCCGCCGCTCAATCCGTCTCATTCAGCCCCGTTAGCGTGGTGCAATAACCATCACCATCTGGCGGCCTTCCATGCGCGGCATCTGCTCGACCTTCGCGGTCTCATCCAGTTCACCCCGGACACGCTCAAGCACATTCGCACCAAGGTCTTGGTGCGCAAGCTCACGGCCACGGAAACGCATCGTCACTTTCACTTTGTCCCCGTTATCCAGGAACTTGCGAGCGGCACGCATTTTGATCTCGTAGTCGTTCGTCTCAATCGCCGGGCGCATCTTGATCTCTTTGACCTCGATGACCTTCTGCTTTTTCTTGGCCTCGTTTTTCTTCTTCTGCGCTTCATATTTGAAGCGGCCATAGTCCAGCAGCTTACAGACCGGCGGGTCCGCGTTCGGCGATACTTCGACGAGGTCCAGCCCCGCTTCGGCAGCGGCGTCGAGCGCTGCGACAGTGGCTACAACGCCAATCATCTCACCATCTGCACCTACGAGGCGCACTTGGCGGACGTCAATCATTTCGTTAATCCGGGGACCGTCTTTGACGGGTGCGGATTGGGGATGTGGTCGCGCTATTGATCAAGCTCCTAGTTTAACCCCGGTGCGCAATACTGAAAAAGCGAGACGCTGCTTTCCGGCACACCGGCGATTTTGGTTAAAGACCGCTGCCATCCCTTAAGCGGATGACGGCATCTGCGCCTCTTCTGACAGGGTACGGATTGCGTCGTCAAGCGCAAGCACTTCCTGATTCTTGCCGCCAAGCCTGCGGAGAGCGACTTTACCCTCCTCCGCTTCACGTCTACCCACGACCATCATGACCGGCGTTTTGGCCAAGCTATGTTCGCGGACTTTGTAGTTGATTTTCTCATTCCTGAGATCGAGTTCAACCCGCAGGCCAGCCTTCTTACAGGCCGCCATGACTTCATATGCATAGTCATCTGCATCGGAAACTATGGTCGCAATGGCAATCTGTGTAGGCGCAAGCCATAGCGGCAAACGGCCAGCATAATTCTCTATCAGAATGCCGATAAAGCGTTCAAACGAACCCAAAATTGCCCGGTGCAGCATCACCGGCGTATGCCGTGCACTGTCCTCACCGATATACGTGGCGCCTAAGCGATCTGGCAGCACGAAATCAACCTGGAATGTACCGCACTGCCAATCACGGCCAATCGCGTCACGCAGAACGAATTCAAGCTTGGGGCCATAGAACGCGCCCTCGCCTGGGTTCATTTCAATCTCCAGCCCGGTTTCGCCAACGGCGTCGAGTAGTGCCTTCTCTGCCTTATCCCAAACGGAATCTTCGCCAGCGCGAACATCTGGGCGATCAGAGAATTTCACTTTCACATCCGTGAAGCCGAAATCCTTGTAGATCGACAGCAATAGCTCACAGAAGGAGTTGCACTCATCCGTAATCTGATCTTCGGTCGCAAAGATATGTGCATCGTCCTGGGTGAATGCCCGAACGCGCATGATGCCGTGTAGCGAGCCAGATGGCTCATTGCGGTGACAAGACCCAAATTCCGCCATCCGCATTGGTAGGTCACGGTAACTTTTCAGGCCTTGCTTGAAAATCTGCACATGGCACGGGCAGTTCATAGGTTTTAGCGCCAGCGTGCGGTCATCGTCCGATTCAGCCGTGAACATGGCCTCCCGGAATTTCTCCCAGTGGCCAGATGCCTCCCAGAGTGCGCGGTCGACGAGTTGCGGCGTTTTCACCTCGAAATATTCTGCAGCTTCCAAGCGCCGCCGCACATAGGCTTCGCACTGGCGATAGAGCGTCCAGCCTTTGGCGTGCCAGAAGATAGAGCCAGCGGCTTCTTCCTGCAGATGGAACAAGCCCATTTCGCGGCCAAGCCTACGGTGGTCGCGCTTCTCCGCCTCCTCCAGCATGGTGAGGTGGGCTTTGAGTTCTTTGTCCGTACGCCAAGCGGTGCCGTAAATCCGTTGCAGCATGGCGTTCCGGTGATCACCGCGCCAATAGGCGCCCGCAATGCTCATCAGCTTGAAGGCGGTCCCGATCTTTCCCGTGGACGGCATATGCGGACCACGGCATAGGTCCAGCCATTCACCCTGGCGATAGACAGAGATGGTCTCGCTCTCAGGCAGGTCGCGGATCAGTTCAGCCTTATAGGCCTCACCCTTCTTTTCGAAGAAAGCTATCGCCTCGTCCCGGTCCCATTCCTCACGCTCAAAGACCTCATTGCGCTGGATGATTTGCTTCATCTTCGCTTCGATGGTCGCAAGATCGTCCGGCGTGAAGGGCTCATCGCGGGCGAAGTCATAATAGAAGCCGTTTTCGATTGCCGGGCCGATGGTGACTTGGGTGTCCGGATACAATTCCTGTACGGCCTCAGCCAGCACATGAGCGCAGTCATGGCGATACAGCTCAATCGCATCTTCGGAATCAGGCGTCACAATTTCAACGGCTGAATCCGCATTGATCGGCGTTGAAAGATCAACAACCTTGCCATTAAGTTTCAGCGCTATCGCCTTTTTCGCCAAGCTTTTAGCGATGCTGGCGGCAAGATCGGCACCTGTAGCACCCGCCGGCAAAGGGCGCTTAGCGCCGTCCGGCAGGGTCACATGAATTTCGGCATTCGCCTGAGCGTCACTCGCCATGGCGTCCTCTTAAACTACGATTGCAATGGGAGCCGCGGAAGTTAGCGCTCGCTGCGCAGCTGTCAACGCGCGCGACGACCGATTCCGCCCCCAAAACCTAACGGATCGGACCTTAGTCGCCATTTATAGTTAATGCGAGGTTCATTTTGCAGCTTTCATCAGCTCCGCATATTGCCGGATAACAGCTAACGCGCTGCCAGTCGCAGAGAATTTGGCGAGCGCCCAGGTTCGGGCCGCAGCTGATAGGTCAGCCTTCTCCTTAGCGCTAGCAGCCAGAATTTCTGTAATCGCGCGGCCAAGTGCTTCTGGGTCATCCGGCGGCACAAGCCTGCCGGTTACGCCATCGACAACCACTTCCGCGGTCGCCCCGATATCCGCACCGATCACGGGCTTGCCCAGCCCCGCCGCCATTGCAGCGATTGGGTCCTGCCCCAAGGGTTCCACCGGTACAGAGACGACAATATCCGCCAGCATCATTGCAGCCGGAATATCGGTCAAAGCGCCCGCCAGAAAAATCCGGCCCGTGGCACCTCGCTTGCGGGCGATCCAGGCGAGTTGCTGCGCGTATGTGTCCTTGGCCTTTAATTCACCCGGAATAATCGCGACGAGATCCGCGTGTCCCGGCGCATGCGCAATCTCGCCAAGGGCGCGGGCAAGGACATGCTTGCCGCGTTCCGGCACTGTCGGCCCTGGTGCCAAGATTGTCGGCGCAGGCTCCTCCAGCATGCCCCAAGCGCGGGCGAGCGTTGTTAGCCGCTGCGGCCCAACCGCTTCGGCGGCATATACCGCCAGATTAGCGCCGTCTGGAATGACAGAGATTTTGCCATCGCGCGCACTGTCATCGTCGATCAGCAAGCCCCGGACATGCTCGGAACCAGCGATAATGTGATCGCCTTCGCCAAGCGCGCCGGCATCCTTACCCGCATCATTGAAAGGCGCGTCACCGCCGCATGTGGTGACGAGAATAGCGCGAGAGCCTTTGGTTGCCTGGCGTGCGGCCCAGGCGATTTCGCGCGTACGGGCATGAACGATATCCACCTGATATTCATCAATGAGCCGCTTTATCCGGCTGCCATTCCGGCCAATAGCAACAGGGCCGCGTGCATCCAGCGGGGCTTCTGCGAATTCTGCGCCGATACGCTTCAAGCGCTCAACCGGCCCGCCCGCCGCTGCCACAATTGAACGACCGCCGCCAAGTGCCACGGCTTCCGCTGCACCTAATGCCGCAATTTCGGCGCCGCCCGCCTCTATACGCGGCATAAGCTGCAATACAGTCAGGCGCTGCCCCATGCCATCGAACACACTCCGCATCGCATCCCGGGACGCTTGGTCAAGCGCCAACGCGCCGCTAGAATGGGCGAAGCGAAGCGGCGGCTGTTTCGGCCGGAATAACACCACTGAATCCTTTTGAAGAGCGATCATAATGACAGACGCAGATACCGCCCTGCCCCCGCCCGAGCGCCTTGATCGGCCTGATGGCGGATATATCGCCTACCGCCGCCATGTCGGCAAGGCGGAAAGCCTACCGGGCGTGGTATTCATCCATGGGCTTAGGTCCGACATGGACGGCGGCAAAGCAGAGCGCCTGCATGCATTCTGCGCTGAGCGTGACCAGAGCTTCGTGCGCTTCGATTGTCGGGGCCATGGCCAATCGTCAGGCGTATTCGAAGAAACAGTGTTGAGCGAATGGGCGGATGATGCAGCCCTTGTGATTGATCAACTGACCAAAGGTCCACAAATCGTCGTTGGGTCCAGCATGGGCGGCTGGTTGATGATGCGCACTGCCCTAGACCGCCCAGGCCGGGTTGCCGGTCTCGTTGGTATCGCTGCCGCGCCCGATTTCACCCGCCGTTTCCGTGATGAACTTACTGCCGAGGAGCAAGCGACCCTCGCCCGTGATGGCCAGATCGGCCGCCCCACACCCTATGATCCGCACCCTTATGTGTTCACCCGGGCACTGCTTGATGACGGTGACGATTGTTCTGTTCTAACGGGCACGTTCAATTTCGATGGCCGTATCCGGTTACTGCACGGCATGTTGGACGATTCGGTGCCCTGGGAACTGGCGCTGGAGATTTTGGGCCAAGCCACGACACCCGATGCGCGCCTCCATCTCATCAAGGACGGCGACCATCGGCTATCCCGCGAAAGCGACCTCCGCCAACTTTGCCAAGCTGTAGCCGAGCTATCGCTGCCCGTGCCAGACGATTGTTGAAGCGCATAAAAGGCGCGGCCCTGGCGCTGCTGCTAGCTGCCTGCTCGACACCCGTAATCGCAGATGGCGATAGTCCGGCGACAGTCCGCCTGTTTCCGCGCAGCCATATGGATGGGCGGCTCACCGGTGGTCTGTCTGGGTTGGAATGGCACCGTGAGACAAATACGCTCATAGCGCTCAGCGACCGGGGCGATGTGTACCGCATGCCGATGCAGGCAGATCAAGCCATGGCCCGGATTGGCCAAATCAAACTGCCCCGCAGGCTGAACGATCCGGAAGCTCTGCGCCGTGGCCCCGGTGACACATGGATCGTTAGCTTTGAGCAAGGCGGAGGCATTGCCTGGTATGAGGGCGATGCTGAGGGCCTGCTTATGCGACCGGCACGCGTATTGCGGCCACATGCGATCAAGGCACTGCCTCGGAATGCTGGGATTGAGGCTTTAGCGGTTCTCGACTTCGGGCGTCTACTGGTGATCTCGGAAGGCGGCAGCGGCGATCTGCGTAGAGCCTGGATCATCGACAATGCAATCCTTGCTGCCCGCGAATACCCAGTCTCCGACGGGTTTGAGCCCGTTGACGCCGCTGAACTGCCCAATGGCGATCTCCTCGTTCTGGAACGGCGCTTCAATGGCTTCCTTCCGCCATTCTTTTCCGCCCGGATCGCCTATATCGCAGCAGCGACTTTGGAAAGAGATCAGCCAATCACTGCTGAACGCCACATTAGCCTCAAAGGTATTGTTGCCAGTGAGAACTGGGAAGGCTTGGCCATCGCAGAGGACCAAGGCCGCATAGTGATTTGGTTGGTCTCAGACGACAATCAAAAATGGCCGCAGAACACGCTGTTAGCAAAAATTTCTCTCGCAGATTTAATGGCCCTGAAAACAGTCCGTTGATCCAGCGGGAATCCAAGGTACGCTCGCATTCTTGAATGAAGGAGCGGACCAGATGGCGTCTATCGAACTCAGTAATTTTTTGGCGGCGCAATCTGTCGGCAGCTTGCCAGACGCTGTTTATGCAAAATCCGCTCGGGTGCTGGCTGACACATGCGCCGCCATCCTCGCGGGCGCGCAGGAGCCAGAAATGCAGTCCCTGGCGGCGGCAACGCTCATAGCGGGCGGCGCTGGGCCAGCAACGGCACTTGGACATGTCCGGCAAATTGAGGCTGGCCAGGCGGCTTTTCTGAACGGATGCGCCGGCGTTTTCCTGGAGTTAGATGAAGGATCTGCTGCATCCAAAGGCCACCCCGCCATTCATATTGTTCCACCGCTTCTAGCCTGGGCAGAGCAGGAAGGCGGCGATGGCGCGCGGTTCCTTCATGCGTTGGCCCTTGGATATGAAGTTGCGACCAGAACCGGCGCTGGAGCATCGCTCCGTCCAACAATGCATCCCCATGGGGTATGGGGCGTCGTTGGCGGTGCCGCCGCGCTTGCTGTTTTCGATGGCGCAGATGCTAAAGAAATCGACGAAACGATCCGCCTTTCGGCCTCAATGGCACTCGCAACCAGCCGCCCGTCCATGCTTGAAGGCGCTACGGTGCGGAACGCCTATACGGGCCTTTCAGCGCAGCACGCAATCCAGGCGCGCCGCTTGATCAAAGCAGGCTTTACGGGGGACAAGGGCGCACTTCAAAATGTCTTCGGCGCTGTCATCGGGTCCGCATGGGATGCTTCAGCGCTAACATCTGGCCTTGGAGCGGACTGGGCGATTGCAGAAGGCTATTTCAAGCGCCACGCCTGCTGTCGTTATAATCACGCAGCCCTGGATGCGCTTGAAGATTTGCGCATGGCGAACCACGGCGACATCACACCCGAAACTGTCGAGCAAATTGACGTCCGCGCCTACACCATGGCAACGGAGCTTGATGACGCTGCCCCAACCAACATGCTCGCCGCCAAGTTCTCCCTGCCTTTTGCATTGGCGACAGCGATCCGCCGGGATGGCGATACCTGGCTGGACGCATTCCGGGGCGATGCCTTGACCGACCCCGTGACCCAGGCCCTTGCCAAACGCGTCTCGTTGATCGCGGATACGGAAATGGACAAGGCTTTGCCCGACAACCGGATTTCGGAGCTGACAATCCGCCTGAAATCGGGCGCGGTTCTAACCAAGCGCCGGGACATCACCGGCGGCGACCCAGCAGAGCCGTTCGACGATGCACTGCTCGACGACAAATTTCTGCGGCTCACAACGCCTCTGCTCGGTCAGGGCGCTGCCAGCCAAGCACTCCAAATCGCTATGAATGCAAGAGCGCTGGAGGATATCCGCTCCCTGGCCAGCGCGTTCACACGGCGCGCAGCAGTTAGCGACCAAGTGGAGGCGGCGGAATGAGTGATGCCGCGCTTGATCCCGTCACACTCGCAGTTCTGAATGGCCGCTTGGAGCAAATAGTCGACGAGATGGACGCGACCCTGTTCCGGTCTGCGTTCAACCCGATCATCGCCGAAGCCCATGACGCCTCCCACGGCATTTACCATCGGGAGACGGGCGAGACGCTCGTTCAGGGCAAATCTGGCTTACCGATCTTTGTTGGTGCGATGGCCTTCGCGGTCAAAACCGTCATCAAGAAAGCCGCGATAGATGGCGATTTGGCCGATGGCGATGTCTACATCTTCAACGACCCTTGGGACGGTGGCACGCATCTTTCGGATTTCAGGCTGGTCCGCCCAGTGTTTCGCGACGGTGCCGTGTTCTGCTGGATCGCATCTGTCGGCCATTGGCATGATGTCGGTGGTGCCGTGCCGGGCAACTATAATCCGGCAGCGACTGAAGCGTGGCAGGAGGGTTTCGTTTGCCCGCCCGTGAAACTCTATCGGGCAGGCGAATATCAGCCAGATATCACGGCAATGCTCAGCGCCAATTCGCGCTTGCCCGTCAGCCTCTACGGCGACATGAATGCACAGATCAACGCGCTTGATCTCGGTATGGAGCGCCTGAACGGACTGCTCGACGACTATGGCGATGAAGTGATCGAAACGGCATTGGCAGCACTCCGGGATCGGGCGGAGCGGTTGATGCGGGCAGAAATTGCACTGCTGCCAGACGGCGTCTACAGCGCCGAAGACTGGCTTGATAACGACGGC
Organism: uncultured Alphaproteobacteria bacterium; assembly: GCA_938083135.1. Classification (GTDB taxonomy): domain Bacteria; phylum Pseudomonadota; class Alphaproteobacteria; order Bin95; family Bin95; genus VMCJ01. The sequence goes on along the minus strand of CALLKY010000039.1, from coordinate 5,783 downwards.
GTGGTTGATGAGCCGCTGAAGCTGGTGCTGACAATCACCATTTCAGGCGATGAGATGACACTTGATTTTGCCGGTTCCGCACCTGGATGCTTGGGGCCAGTGAATATCAGCCGCGCGACAACATTCGCTGCCTGCTATGTGACGATGAAGCATGTGTTTGATGAAATTCCCGCCAATGCCGGCGCAATGGCCCCAATCCACGTATTGATTCCAAACGGATCAATCTTGGCAGCGGAAGCGCCGAAGCCAGTGGGCGGATACACCGAAACCATCCTCCGCCTGATCGACCTTGTGTTTCAGGCCATGGCTGATGTCGCACCAGAACGATCAAACGGCTGTGCCTACGGCACCATCAACGCGCTCTCCATTGCCGGGCGCCGCAGCGATACGGGTGCGCCCTGGGTCATGTTTTCATTCTTTGGTGGCGGTCATGGTGGGTCCGCTGAAAGCGATGGACTGCAACATGGCAATGCGCCGATCTCTACGGCGACGATCCCACCGCTGGAAATTTTGGAAGCCGCATACCCCGTTGCCTTTCGCCAATGGGCGCTTCGCGCTGATTCTGGCGGCCCAGGAAAGCATCGGGGCGGCCTTGGCGCGATCTATGAAATCGAGCTGCTGGAGAAATCTGCTAACGTATTTCTATTTGGCGAGCGCGGTCGAACCAACCCTCCCGGCATTCTCGGCGGTGGTCCAGCGGCTGGAAATCGGTTCCGGTTTGATACAGATGAAGGCCGCAATGCTGGCATCCCTCCCATGGCGTCGAAAATCGTTGGCGTAAAGCTAGAGCGCGGTATGCGTGTCCGCCTGGAAGCCCCCGGCGGCGGCGGATACGGCCCCGTCAACGAACGTGATCCGGCTGCGGTGCAAGCAGATTTGGACGCCGGATATATCTCAGCAGATGCGGCGCGCAGTGCCTATGGCGTGGAGCCAAGCTCATGAGTGGCCCGCGTTGGATCATCGGCGTTGATGTCGGCGGCACATTCACGGATGTGTTCGCGCTAGAGCAGGCAACAGGCCAGGTGCTGACGGCCAAAACGCCATCAACACCTGCAGATCAATCCATCGGATTCGTGCGCGGCCTAGGCCTGGCCGCACCGCTGGCGGACATCGGCACCGTCGTCCATGGTACAACGGTCGGCACGAATGCGCTGCTGGAACGCAAGGGTGCCCGTACGGGCCTCATCGCAACAGAAGGCTTCCGGGATGTCCTGGAGATGCGTCGCCGTGATCGTCCGCACACCTGGGGCTTACGCGGGACATTCAAACCTGTCGCCGCACGCCAGGATCGGCTGGAAGTGCGCGAGCGCACGCTGGCAGATGGAACAATTGAGCAAGCAGTTGATGAAGCAGGCGTTGAGGCTGCCGCCCGCGCCTTAGCCGACGCCGGATGCGAGTCCGTCGCCATCGCTTTCGTCAACGCCTACGCCAACCCTGAAAACGAGCAACGCGCCCGCGCCGCCGTCGCCCGTGTCTGGCCGAACGCACATATCACGGCAGCGACAGATATTTTGCCTGAAATCCGGGAATTTGAACGCACATCCACCGCTGTCCTAAACGCCTATCTACAACCGACCATGGGCCGTTATATCAACCGCCTGCATGACGCCTTGGCAGCGGGCGGTGATGCGGGGCTGTTGATCGTCCAGTCAAACGGCGGGTTGATGACGGCGGCTGAATCTGCCCGTGCGCCAATCCGCACTGCCCTTTCCGGTCCCGCTGCTGGCGTGGTTGCGGCGCAACGCGTTGGCGTGGCGGCTGGATATCCGAACATCATCGCCTGTGACATGGGCGGCACCAGCTTCGATGTGTCCCTGATTGCTGACGGGCAGACGGCGCTGGCGGCTGAAACTTCCATCGACTTCGGCATGACTGCGCGCGCGCCCATGGTGGAGATCGTGACGATTGGGGCTGGTGGCGGATCGATCGCATGGGTGGACGCAGGCGGCATGCTCCGCATCGGGCCAGAATCAGCTGGCGCGGACCCAGGGCCAGTTGCCTATGGCAAAGGCGGCACCCGGCCAACGGTCACTGACGCCAATATCGTCCTTGGCCGCATTAATCCCGAGCGCCCTATTGGCGGCGAACTTTCGCGATTGGATACAGAGGCCGCGCGTGCGGCGCTGCAGGCCACTATCGGCGATGCGCTGGGGCTTGATCCTGAGCAAGCGGCTGAAGCTGTCATTCGCGTCGCCAATGCACGCATGACCGGCGCTATCCGGCTGGTCTCAATTGAACGTGGCCATGACCCGAAATCGTTCCTGGCCATGCCGTTTGGCGGTGGCGGCGCCTTACATGCGGGTGCGCTGGTAAATGAAGTCGGCCTCGCGGGTGCCATCAGCCCGCGCTATCCGGGCGTCTTGTCCGCGCTGGGCTGCGTTATCGCCGATATGCGCCGAGACTTCGTGCAGACCATAAACCGGCCATTGCCGAGCCTGGATACATCAGTGCTGACCGATGCTATCGCTGCATATTGGCGTGATGGGACGGCGGCACTCGACGACGCAGGCGTCGCACTGGACGCCCGACGGATCGAGATTGAGCTGGATATGCATTACCAGGGCCAGACCCATGCAATCCCGGTCCGCATCGCGTCCACGGATGATGTTTCCAGACTAGAGATCAATGCTGACAGCGTTCAATCCGCATTTGAAGCCGCATATCTCAGCCAGTACGGCCGCCTGCTGGATGGACCTGTCATCCGCGTGATGAATTTGCGCGCGGCTGTCATTGGTGTCCGGCCGCGGTTTGACTTGACGCAATTGGCACCAGACGGCGGCGATATTGCGACCGCAAGGACGGGCAGCCGTCCCGTCTATGTCGATGGCGCGTGGACAGACGCCACGATTTACGACCGCCTCGCCCTTCCGGTTGGCGCTGTCATCAATGGCCCAGCAGTCCTTGAACAACCAGACGCCACGATTTTCGTCGAGCCTGACCTTTCCGCCAGGGTCGATAGCTTGGGCAATGTCATCCTTGAGCGGCAGGCCTAATCACCCCATGAACGGACTAATCTGATGGCCGCCGTATGGCGTGCCCTGGTGGCAATGTTGCTGATCCAGGCAATGGTGGTGCTCGCAGCGCAGCAAATGGCTGTGCTGGCACCCACCGTAGCACCGGACCTGCAAGTTGACCCTGATTTCGTCGGGTATTTCGCGGCCCTTGCCAATGCAGGTGCTATTCTGGCGGCATTGGCGGCGAGCCGGGCTGTAAGGCGTTATGGTGCCATGCGGGTCAGCCAATTCATGCTGGGTCTCGCCGCATTCGGGCTGGGGTTGCTGGCAACAGGCGCGCTGCCCGCCCTACTCCCTGCAGCATTGGCATTAGGTGCTGGGTATGGCCTCGCCAATCCGGCAAGTTCGCACCTCCTGGCCAAACTGACGCCGGAAGCGATGCGCGGGCGTGTATTCTCCATGAAGCAGACCAGCGTACCGCTTGGGGTGGCGGGCGCGGGGCTTACGTCGCCCTGGCTGGCTAGCGCCTATGGCTGGCAGGCGACAATGCTTGGGTTGGCGGTTGTCGCTCTGCTCATGGCGCTCGCGTTTCAGCCGTGGCGTAGCGATATGGATGATGACCGGCATGGCCGTGCTGCCGCAAAGTCCAGCCTCATTGCTCCCTTGCTGTTTGTCATTCGCACACCTGCTATTTTGCGGCTCTGCCTACTGAGCATGGCCTATTCAGCAGCGCAGTTCTGCTTCACCGCAGGCTATGTCACGGTACTGGTTGAGAGCATGGCAATCGACCCACTGGCGGCGGGCCGCACACTGGCCTTTGCCTTGATCGCCAGTATGTTCGCCCGTGTTGGCTGGGGCTGGTGTGCGGATAAAATTGGTGCTGCACAGACCATGGCGATAATCGGCGGGTTCATTATCGCCGCCGCTTGTGCCGCAGCACTGCTTGACCCCAGCTTTGGAATCGCAGGTGCCACGGCAATCGCCATTCTGTTTGGCGCATCAGCGGCCAGTTGGAACGGCGTTTACCTGGCGACCGTTGCCACGGCTGCGCCGAAGGATAGTGTATCTCTCGCCACATCCGGTGCCATGGCACTAACGCTTTCTGGCGCAATTATCGGCCCAGCCGCGTTCGCACTTTTAGCGGCGACGACTGGCGGGTATGAGGCCGGATTTTTCTTTGTCGCTATTTTGGCTGCCGTATCGGCTGTCGGATTCCTAACTGAAAGCCGTAGGCGATGACCGATAAGCGCAGCTACTGGATCGGCGTTCTCCTGACAGGCCTAGGCGCAGTTGTGCTTTCGCCAGACGCCTTACTGTTTCGCTTGCTTGAGTCAGACCTTTGGACAGCGGCATTCTGGCGCCTACTCCTGATGGGCCTGACGATTATGGGCGGGCTCATGGTCATTCGGCGCAGAAGGCTCATCGGGGACATTCGGGCCATTGGCTGGGCGCTCGCACCGGCATCCATCTGTATGGCGATCAGCAATATCGGCTTCGTCTATGCGCTAACCCACAGCACCGTCGCGGAAACATTGACCATCCTAGCAACGGCACCAGTCTTCGCTGCGATCTTCGCTGCATTCCTAGGCGAGCGACCGCCACTGCGCACATGGGTTGCAGCACTGGCGATCGCTGCTGGTATCGCGATCATCCTAGATGCTGGGTTTTCGGGCGGCACATCGGCGGGCAATGTGGGGGCCCTAATCGCCGCCATCTCTATCGCAGGCTTCTTCACAATTGGTCGCATTCGGCGGGATTGTGATATGACGCCGGCGCTTGGATTGTCATCCATTCTGTCGGCCATCGCTTGCGGCTGCATGGCTGGTACGCTGCAGCCAGCAGATGGTGACTGGCCTGTTTTGATCGCCGTTGGCGTATTTATCCTACCCATCGCATTCACATTGATAACGCTAGGACCGCGACGCTTACCCGCCGCTGAGGTCGGGCTACTGATGCTGTTGGAAACGGCGCTTGGGCCGCTATGGGTATGGCTGGCGTTAGAAGAAGCGCCGAGTGAAGCGACTCTACTTGGCGGTGGCTTGATTGTTGCAGCCCTAGCTGCCCACAGCTTTGCCGCTTGGCGGGCTGAGCGGCCTGGAGCAGCCCAGACCGAGGCGTGAATATTTACATGGTTTTCGTGGGTAGCCTGCAGGACCGGAACCAATAATTCGCAATCGATTCAACGAAAGCCGCCATTTCAGATAACGTCAGCGGCTTCACGAAATATGAGCGTGCGCCTAGGCTGTAGCAGACCGAAACATCTGCGTCATTGTTCGACGACGTTAGAATAACAACTGGAATCACGGCCAGTTTCGGATTGCTCCGCATGCGGTCCAGCACTTCAAACCCGTTCATGCGCGGCATATTAATGTCGAGCAGAATTAAGTCTGGCTGCAGTAACCCGCTATCTCCATCGGCCGCTGCAGAGAGATTAGAATCGTCACTTCGGTTCTCTAGCTCTTCGAGATAGGCAAGCAATTCTTCCCCATCTGACAGATGGGTAAACTCAAAATCCAGATCAGACTTCGTAAAGCCGCGCCGGACAGTGAATGCGTCTTCTTCATCATCATCCGCCAACAGAACACTGTAGCGTTTTGATCGGGCGACCAGCGACATGATCGATCAGTCTCCTTAAAACGCAACACAGGGAAGGGCATTATTAAGACGAGACCCTAGCAGCACGTTTGTTTAGAAGTGGCTCGGGAAATTTGAACAACGGGGATAAGTGGATTTTCAGCCTGTAACCGGCATGCTTTGCCCATCACAGGAGAATCACTATGCCCCGACGCCCTCGTCGCAATCACACTTCCGCCTTCAAATCGAAAGTCG
>CALLKY010000038.1 GCA_938083135.1 uncultured Alphaproteobacteria bacterium | reverse complement strand
GCCGGCCGCGTCGCAAAGCCTTAAAAGGGCCCCACCCTTCCTGCGCCTTTGCTCCTATCCGGCGTGCAGCGGAGACGCGCGAAACGGACCAATTTTATGGGGCCTGACCCTAAGGCGCGCAGCACGCCGCACCAGCGTTCGTTTAGCAGATATGATTATGCGCCAGCAGCCAGAATATCACCATGGCTCAACAGGCGTATCTCAACCAAGGCACCGCCGCTCGGCTTATTGGAAAGCCTCAACTCTCCGCCGTGCTCTTCAACGATTCGCTGAACGATTGCGAGGCCAAGGCCGGACCCATTTGGCTTGGTGGTTACATATGGCTCTGCGACGCTGTGGATCAAGTCATCCGGGAAGCCGTTGCCCGTGTCTTCGACCCGGAGCACGACCTGATGCTCCTCCGTCAGCACTGTCAATGCGACCTCGCCTTTTTCGCTTGCACCCTCTGCCTGCTTTTCCTGAACAGCGTGAACGGCGTTGATCAGAATGTTGTTCAGCGCGCGCGTGATCTGCCCAGGATCACAGTCGATCTCGCTCGGATTGCTCTCTACAGAAAGTTTGAATGAGACGTCCTTATGCTCCATCTCGAGCAGGAAGATCACCTCACCGCTCAGGTCGCCCAAGCTCGCCAATTGCATCTTGGGAGTCGGCAGGCGCGCAAACTCTGAAAATTCATCCACCATGCCCCGAAGCGCAGCCACTTGTCGGACGATGGTGTCACAGCAAAGCGCAAAGATTTCCGGATCTAATTCAATTGTCTTGCCGTATTTCCGCTTAAGACGCTCGGCAGCAAGTTGGATTGGCGTCAACGGGTTCTTGATTTCATGCGCGACACGGCGCGCAACGCCTGACCATGCCGCCTGACGCTTCGCCGCCACTAGGTCGGTGATATCCGTAAAAGTAATTACCTGCCCATCAAGTTCAGCATCGGATTCATCAGATGCGCGCGCTAACAGTACACGCTGGCGACCTTCTCGAATGATGCGCACTTCGGTCTCTACAACGCCACTAACGCCGCCAACCTCACTCAAAGCCGCTTCCAGTTCTGGCGCTACGGCATGCAACTCTTCGCCGACAATATTTTCACCCGCCGCCAAAGTTGCCTCGGCATAGGTATTTGCAGCGCGGATCACCCCCGTTGGATCAACCCCGACGACGCCGGACGTCACGCCACTCAGCACGGCACCGATGAATTGTCGACGCTCGTCCATTTCCTCATTCGCATCTACAAGCCGATCCCGCTGCGCTTCTAGCTGCTCCGTCATCCTGTTAAAGCCAGCCAGAAGGCTGCCAATCTCATCGCTCCGCCCGCGAACGATGACCCTGGCAGATAGATCACCAGCCCGGACCCGGTCTGCCGTTTGAATCAAAGTGGATATCGGTTCCGCCAGCGCGCCTGCAAACATCAGCCCCGCCCACATCGACGCCAGAACGAACACAAGCCCGAACAGGACGTAGAAAATAGACAGCCTGGCCTCGATACTTGTTCGCTTAACAACGGCCTTCTGGAAATCTCCCACGGCAAGGTTCACACCTTCAACATGGCGGACAATGCCAGGGTCAATTGCTCGCCCGACCAACAGAAATAGCTTCCGCTCGCCAAGCCAAAGCAATGACCGCACACGCTCAGCACTGCCGCCGATGACAACAACAGCATCCCCCAACCGCGCCGAACGCACTGCCCAGTCAGGTACTGTTGCTCCCTTCAATTCATCCACATCGCCCGCTTTCCCGCGGACAGATCCGGACTCATCAAAGAGCACGACCTCAGCCAAGCCGAGGCGGGTGGTGAGGCCTTTTAGTGCTTCATCCCAGTCATCCTTGGCACCTGTATCGATCACATTCTGCCGAGCAAGCGAATCGCCCATAGCGTAGGTATCGCGTACGAGCCCAAGGCGATGCTCTCGCAGGTATGCGCGTCCAATAAACAGGGAACGGTTGACCGCAGCGTCCACTTTTTGGCCAAACCATTGGTCCAGACCCACGTGAAGAAACGCTACGGAGAAGATAACGAGCATGATGCTCGGCGCTGTCGCAACCAAGCCAAATAGCAATGCGACTCGGGCATGCAGCTTGCCGCCACCACCACCCTTAACCCGGCCCCTGAAAACAGCAAAAATTCTATAGCCGACGAGTAGCGCCAAGATCAGCAGAATCACCAAATTGGCGTTCAGCGACATCACCACATTTTCAGGTGATGAGCTTACGAATGGTGCCACATCCAGCAAAAGGGCGAACGTAAACGCCACCATCGCAAACGCGATGAAGGTCATACCGCCGACTAAAAAGAATAGCCGCCACCCCGAAAAAAGCCGCTTCAGCATCGTAGCCTCGCTGCGCATACGGCCCGTCTCAAGCGCAATAAGAGACTAGATACGGACCCTGACGCCCTTCTTAAGCACAGGAACGCCAAGCATACGTATCTTTTTTCTAAGCGTATTGCGATTTATCCCGAGCAAGTCCGCTGCCCGTATCTGATTCCCGCCGACAGCGGAAAGCGCATGGGCGATCAACGGTGCCTCGACTTGATCCAAAATGCGGCTGTGCAGGCCCGGCTCAGGCAAGTCACCACCAAGGTCCGCGAAATAGCGCGTGAGGAATGCGTCTGCCAATTCCTCAAGTGTTTCCCCACCTGTCAATTCGCCTGAAATGCCAGTGCCGCCAGACATTGATGAGGTTTGTTCCAGCAAAATTTCCCGCACGGTTTCAACAGGCACCGTCTCCTCAGGTGCCATAACGACGACACGACGGATCAGATTCTCCAACTCACGGACATTGCCGGGCCAAGAATGCTCTTTCAGCGCTGCCATCGCGCCTTCAGAAAGTGTTCGGCCTGGAAGGCCAAGGCGCGCGCAACCCGCAATGAAGTGCGTAACAAGTTCTGGGATGTCTTCCTTACGTTCGCGGAGTGGTGGTAATCGCACTGGTACAACGTTCAAGCGATAGAACAAATCCTCCCGGAACGTACCCTGCTTAACCAGTTGGCGAAGGTCGCGATGGGTTGCGGAAACGATACGCACATTGGTTCGTATAGGCGTGGCGGCACCAATCGGCACGTACTCACCTTGCTGTAAAACACGGAGCAATCTGGTTTGCGCTTCGTGCGGCATGTCGCCGATTTCATCCAAAAACAACGTGCCGCCTTCAGCCTGCTCGAACTTTCCAGACGCCCTAGTTGCAGCGCCTGTGAACGCACCACGCTCATGGCCGAAAAGTTCGCTTTCGATCAGGTCCTTCGGGATTGCAGCCATATTGATGGCAACAAATGGCGCGTGCTTACGCGGGCCAAACTCATGGAGAGCGCGGGCGGCAAGCTCCTTACCTGTCCCCGACTCACCTGTAATAAGCACTGACAGATCGGCACCCATCAGCCGTGCCAGAACGCGATAAACGTCTTGCATTGCTGGGGACCGGCCCTTCAGCGGCAACCGTTCTTCTTCGTCAGACGCAGGAGCCGGCGCTGCGGCAGAAACCGTGGGCTCTGAGAATGCACGATCAACAGCACCAAGCAGTTCCCGCATATCAAATGGCTTGGTGAAGTATTCAAACGCACCCCGTTCCGTCGCCTGAATCGCGGTCAACAGAGTATTCTGGCCGCTAACGACGATGACCCGCAAATTAGGTCGGGCTTTTTGAATCTTGACTAACAGATCCAAGCCATTTTCATCCGGCATCTTGACGTCTGTCACCACCAGATCACCCAGCCCGTCCGCCACCCACTTCCACAGCATGGCCGCAACGCCTGTGGATTTGACCTCGTAACCCGCCCGCATGAACGCATGGGTCAGAACAGTGCGGATCGACCGATCATCATCCGCAAGCAAAATGACGCCCTTGCTCATGGCTTGGTCTCCGTCTCAATGAATAGCGGTAGGTGAACGGTGAAGATCGTCTGGCGCGGTTCGCTTTCGAACTCAACGGCACCACCATGGTCGCCGATGATCTTCGCCACCATGGCAAGGCCAAGGCCTTGGCCAGCATCTTTCGTTGTAACAAAGGGATCGAAAACGCTGCGCTGCAGATCGTCTGGAATGCCGGGACCGTTATCCTGGATGGCGACCTCAATCGGGAGCGCACCAGACTCACGCCTATTGTCGCCAGATAGGCGAAGCCCATGGCGATAGCTTGTGCGCAGCACAACCTCACCGCCGCCTTCACGTGCAGCGTCAATGGCATTTTTGATCAGGTTCATGAACACCTGCACCAAGCCTTCAAAATCGCCGCGCACTGGCGGCAGTGATGGATCGAAATGCTCAACAATCCTTAGGCCTTCGAAGGCCCCGCCGGTCGTAAGAACACGGCGTGCGCGGTCCAGCGGCTCATGGATATTCACGGGCTGATGGGCGACCGGGCCAACATCAGCAAACACATCCATGCGCTCAATCAGGTTCGTGATGCGATCGACCTCATCCGCAATCAGCTGCGTCAATTCCCTGTCCTCGCCAGCCAGCGAAGGCTCTAAGATTTGTGCCGCGCCCTTAATACCGGCCAATGGGTTCCGGACTTCATGCGCTAATACCGCCACCATGCCAGATGCCGACCGCGCGGCACCTTGTCGGCGCATTTGCTGATCTATTCGTTGCGCGATCGAAGTGGCCGCGAACTGGACGATGATTTCTGGCGGACTGCTCGGATCATCGGACAATAGCGGTGCGGTTGATATGGCCACCCGGTCTGTACGCGTCCGGGCCGTGGTCAATTGGACATCGAACTCCGCCATCGGTGCCAGTTCTTCAACAGTCTGGCGCACCAGTGACGCGATGGCACTATCACGGCCAAAGACCATATCCAGGCCTTGGCCTTGGAGATGCGTAGCACTTTGTTGCAGGAGCGATTCGGCGGCTGCATTGACCAACCGAATAACCCCGCCAGCTTCCACAACCAGCACCGCTGCTGGAAGCGCATTAATCACATCACTCGCATTGGCTGGAGCCATATGTTGTGTGCCTTCTGCAAAATGCCCAATACGTAGGCAAATTATTATTCGGTGATTTTATAGGCATTTTGTCATTCTGGCTACCCCTCCCCAGCGAAATCCACTATCAAACCTCTAATCCTCCGAGATAAAAGGACGCGCTCATGTCGAGGTCAAAGGCGGCCGCATTGGTTATGGCCGCTGGGGCTGGTGAGCGGCTTGGTAGCCGCACACCAAAGCAATACCTCCCGTTGGCAGGCGGTCCCAACGCCCTGCGGCGCGCGATCCAAGCCCTTACTGCGCACCCACGGATTCATCAGGTACAAGCCGTCGTTAGCCCTGAGGCCCATGATCTCTATCTGGAAGCAACGAAAGGCCTGCAATTGAAACCGCCCGTCCCTGGCGGTGCCACCCGGCAGGAAAGCGTTCGGGCTGGCCTGGAAGCACTTGCGGGCACAGCGCAGCCAGACTTGATTTTGATCCATGACGCCGCCCGCCCGGTCATCCCAGCCATGGTGATTGACCGCGTACTTGATGCGCTTGAGATATCTGAAGCAGCGACACCGGCCATATCCGTTGCAGACACCCTGGCTCATACATCGGATGGCCTAGTGCGTGCGCCAATTCCCAGGGACGGATTGGTCCAGGTACAAACGCCCCAAGGCTTCCGCTTCAATGAAATCCTGGCAGCCCACCGTGCCCACACGGACGCCGGTGCCACAGATGATATTTCGATGATCCGCCTGGCTGGCGGCACAGCCAAGATCGTGGAAGGCTCTCCCTTACTGCACAAACTCACGACGGAGGCTGACAAAGCAATGCTAGAGCGCCTGCTATCTGCCGCCCCTCGTGTCGGTAACGGCTATGACGTCCATGCCTTTGGGCCGGGCGACCACGTCACCCTATGTGGCGTTGATATCACCCACGGCCAAGGCCTTGCAGGGCATTCAGATGCTGATGTGGCTATGCACGCCGTGACCGACGCAATTCTGGGTGCCATCGCTGCTGGCGATATCGGTACGCATTTTCCACCAAGCGACCCGCAATGGAAGGGCGCCGCCTCAGAGATATTCTTGGCAGAGGCACTCCGGCTTGTCGAAGCCCGTGGCGGTCAATTGGCGCATATAGACGTCACGATCGTATGCGAGGAGCCAAAAATCGGCCCGCACCGGGCTGCAATGCAGGCGTGTATGGCAGACATACTCAGCCTCGCTGCCGACAGGGTCAGCGTTAAAGCCACCACGAGTGAGCGATTGGGCTTCACCGGCCGTAGGGAAGGCATTGCTGCATTGGCGACGGCCACGGTGCTGTTATGAATGAGATACCCGTAAGGCACCGGTTATGGCGACCCGGCGGCATCCTAGCGCTTTGGTTTGGCGCGGGCCTAGCGCCGAAAGCACCAGGCACGTTTGGATCCCTTGCAGCCTTACCTTTTGGACTAGCGGCAGCCTATTGGGGCGGCCCCTATGCTGTACTGGCGCTAGCTGCCGTCATATTCCTAATCGGCATCCGTGAAACGGGCCGATACATCAGTGATGGCGGAAGCCATGACCCCGGCGAAGTCGTCATTGACGAAGTTGCGGGCCAGCTTTTGCCACTCGCTTTCGTGCCGATTGGATTCTTGCCATATCTGGCAGCCTTTATCCTATTCCGCGCAGCCGATATCCTAAAACCATGGCCTTGCAGCCTCATTGATCGAACGTCGACAAGTGCGTTCGGCGTGATGGCGGATGATATCGTTGCTGGCTTGTATGCGATTGTGGGCGTATTGGCCTTGGATTATGTGGGAGCGTGGTAGATGCCAGATAAACGTTGGCCGGACTTAGATATATTGGCGACCAAAACGCTCGAAGCCTGCCGCAGCGCCAAACTAAGGGTCACAACGGCCGAATCTTGCACAGGCGGCCTTATTATTGGTGCGCTGACAGAAATTGGCGGCTCGTCCGACGTGGTTGGCCGCGGGTTCATCACATATTCCAATGATGCCAAAATGACGATGCTTGGCGTTTCAACTGCAACGCTCGAGTGCGACGGTGCTGTTAGCCAAGCAACGGTTCGGCAAATGACATCTGGTGCACTGAGCGCTGCCGGTGACGATGCAGATATTGCGGTCGCTGTTAGCGGTGTTGCAGGGCCGGGCGGCGGGTCTAAGGAAAAGCCTGTCGGCACGGTTTGGATCGCCGTGGAACGTCGTGGAAGCCCTGCTTATACAGAGCGCCAGCTGTTTCCGGGCGATCGGCGCGCTGTCCGCCAAAAAACAGTCATCCGTGCGCTTGAACTGATTATGGAAACTGCGGAACGCTAGAGCGCCGTGCGTCGCTTGCTACGCAGCCCGGCGCTCTATCACATTGATTGCGGGCAATTTATCCCGACTAATCTGATTCAGATTGGTCGGGAATTGCCCTAGCTCGCGCGCTCACAGGTTTCTGACGCGCGTGCTTCAAAAGCAGCGACCATTCTGCGTACAGCTTCGCCGAACAAAGGGCCAATCAGCTTGCGAAGCAGCACGGATTTGAATTCGAAATCCAGTTTAAAATCGACCATGCACCCGCCCTCTGCCTCCTCAATAAGCCAGCGGTTATTCAGGTGGCGCATAGGGCCTTTGGTATAGGTTACATCGACCAGATCAGGCGGGTTCAAATCCACTCTGGATGTAAACGTTTCCCGTACCATCTTAAAGCCAATGACAAGGTCAGCCTCGAACGACTGCTCGGCCAATGGGCGTACACGTGCAGCTATGCACCAGGGCAGAAACTCCGGATACTTCGCGACGTCTGCGACAAGCGCAAACATATCGTCCCTGCGGTAAGGCAGGAATTTTCGTTCGGCATGAGAAGGCATTACTTACGCGCCGCCAACTTCGCTTCACGGGCATCCCTAAGCGCCGCAAAATCAGCATCCGCATGGTAGGATGACCGGGTCAAAGGCGTCGATGAGGCCAGCAGAAATCCTTTGCCTTCAGCACTTTGGGCAAACGCCTTGAATTCATCCGGCGTTACAAACCGATCTAACGGGTGATGTTTTGGCGTTGGTTGGAGATATTGGCCAATGGTCAGGAAATCCACCTCTGCAGCGCGCATATCATCCATCACCTGCAACACTTCATCCCGCTCTTCCCCAAGGCCAACCATCAGGCCAGACTTCGTGAAAATCGATGGATCAAGCTGCTTTACTTGGTCTAACAAGCGCAGGCTGTGATAGTAGCGAGCCCCTGGCCTGACACTGGGATACAAGCGCGGAACCGTTTCCAGATTATGATTGAACACATCGGGCCGAGCGCGCACGACGACTTCAAGCGCACGATCTTTCTTTAAGAAATCCGGCGTCAGAATTTCAATCGTCGTCTCCGGCGATTTATCGCGGATGTGATTGATGGTTCGAGCAAAATGCTGCGCGCCGCCATCTGGCAAATCATCCCTATCGACGGATGTGATGACCACATGTTTGAGACCAAGCTGCGCCACTGCATTGGCGACATTGGCTGGTTCCATCACGTCCAGCGCACCGGGGCGGCCAGTCGCGACATTGCAGAAAGCGCAGGCACGGGTGCAAATAGCCCCCATAATCATCATAGTCGCGTGACGCTGCGCCCAGCATTCACCGATATTAGGGCAAGATGCTTCTTCGCAGACCGTGACGAGATTGTTCTCGCGCACGATATCCCGTGTCTTCTGATATTCCTTGGATACAGGCGCTTTCACCCGGATCCAGTCCGGTTTCCGCTTAGGCGCGGTTTCAGGCCGGTTACGCTTCTCCGGATGGCGAAGGGCGGCGGCTGATGGCGCTCTGGCTTGTGATGATTCTATGGTCATGACCCTAGAAGTGGATCGCGCGACCGTAGGCGTCAAGCACAGACTCGTGCATCATTTCCGATAATGTTGGGTGCGGGAAGATTGTATGAATCAACTCCGCCTCCGTCGTCTCCAGCGTTTGGGCGACGACATAGCCTTGGATCAGCTCTGTCACCTCTGCGCCAATCATGTGCGCGCCAAGCAATTCGCCGGTTTTGGCGTCGAACACCGTCTTGACCATGCCTTCCGGGTCACCCAGTGCTATGGCCTTGCCGTTGCCCATAAACGGGAACTTGCCGACTTTGATCTCATAGCCGGCATCTTTGGCCGCAGCTTCAGTCATGCCGACACTGGCAACCTGTGGGCGGGCATAGGTGCAGCCAGGGATCTTTGATTTGTCCATAGGATGCAGGCCATCGAGCCCAGCGATCTTCTCAACGCAGATCACGCCCTCATGGCTGGCTTTATGGGCGAGCCAGGGCGGGCCTGTCACATCGCCAATGGCATAGACGCCGGGCTCTGCGGTTTCGTTCCATTCGTTGGTCTTGATATGGCCGCGATCCACCTCAACCTTGGTCGTATCAAGGCCAACATCTTCTGTATTGCCAATAATGCCGACCGCCATGATCACATATTCAGCTTCAATCGTCTCAACGCCGTCTTTGGTCTCAACGGTTGCTTTGACGCCAGATTTGCCGCGCTCCAATTCTGCAACCTTTGCTTCGGTTAGAATGCGCATGCCCTGCTTCTCGAAGGATTTACGGGCCATCGCAGAAATCTCAGCATCTTCAACCGGCAGCACACGGTCCATGATTTCAACAACCGTAACGTCAGCGCCCAGGTCGTTGTAGAAACTGGCGAACTCAACTCCAATAGCACCCGAGCCAACGACCAGCAGTGATTTAGGCATCACCTTTGGCACCATCGCTTCACGATAGGTCCAGACCCGGTCGCCGTCAGCTTCCAATCCGGGCAGTAAGCGGGCGCGGGCGCCAGTGGCGACAATGACATTCTTTGCTGTCATGGTCTTGTCGCCATCAACGACGACTTTGCCTGCGCCATCTAACTTACCAGCGCCATTAACAACCGTGACTTTGTTCTTCTTCAACAGATGCCCGATACCACCGGAGAGCTGCTTGGCCACACCACGGGAGCGGCTGACCACAGCACCAATATCAAACTTGATATTGTCTGCGGACATGCCGAAATCACCCAAGTTCTGCATCAGGTGCCAAACTTCTGATGAGCGCAGCAACGCTTTCGTTGGAATACAGCCCCAGTTCAAGCAAATGCCGCCCAGATGCTCACGCTCAACCAGCGCCGTTTTCATACCCAACTGGGCAGCACGGATTGCGGCGACATAGCCGCCAGGGCCGCCGCCGATCACAATCAGATCAAATTCGGCATCCGCCATGGCTCTATTCCTTCCAATCGTGGCTGATAAGGGCAGAAATCAGCGTCTACAGCAGCATCGCCGCTGGGAACTCAATAACATTCTTGAAGGCCTGCAGCAGTTCAGCGCCAAGGGCACCGTCCACAACCCGATGGTCGCAGGAGATTGTGCAGGACATAACAGTAGCAATCGCCAACTGGCCATCTTTGACAACAGGTCGTTGCTCACCCGCACCCACCGCAAGGATCGCGCCCTGGGGTGGGTTGATGACAGCATCAAACTGCTTGATGCCGAACATGCCCAGGTTGGAAACGCTGATCGTGCCACCGGAATATTCATCCGGTTTCAGCTTGCCGTCCCGCGCCCGTTTGGCCAGGTCCTGCATATCCGCTGAAATCGCAGCGAGGCCTTTTTTGTCTGCGTCGCGGACAACCGGCGTAATCAGACCGCCTGGGATCGCGACAGCTGCAGACACATCAACCATGTTGAAGCGGCGTATGCCTTCTTCCGTCCAGCTAGAATTGGCGTCCGGCACCCGGCGAAGGGCGGCGGCGATGGCTTTAATGACGAAATCATTGACTGATACTTTGATGCCTTCTGGCGCACGCGCGTTGATTTCCTTACGGACGCGCAACAGTTCATCGATTTCACAATCTACCGTCAGGTAGAAGTGCGGCACCTGTTGCTTAGACTCAGTCAGGCGGCGCGCAATTGTCTTCCGCATGGACGTGTGCGGGATGAGTTCGTAATCATCTGTAGAGCCGGTAGACGCTGCCGCTTTCGGCGCATCAGCCTTCGTTGCCTCTCTGGCTTCCGCTGGCAGGCCTTCTTTCAGAACGCGCTCAATATCAGCTTTGATGATCCGGCCATTGGGGCCAGTGCCGGGCACTTTTTCAATCGGTAGATCATTTTCTGCCGCCATCCGGCGCGCAAGTGGGCTGGCGAATACGCGGTCACCCTTATCAACGGCTACAGCAGGCGGTGCAATGCCACCAGAAGCACCCAACACATCAGCTTTCATGATCTTGCCGCCGGGGCCAGATCCTGAAACGCCGCTCAACGATACGCCAGATTGATCGGCAATCCGCTTGGCGAGTGGTGTCGCTTTCACGTCACCATGGTCTTGTTTTGCAGCAGGCGCAGGAGCGGCGTCTTCGGCTGGGGTCGGGGCTGGAGCAGCAGTTGTTGTTGCCTCAACATCGCCAACGTCTTCGCCATCGCTAGCCAGAACAGCAATCACAGCGTTGACCGCAACGCCTTCAGCACCTTCATCAACAAGCAACTGAGCAACTTGGCCCTCATCGACCGCTTCGACTTCCATGGTCGCCTTATCGGTCTCGATCTCAGCGATCACATCGCCTGATCGCACACTATCGCCGACTTTCACCAGCCAGCGAGCAAGCTTGCCGTCGGTCATTGTCGGCGACAGGGCAGGCATAAGGATGTTCGTCGCCATGGTCAGTCTCCTGGCGGTCAGTCAGATGAAGCCGAGCGGGCTAGCGGTAGCATGCTGCTTTAGCGGCGGCGACAATATCGTCCGCGTTCGCCAGCGCTAGCTGTTCCAAATTCGCGGCATATGGCATGGGGACATCTTCACCCGCCACGCGGACAACCGGCGCATCCAGCCAATCAAAAGCCTTTTCCATCATGGTCGCAGCGAGTTCAGCACCAATGCCGGCATAGGGCCAGCCTTCCTCTACAGAAACCAAGCGATTGGTCTTCTGCACGGAGCGGACGATCGTGTCTGTATCGAGCGGGCGAATGGTGCGCAGATCAATTACCTCTGCCTCAATCCCCTCACCTGCCAAGATATCGGCAGCCTCAAGCGCTTTTTGGCACATAAGTGAGAACGCTGTGATCGTAACATCCTTGCCCTCACGCAATACTTTGGCGCGGCCAATTGGCGTTACGAAATCTTCGTCTGTCGGCACGTCGAACGTTTGGCCGTAGAGAAGCTCGTTCTCCAGGAAGATCACTGGATTGGGATTCCGGATCGCGGCCTTCAACAGGCCTTTCGCGTCACCCGCTGAATAGGGAGAAATCACAATCAGGCCCGGTACATGGGCGAACCAACTTGCGTAACACTGGGAGTGCTGGGCCGCCACGCGCGCAGCGGCACCATTCGGCCCACGGAACACAATCGGACAGCCCATTTGACCGCCAGACATATAAAGCGTCTTGGCAGCAGAATTGATGATGTGATCCATCGCCTGCATAGAGAAGTTGAATGTCATGAATTCAACAATCGGCTTCAGGCCATCGAAGGCAGCGCCGACGCCGATCCCCGCAAAACCATGCTCAGTAATCGGCGTATCGATCACACGTTTGGCACCAAATTCATCCAGCAAGCCCTGGCTGACTTTATACGCGCCCTGATATTCAGCGACCTCTTCACCCATCAGAAACACATCACCATCCCGGCGCATTTCTTCCGCCATGGCGTCACGCAGCGCGTCACGAACGGTTTGTTCCTTGGTGCTTTCGTAAGCTTTGGCTTCTGCTGCATCCATAGCGGCTGTAGGTGCTGCTGCGAGGGGCTGCGGCGCAACTGGCGCTGGAGCAGCGGCTGCGGCGGGAGCCGGGCTTGCAGCGGGAGGTGCAGATTTACCTGCATCAGCAGGCGCTTCTTCGCCCTCACCAACGAGCACGGCGATGATTGCGTTTACTTCAACGCCTTCCGCCCCTTCTTCAACCAGCAGCTTGCCGACTTTGCCTTCGTCGACCGCTTCGACTTCCATCGTCGCTTTGTCGGTCTCGATCTCAGCGATCAGGTCCCCGGCGCTCACATCATCGCCTACCTTGACGAGCCAGCGCGCAAGCTTGCCTTCAGTCATTGTCGGCGACAGGGCCGGCATAAGGATATCGATAGCCATGGTATTCCCCCTGTTCGCGCGCTTACGCTTCGATCAGAATATCGGTGTAAAGCTCAGATGGGTTGGGCTCTGGGCTCGACTGCGCGAACTCTGCCGAATCCGCCACGACGGCCCGCACGTCAGCATCGATCTTTTTAAGCGCGTCCGCGTCCACGATTTTGCTTTTGATGAGATGCTCACGGAGTGTTTCAATCGGATCCCGCTCTTCCCGCATTTTATTAACTTCATCACGGGAGCGATATTTGGCCGGATCAGACATGGAATGGCCGCGATAACGGTAGGTTTCCGCTTCCAGCAGCACAGGGCCGCTAGTCCGGGCATATTCGACCGCCTCTTTGCACTCTTCCGCCATTGTCATGACGTTCATACCGTCAATTTTCTTGTTCTTAATGCCATAGGCGTCACCGCGCAGATGCAGCGCTGGGCCGGCAGAGGAGCGGTTCACTGATGTGCCCATGCCGTACTTATTGTTCTCAATCACCATGATCAAAGGCAGCTTCCAGAGCGATGCCATATTCATGGTTTCAGCGATCTGGCCTTGGTTGGATGCGCCATCACCGAAATACGCGACGGACACACCGCCGGTTTCCCGATATTTCGCCGCGAACGCGAGCCCGCCACCAAGCGGCACCTGCGCACCCACGATACCATGCCCACCAAAGAAACGTTTCTCCCGGCTGAACATGTGCATGGACCCGCCTTTGCCACGGGAATAACCATCCTTGCGACCGGTGAGCTCCGCCATAACGCCACGGGCTTCCATGCCGCAAGCCAGCATATGCCCATGATCGCGATAACCAGTGATGACAGAATCACACTCATCAAGCGCATGCTGCATGCCGATAACGACCGCTTCCTGGCCAATGTATAGATGGCAGAAACCGCCGATCAGGCCCATGCCGTAAAGCTGTCCTGCGCGCTCTTCAAAACGGCGGATCAGCAGCATGTCCTTATAAAACTGCATTAGTGTATCGTTATCGAAAGATGGCTTGGCCTTGGCTCTTGACCTACTCGACGTTCGTTTAGCCGCCGGTTTCGCTGCAGCCTTACTGGCTGTTCCGCTCTTAGAAGCCGCTCGCGCCATCGCCCCCTCCGATTTGTATTTCTGAAACGCCCGTAAGCGCCTATGGCAAAACCATAGACCGCTCATATCACCATGGCAATGAACAAGCCGTGATCAGCAGTTTCACCAAGCGGGAAACACATATAGCCAATCAGGCTCTACTTCTGAAAAACAACGACTTCACGCTCCGCGCCCATATTCAGGCGGCGGCGCGCGTGTTCACCCAGCGAATCGGGATGCATCGTCTCTGGCCGCAACAGGGCAGTATCCCGCTCGAGGCCGACACGGGTTGCCGTTAAGCCTGCCAACTCATTTTCAGCATCTGCAATCCGCAGATCAAACGCCTGCATCGCGAGGACGCCGTGGTCATTCCGAACCAAATGAACGCCGAAATAAACAGCGAGACATGCAAAAACCAGAGGCCAGATCAGGCCCTTCAGGCGTTTTTTGATGTCAAGCGCTGTGTCCATCCTGCAGATGAATCATGTCGCGAATCCTACGTCAACATAATTCTGCAGAAAACCGCCCAAAAACTTGGACGCACACGCTATTTTGCCACGATGGACGCTCTACCCGCATACCGACCGCTAGCACCAAGCTCGGCTTCAATCCGCAAAAGCTGATTATACTTCGCCATCCTGTCCGACCGGGACAGCGAACCGGTTTTGATCTGGCCGCAGTTTGTCGCGACAGCGAGGTCAGCAATGATCGCATCCTCAGTCTCACCAGAGCGGTGAGACATGACAGCACCATACCTAGCACCTAGCGCCATTGACACGGCGTCCAGCGTTTCTGTCAGCGTGCCGATCTGGTTCACTTTCACCAGAATCGCATTGGCGACGCCGCGCTCAATCCCGTCAGCCAGGCGAATTGGGTTTGTCACGAACAGATCATCGCCTACGAGCTGCACTTTGTCGCCGATCAGGTCCGTCAGGGCTTTCCAGCCGTCCCAGTCATCCTCAGCCATGCCGTCTTCAATGGAGACAATGGGATATGCTGCGCAGAGGTCAGCCAGATATTCAGCCATGCCCTGCCCATCAAGCTTCTTGGATTCGCCAGCAAGGTCATAAATACCATCCTGGAAGAATTCCGTAGACGCCGAATCAAGAGCGAGAACAACGTCATCGCCGGGCTTCCGGCCTGTATCCTCAATCGATCCCATGATGAAATCGAGCGCTTCTTTGGAGCTGCTCAAAGCTGGCGCAAATCCGCCTTCGTCACCAACATTGGTATTGTGGCCTGCCTTCTTCAGGCGACCGCGTAGTGCTTGGAATATTTCCGCACCTGCTTGCATTGCCTCTGAGAAGCTGGCGGCACCGACCGGCATAATCATGAATTCCTGGATATCGATCGGGTTGTCCGCATGGGCACCGCCGTTGACAATATTCATCATCGGTGTTGGCAATACATGGGCGTTGGTGCCGCCCACATACCGATATAACGGCATGCCGATGGATGCCGCAGACGCCTTTGCCACTGCCATGCTGACGCCCAGGATCGCATTTGCGCCGAGCGTGCCTTTATTCGGCGTGCCATCAAGGTCACACATGATGCCGTCAATGTGGCGCTGGTTTTCTGCTTCCATGCCGATCAACGCATCTGCAAGCGCTCCATTAACGCCGTCTACCGCTTTCTGGACGCCTTTGCCGCCATAGGCAGCGCCGCCATCCCGAAGCTCGACGGCTTCGTGGACGCCCGTGGAGGCGCCGGATGGGACAGCTGCACGGCCTACCACGCCATCCTCCAAGGTCACGTCCACTTCAACAGTCGGGTTGCCGCGGCTATCGAAAATTTGGCGGCCAAGGATGTCGACGATAGCGGTCATGAAATGAACCTTTCAGAGAGGGAATGCTTAGATAGAAACGGGATTCGCTTTAGCGATGCCATCCAGTTGGACAAGCAAAGCAAGCATGGCTTCAAGTTGGTCTAGCGGCACCATATTCGGGCCATCGCTAGGCGCGCTGTCAGGATCACGGTGCGTTTCAACGAATAGTCCCGCGACGCCAATTGAGATAGCCGCCCTGGCAAGCACCGGCACAAATTCACGCTGCCCGCCAGATGTCCCGCCCTGCCCGCCTGGTTGCTGCACGGAATGGGTCGCATCGAATACGACTGGCGCGCCGCCCTTTGCCATAATCGGCAGGGATCGCATGTCGGAAACGAGTGTGTTGTAGCCGAAGCTCGTGCCACGCTCAGTCAGAATAACGCCGCTGGCCCCTGCTGCTTCAAGCTTGGCGGCCACATGTTGCATGTCCCAGGGGGCTAAGAATTGCCCCTTCTTCACATTCACCGCGCAGCCCGTTTCAGCAGCCGCTACCAATAAATCAGTCTGGCGGCAGAGGAAGGCTGGTATCTGCAAGAGCGACACGGCTTCAGCCGCCGCCGCACACTGCGCTTCGGTGTGGACATCCGTCGTTACTGGAAGGCCGAGCGTCTGCCTCACATCGCTCAAAATATCGAGACCTTCAGCCATGCCGACGCCGCGGGCGCTAGAAAGGCTCGTGCGATTGGCTTTGTCGAATGAGGACTTATAGACCAGCGATACGCCAACACGGTCCGCTATCGCTTTGATCGCTTCTGCCGTTTCCAAAGCATGCGCCCGGCTCTCGATCGCGCATGGGCCGGCGATGAGCGAAAACCGCTTGGCGCTGTCAAAAACTGCGCCGCCTACGTCGACAGATTTCGTCATGCAGACTCTCCGTCGGAAAAACTAAACGAGCCGCGCTTGATCCAGCGCTGCAGCAATAAATGAGCGGAACAGCGGATGCGGCTCCATCGGCCGGGATTTAAGTTCAGGATGGAACTGCACGCCGATAAACCAAGGATGATCCGGCAGCTCCACAATCTCGGGCAAGCGCCCATCCGGTGAAAGGCCTGAGAAAATCATTCCCGCCGCTTCGATTTGGTCACGATAAGCGATGTTTATTTCATAGCGGTGACGGTGGCGCTCATGCACCAGCGTCTCACCATAAGCTTCCGCAACGCGAGAGCCTTCTTTGAGAGACGCCGGATATGCACCAAGCCGCATGGTGCCACCTAGATCGCTATCATTATCCCGAAGCTCGACCTCACCGCCGCGCTTCCACTCGGTCATAAGGCCAACAACGGGACGCATCGTCGGGCCAAACTCAGTCGAGCCAGCGTCTTCCCAACCAACAACAGATCGCGCCATCTCAATGACAGCCATCTGCATACCGAAGCAGATGCCGAAATATGGCAACCTCTCTTCGCGTGCGAACTTCGCTGCGAGAATTTTGCCCTCTGCCCCACGCTCGCCGAATCCACCAGGTACTAGAATGCCGTGCACATCTTCCAGCTGGGAATTATCACCCGATTTCTCAAAGGCTTCGGCCTCAATCCAAACGCATTCAACCTTCACATTATTGGCGATGCCGCCGTGATTAAGGGCTTCGATGAGAGATTTGTATGCGTCCTTCAGAACCGTATACTTGCCGACAACACCAATGCGCACAACGCCTTCTGGCTGCCGTACCCGCTCCACGATCTCGCGCCAAACGCTCAGATCAGGGGGTGTTTCGTCAGCAAGGCCGAAATGCTTCAGCACTTCTGTATCGAAGCCTTCCGCATTGTAGGTCAGCGGTGTTGCGTATGTCGTATCAACGTCAATCGCCTGAATGACGCGTTCTTCGCGGATGTTGCAGAATAGCGCGATCTTGCGCTGGGCATCTGCTGGGATCGGACGATCTGACCGGCAAAGCAGCATGTCCGGCTGAATCCCGGAGCTCAGCAGATCCTTGACAGAGTGCTGTGTCGGCTTGGTTTTCAGTTCACCGGCAGCCGAGATGTAAGGCACCAATGTTAGATGCACGAACATCGTTTGCTCATAGCCGAGTTCATGGCGAAGCTGACGGATCGCCTCGATGAACGGCAGGCTTTCAATATCGCCGACAGTGCCGCCAATTTCACACAGCACGAAATCTTCGTCGTCCAGGTCAGCCTGGATGAATTCCTTGATCATGTCGGTGACGTGCGGAATAACCTGCACCGTAGCGCCCAAATACAGGCCCTTGCGTTCCCGCTGCAGCACCGTTTCGTAGATACGGCCGGTGGTGACGCTATCGCTCTTGCTACCGGACTGGTTCAGGTATCGCTCATAGTGACCAAGATCGAGGTCAGTTTCAGCGCCATCATCGGTCACGAACACTTCGCCGTGCTGGTACGGACTCATCGTTCCGGGATCAATGTTCAAGTACGGATCGAACTTGCGCAAGCGCACACGGTATCCGCGCGCCTGCAACAAGGCCCCCAAAGCTGCCGATGCAACGCCCTTGCCAAGGGAGGATGCGACGCCGCCTGTTATAAAAATAAATTTCGACATCGCGCGCCGTTAAGCCCCCCGCGCTTGAATCAACTCTTGAACGCCAGCTTTCGCCGTCGCCCTATTGTGCAGTCGGCGCACTCGGCACGAGCGGCTGTGATGTCGCCGCAGGTGTTTCGATGATCGAGCGTTGTGTGTTTGAACCACTGGCAAGAATCGCCAAGATCAAGCTCGTCGCAAAGAACCCAACGGCAAGTGCGCCGGTTGACCGCGTTAGCAAGTTAGCCGCACTCCGCCCTGTCATCAGGCCAGCACCGCCGCCACCGCTGCCGCCACCGCCAATACCGAGCCCGCCCCCCTCAGAGCGCTGCATCAGAACAACAACGACAAGTGCTGCCGCAATTAGAATATGGATCGTCAGGATGACTGGGACCATGGTTTCCAAAGCTTTCATATGGGCGCGCGCATAGGTTCGCGCAGCGCGACCGTTCGATTTGACCCTCTATGTACAGTCAGAAGCCGCGAGTTTCTAGGCGCAGGTTGCCGCTATGCCCAAGAAATCTTCCGCTTTCAGGCTAGCACCGCCGATCAAGGCGCCATTGACGTTGTCCAGCGTCATTATTTCCTTGGCGTTAGATGGCTTCACCGAGCCGCCGTAAAGCAGCCGAATCCCACCGCCAGCATCCGCACCCAACATATCTTCAAGTGCGTCCCGCATAGCTTTATGCACAGCCGCGATTTCATCCCGCGTTGGCGTCCGCCCGCTGCCGATCGCCCAAACGGGCTCATACGCGAGTGCGATTTTACTGCCATCGACACCATCCGGTGTGCAGGCGCGCACTTGGCGAGCCACAGTTTCCTCAGCTTTGCCAGCCAACCGCTCCTGCTCGGTCTCGCCAACACAGATGATTGGCTTGAGACCAGCCCGCAGTGCCGCAGAGGCCTTTGCCCAGATAGCAGGATCGCCTTCCCGATGGCCATCACGGCGCTCTGAATGCCCGACGATCACATACGAACAGCCCATATCCGCCAGCATTTCGGCAGACACATCGCCCGTGAAAGCGCCCGAAATTTCATTGTGACAATCTTGCCCGCCAACCTGCGCGCCCGACCCAGCCAATGCGGCACTAACACGATCAATATGTAGATAAGGCGGGCAGACGAGCAGTTCTGTGACTGCTGGCGCAGATGAAGCGCCAGCTGCGACGCCCTTTGCTAGCGCATCAGCATCCGCGCCGAGGCCATTCATTTTCCAATTTCCGGCGATCAGATATTCAGGTTGGCTCAAGGCAAAATCCTTATTTGATGCGACAATTCGGGCGTTCACACTCGAATCAAGCGTATGTGACGCCATATAAAGCGATCATAAAGGGGGAAATGTCCAATTCCAGTCTGTTGCCGGATTGCCGGACGGTCATGACATCCCTATGATCCGCGGCCTTATCCGGCCTATCCTTTTATCAAGACACAGGGTCCGTTCATGCTCATCGCAATGCGCAAGCAAGCCGCCGGTTGGGTGGCTAAAATTCTGTTCGGGCTCCTCATTTTGAGCTTCGCAGCCTGGGGTATCGGCGATTATCTAACGCCTGAAGCCAATCCTGTGCTGGCTGAAGTCGGTGAGATTGAGGTCCGTCGCGATAATGTAGATGTCGCCGAACGTCGCCAGCTGGAGCAGATGCGACAGCTACTCGGCGCACGGTTTGACGTATCCTCTCTGCCCGAGGGCGCTATCCGCGCGGCAGCGCTGGATCAACTGATCGGTCAGGCTGCACTTGATATGGAGGCACGGCATCTTGGCGTCACCGCGGGCGAGGATGCTGTCCGCAACGCAATCATGGCCAATCCTGCCTTCCAAACACAGGCTGGAAACTTTGACGCGAACCGCTTCCGTCAAGCGCTCTTCAATGCTGGCATCAGTGAAGATAGCTATGTGAATAGCTTACAAAAGGAACTGGTCCGCCAGCAATTGGGAGAGGCCGTAGCGATTAAGCTGCCCCCACCCCAGCCACTGGCCGAGATGATGTATGCGCTGGAAACCCAGACGCGGACGATTGCAACAGCGAGCTTGCCACTAAGCGCTGTTACGCCAATCGTACCAACAGAAGCACAGACCAAAGAATACATCGCCGCCAATGCCGCGCGCTTCGCTGAGCCAGAGCGCCGGGACATTCGCGTACTTTATATCTCCGTCCCCCGCGTCGCTGCAGCCACTGAAATCACGGATGCAGAGGTCGCTGCGTATTACGAGACCAACAAGGCAAGCTTCGTGCAGCCTGAAGTGCGCACGCTGACCCAAGCACTATTCAGCGACGCAACGGCAGCCAAAACCTTCAAGCAGGTAGCCCCTAAGGACCCAGAAGCCTTCGTGACCGCCGCTGAGTTCGCAGGTGCGCTGGTGACGGACCTTGGCCCACTGCAACGCTCTGCCATCTTCCCGGCATCTGTTGGTGAGACCGTCTACAGCCTCTCAACGGAAGGCCTGACCGAAGCGCATGAATCCAGGCTCGGCTGGCACGTTGTTTTGGTCTCCAAGATTGAGCCGGAGAAAACAACGCCGCTCGCGGACATCAAACCTGCGATCACGGAGCAGCTTCGCCAGGAACGCGCCAATAACAGCCTGATCGACGTGGCCAATGCCGCCGAGGATGCGCTTGCAGCCGGTGGTGATCTAGAAGCCGCAAGCAAGTCTGCTGGCCTCGCGCCGATCACCGTGGCTGGCTACAGCCGGAGTGGGGCGGATGCGTCTGGCCAGCGCCTGCATGGCCTGCCAAGCGACCAAACCTTTATCAACACTGTCTTTGACCGCAATGTTGGCGACCAGAGCGGCTTGATTGAATTGAAGGACGGGTCGTTTGTGTCCCTGATTGTCGACAAGGTCACACCGTCTGCGCCGAAGCCTTATGAGGATGTCCAAGCGGACGCCGCCAAGGCCTGGCAATCCGAGAAGCAATCTGAAGCTGCCCTAGCCCAGGCAAAAGCCATTGGCGAAGCAACTGACGTGACGGCGTTCAAAGCGGCTGCAACAGCCATTGGCCTATCCGTCACAGAATTTGCGCCAAAGACCCGGCAGGTTCTGCAACAGGAAACCAAGCTTCCAGCAAACCTGATCGAAAGCGCGTTTGCAGCTGCGGAGAAAACATCCGTTCAAGCAATCAATGGCGACGCCGTAGCTATTGTCTACGTCCAGTCGATTGCGAAGCCCACGTTTGATCCGAAGGGCGAAGCGGAAGCCGCATACCTGGCACAGCTTGCTAATGTTTACGCGAATGATCGTGTTGAAGTTCTGGGTGCCGTCGCGCGCACAGCAAACCCGGCAACGATCAACAATGTTCCCGAAGCGCCGCCCGCCGGCCCATACCTGCAGTAGACCCAATGCGCATAGACCCCGAACGCTCGACCTTCGCTGAGACATATAACGCCGGGGCACCGCAAGTCGCGTGGACACAGGTTTCCGCCGATCTGGAAACCACCGTGTCCGCCATGCTTAAGCTATCCGGTGGTGGCCCGAACAGTTTTATTCTGGAGAGCGTCGAGGGCGGGGAAACCCGTGGACGCTACTCCTTTATCGGCATTGAGCCGGATCTGATCTGGCGGTGCCGGGGCAATCAAGCGGAAGTCAGCCGCATAGCGCCCCATGCGGAAGCCTCATATCAGGCTGAAACGCAGGGTTCACTCGATTCGCTCCGTGCACTGATTGCCGAGTCACAGATCGAAAGCCTGCCCGTTGGCCTGCCCCCAATGGCATCCAGCCTTGTTGGCTATATGGGCTATGACATGGTCCGCCTGATGGAGCGGCTACCAAACGAGCCCGAAGACACACTTGGAATTCCGGACGGAATTTTCGTCCGGCCAACGATCATGGCTGTGTTTGATACGGTTGGCGATATCATCACCATCGTAACACCCGTCCGCCCTACATCAGGCATGGATGCAGATACGGCCTATGCTGAGGCTACGGGTCGGCTTGCCGCCGCCGTTGAGCGCCTAAACGGCCCCATGCCTGCCCGCGCCCCCCAATCTGGAGCAGCAGCCCAACCACTGGCACCAGAAGACATCGAGTCCAATTTCTCAAAGTCAGATTTTTTGGCGGCTGTCGAGGCAGCCAAAGAATATATCCGTGCTGGCGATGCGTTCCAGATCGTGCCGAGCCAACGGTTCGTCGTGCCATTTGAGCAAGAGCCGTTTGATCTCTACCGGGCCCTTCGACGCTTGAACCCCTCACCGTTTCTGTTCTTCCTGGATTATGGCGATTTCTCGATTGTTGGTTCCAGCCCGGAAATTCTGGTGCGCGCGCGCGATGATATTGTTACGATTCGCCCGCTCGCAGGCACCCGTCGCCGTGGTGCGAATGCCGCTGAGGATGCCGTGCTGGCTGAAAGCCTGAAGAATGATCCGAAAGAACTCGCTGAACATCTGATGCTGCTGGACTTGGCAAGGAATGATGTCGGGCGGGTTTCTGAGATCGGCAGTGTCGAGGTGACGGCGCAGTTTGATATCGAGCGCTACAGCCACGTCATGCATATGAGCTCGACCGTCATTGGTCAGATCACACCTGAGTATGACGAAATCGGCGCGCTGATCGCAGGCTTCCCTGCTGGTACCGTATCCGGCGCACCAAAAGTTCGGGCGATGGAAATCATCGATGAGTTGGAGCCGACCAAGCGTGGTGTCTATGCCGGATGCATCGGCTACTTTGCCTCCAACGGCTCCATGGATACCTGCATTGCCCTGCGCACTGGCGTCGTGAAAGACGGCAAACTGTATGTGCAGGCTGGTGTCGGCGTCGTGGCGGATAGTGATCCGGAAGCCGAATACCAGGAATGCCATGACAAAGCCCGCGCGTTGGTGCGCGCTGCAGCGGCCGCCCGGTCGCTTTAACGGCCCTTGAACCTAGTATACGCTGCCGCAACTCTAGGCGAATGCAGCGGAACGCGAGGATGCGCATATGTTTTTGCTGATCGATAACTACGACAGCTTTGTCTACAATCTGCGACACTTCATTAGCGAACTTGGCGCTGACGTGGCTGTAAAACGCAATGATGAGATCACCGTCGATGAAGTGATCAACGGCGACTATGAGGGCATTATCCTGTCCCCCGGCCCCTGCACACCCGATGAAGCAGGTATCTGCCTCGAAGTCGTGCGCCAAGCGCCGGATGATTTGCCGATCTTCGGGGTTTGCCTGGGGCATCAGGCCATTGGGCAAGCCTTTGGCAGCGTTATCGAACGCGCGCCGGAACCACTGCATGGCAAACTCAGTGTGGTTTCAACAGACCAAACGGGTGTGTTCGCAGACCTGCCGGAACAGTTTGAGGCAACGCGCTATCACTCGCTGGTCATCCAGCCGCAATCCTTGCCGAACAGCCTGATCGTCAATGCGCGCACGCAGGATGGCTGCATCATGGGTATTATGCATGCGGATCGCCCGATCCACGCTGTGCAGTTCCATCCAGAAAGCATTGCGTCCGAATACGGCCATAAGCTGCTTGGGAATTTTCTGAAAATGGCGACCAATGGGCGATTGCCCAACAAAGATCCCAAACCGCTCCCGGCGCGCCGGAAGTATGCGATGGACGGAGTCTGACATCATGGACCTTCGGCCTTTCCTGACCCAAATTTCCCTTGGCCGCTCGCTGGATCAGCAGCAGGCTGAAGACGCCTTTAACGTTATGATGTCCGGCGATGCGACACCGGCACAAATGGGCGCCCTACTCATGGGCATGCGTGTGCGCGGTGAAACAGAAGCTGAGCTAACGGGTGCCGCCCGCGCCATGCGCGCCAAAGCGGTCAAAATCAAACCACCGCCCGGCGCTATCGACACCTGCGGTACTGGCGGTGGTCCCAAAGGCACGCTGAATATCTCGACAGCCGTAGCGCTTGTTGTTGCGGGTGCTGGCGTTCCCGTGGCGAAGCACGGGAACCGCGCCGCCTCGTCCAAATCAGGCTCGTCTGATGTGCTCGGCGCGCTGGGCGTCAATATTGATGCGGATATGTCGCTTGTTGAGCGTGCGCTTTGGGAAGCCAATATCGCCTTCATGATGGCACCAAGGCATCACGGTGCCACACGCCATGTCGCAGGTGTCCGGACAGAACTCGCGACCCGCACGATCTTCAACCTGCTAGGCCCTCTCTCTAACCCAGCAGAAGCACCGCGCCAGCTTATGGGCATCTTTGCAGCGGAATATGTGGAGCGGCAGGCCAAAGTGCTCGGTGCGCTTGGATCAGAGCGCGCTTGGGTCGTCCATGGTTCAGATGGCATGGATGAGCTAACGACGACTGGCACATCCACCGTAGCCGAGCTGAACAATGGCCAAGTCACCTTATTCGAGCTCTCCCCTGCCGATGCTGGCATTCCAACCGCATCCACGAATGATTTGCAGGGCGGTACGCCGGATGAGAACGCGAAAGCACTGCGGGCACTGCTTGATGGTGCCAAAAACTCGTACCGGGATATTGTCCTTTATAACGCAGCGGCAGCATTCATGGTTTCCGATAAAGTCACGGACCTGAAAGCGGGTGTCACCATGGCGGAAGCCAGCATTGATGGCGGCATGGCGAATACGGCATTAGCGAAGCTTATCGCAATCACCAACGAAGCGCCCCCGCCGGAGCGCCTATAATGGTGGATATTCTCCAGGAGATCGTTGACCGAAAGCGTGAGCATGTCGCTGCATGTGAACGCGAGAAGCCCTTGCGCATGCTCGAGCCAGCCGCCAAAGCGGCTGACCCTGTGCGCGGCTTCGGCGCGGCCCTTGCGGCAAAGGATGCCGCCGGCCAATATCCGATGATCACGGAGATCAAACGCGCTTCACCAAGCGCTGGACTGATCCGGGAAGATTTCAATCCCGCAGCGCTCGCCGTCGCTTATGAAGCCGCAGGTGCTGCCTGCTTATCCGTGTTGACGGATGCGCCCTATTTTCAAGGCGAGGATGCTTATCTCGGCCAAGCACGCGGGGCATGCAGCATCCCTGCCCTCCGTAAGGACTTTATGGTCTCGCCGTATCAAATCGTGGAATCCCGCGCCCTGGGTGCCGATTGTATTCTGATCATCCTATCCGCCGTGGATGACATCCTGGCTGCAGAAATGGAATCCACAGCCATGAGTTATGGCATGGATGTGTTGGTGGAGACCCATGATGAGGCCGAATTCGAGCGCGCCATGAAGCTGCAATCGCCGCTGATCGGCATCAATAACCGTGATCTCAAAATCATGAAAACTGATCTCGCCACGACAGGCAGGCTGGCTGCAAAGCCCCATGCGGGGCGGCGCATCATCTCTGAAAGCGGGATCGGCGACAGAACGGACCTGGCGCGACTCTGGGCCGAAGGTGCCCGCGGATTCCTTGTTGGTGAACGGCTCATGCGTGAAGACGATGTGCAACAAGCGGCGTCCAAACTCATTGGCGAAGGTCGCACATAATATGGCCGATAAACTCACTCATTTCGATGCGTCTGGACGGGCGCAAATGGTCGATGTTGGCGCAAAGCCCGAAACAGACCGCCGCGCCGTCGCCGTCTCCCGCATCACAATGCAGCGTGAAACGGGCCAGCGTATTGCAGAAGGTAAGGTCGGCAAAGGCGATGTGTTGGCAGTCGCCAGGCTCGCGGGGATCATGGCGGCCAAGAAAACGTCCGATCTCATTCCGCTTTGCCATCCCTTGCCTTTGACTGCTGTGAACCTGGACCTTCAGCTTAGCGAAGACCTGCAATCGGTTCATGTTGAAGCCGAATGCAAGACAACCGGGAAGACAGGTGTAGAGATGGAAGCGCTGACAGCAGCCTCTGTGGCCGCACTCACCGTCTACGATATGGTCAAGGCAATGGATCGGGGCATGACGATTGAAAGCACCCGGCTGCTGCATAAATCCGGCGGTAAATCTGGTGTTTATGAGGCCAGCAAATGATCCCTGTCGAGGAAGCGCAGGCACGGGTACTCGAGGCCGCGAAGCCAACCGGCATCGAACTCATGATGCTTGCCGATGCCCATGGCCGAACCCTTGCAGAACCGATTATCGCCCGCCGCACACAGCCTCCTGCGGATATGTCCGCGATGGATGGCTATGCCCTGCGCGCGGCCGATACTGCAGCCGCACCGGCTAGCCTTAAGGTCATAGGCGAATCACCGGCAGGCCGGCCTTTTACTGACACAGTTGGTAAAGGCCAGGCCGTTCGAATCTTCACTGGCGGCGAAGTTCCGGCGGGTGCTGATTCTATCGTGCTGCAGGAAGATGTTGATCGTGACGGCGATACTGTGCGCCTCAGTGAAGCGGCAGAGCTTGGCCGCCATATCCGTCGCGCCGGGCTGGACTTCAGAAGCGGTGAGACAACCATCCCTGCAGGCACGGTAATGACGCCTGGCCAGCTCAGCCTTGCTGCGGGCATGAATATCGTATGGGTGCGCGCCGCACGCCGCCCCCGGGTCGCAATTCTGGCGACCGGCGATGAAATCAAGCTGCCTGGGGATGCCCTTGCGCCAGGACAAATCATAGGCTCCAGTGGCCTTGGTATCGCCGCATATGTGCGAGACTGTGGCGGTGAGCCTTTGATGCTCGATGTCGCCAAGGATGATGAAGGCGCACTGATATCTGCGGCCCGGCAAGCGGCAGGCTGCGATATTCTGGTGACCCTAGGTGGGGCTTCTGTCGGTGATCATGACCTCGTGCAGAGTGCCCTCGCCAAAGAAGGCCTCGACGTCGATTTCTGGCGGATCGCTATGCGGCCCGGCAAGCCGCTCATGTTTGGTGCGCTCGGCGGGCAAATGGTGCTTGGCCTACCCGGAAACCCAGTTTCGACGATGGTTTGCGCCCATTTATTTCTCGGCCCTGCAATCCGACACATGCTGGGCCGTGAGGATACAGCCCCGCCCGCCACCTATGCCCGCCTCAAAACACCTATGGCAGCCAATGACCGCCGCCAGGATTATGTTCGCGCGCGAATGACGGCGGAACAGGAACATGGATTCGCGGTTGAACCGTTCCGTGTCCAGGACAGTTCTATGATGTCAGTCTATGCGGCAGCGAATGCGTTAATCGTGCGAGCACCCCATACAGAGGCGGCGAAAATCGGGGATCTCGTGCAGGTTCTTCCGTTAGACTTCATATAAATCAATATGTTGTATGGTATAGCCTCGTGATGCATAGAGCACCATCAGATAGAACGAATGCAGCCCATCAACGTTAAGTATCTGTCAATATTCAGAACATACTTGACTGTTCCTATGAACCAAACTAGAACGTTTAACTGACAGATAGGGCCTGCATATCCGTGCGCCCTGGGTTCAACAAAGGAACCTAAGCCATGCTTACACGCAAACAGCACGAGTTGCTGACGTTTATCAACAATCACATCAGTGAAACTGGTGTCTCCCCATCTTTCGATGAGATGAAAGATGCGTTGGACCTTCGTTCTAAGTCCGGCGTTCACCGTTTGGTGACGGGCTTGGAAGAGCGCGGCTTCATCCGCCGTCTCGCCCATAAAGCCCGCGCGCTGGAAGTAACGCGCCTACCGGAAGATGCCGCTCTATCCGCAAGCCGCGCACCACGCCGGGAGCCTGCGCGCAGAGACAAACCGCTGCACGCCATCGCCGCCAATGAAAATACGGGCTCGGTCTCCCTGCCTCTGCACGGCCTGATCGCCGCTGGTACGCCGATTGAAGCGCTGAATGATCCCAACGCCTTTGTTGATGTTCCGCGCGAGATGCTGGGCCGCGGCAATCACTATGCGCTGGAGGTTTCAGGCCGGTCCATGATCGATGATGGCATTATGGATGGCGACATCGTCATTATCGAAGAAGGTGCGGTCGCGGATAATGGTGCCATTGTCGTTGCCCTTGTCCGCCAGGAAGAAGCGACTCTGAAGCATATCGACCGGGAGCCGGGGCGTGTCATCTTACGGGCGGCCAATCCGGATTTTCCACCGCAGGAATATGCGCCTGATGAAGTTGAAGTGCAGGGCCGCCTGATCAGCCTGATCCGCCGCTATCACTAACCGGCGCAATTGAATGCAGGTTGATTATTGCGACCAGGGGCGCGCGCCTCGCGCTGCGGCTACGCTTCTTGTCGTAACTGCCCCGTCTTTGATCCAAAGCGCGTGCGCGCCATCCCGCTGCAGGTCAAACAGATCAAGCGTAGGTGTGCCGCCAGGGCATCCCATCGCTTTGGCAGCGACAGCGCGATAGAGGGCAATCACATAGTCAGCCCGGCGGCAATCATCCCCTAGGCCTTGCGGCGAAAGCGAGATCGCGATCGTGGCAGCATCTGCTGCTATCACGCATCCAGCAGTATCACACCGGGCCAGGCTTGCAGGCGCATCTGCAAGCGCCCTGACTTCCGCATCGCCAACATAGCGCGCCCAGGCCTTTTGCTCGAAGGCACCCCGCCTTGTTGACGTGAAATAGAGCGTGCTTCCATCCCGAACGGCTGCGATACGGCCTTGCTCATCCACCAAAATATCCGGCGGCGCCGCAACCGATAATCCGTGTATAGCGGCAGCGACTCCGATCAGCCCAAGCCAGCGCGGCCATCCTCTGAGCGCGCAGATGAGAACACCGCCCGCCATGAAAGCGCCAACGACCCAGCCAGGCGATGCTGCGGCATGGATCACGCCGCCGTCCCAATTTTGCACCATATAGGCCGCAGCCAAGACCAGCTCAACGCCATATCCCATCGCCTGAAACATAAAATCGCCTTGGCCAATCAGCGATAAGCCTGCCGCAAGGATGGCTGTCGGCATGATCCAGAACACCATCAAGGGCATCGCCACCAAATTCGCGACAACCCCATAGGCCGGCGCTTGCTGAAAATGCGCAAGCGCTAACGGTGCTGTCGCTGCTGTCGCGATGAGGGAAGCGCCTGCGATCCCGCTACCATATCGCCAAATAGAGCGAATAAGCCCGCCGCCAGGAAGCCTTGGTTCTGTCTCCAGCTGTCGGCGCGCCGCTTGGGCCTCATAGGCCGCCACAATCCCGGTCGCCGCCGCAAATGAGAGCTGAAAGCTGGGCCCCACCACCACATCCGGCGATGCTGCGACAACAATCGCTGCTGCCCAGGCGATAAACCAAAGGCCAGATCGTAATCTATCCACCATGACGGCCAACATGCCCGCCGTCACCATGACAAATGCCCTTTGCGCAGGCGGCGCAGTGCCAGACATTGCCAGATACCCAGCCGCGGCCAGAATCGCGACCAACGCCGCAATCTTATGAATCGGCATCCGAAGCGCCGCCCCATGCGGCAACGCCAGTAGAAGCCGCAGAACAAAGAATATTACGCCCGCCGCTAGCCCCAGATGCAGCCCAGAGATTGCCAGTAAATGCGCTAGGCCAGATGCGCGGAGTGCGTCCCGGTCATCATCCACGACACCCGCGCGGTCGCCGACAGTGAGCGCTGCAATAATCCCTGCAATGTTCGGCTTATCGGCTAAGGCGACATAGACTTGGTCCCGGAACCCTGCCCGCGCTTGGCTGACCCAACGCCTGAGGCCGCCACGATCCCGGGCGGGTGTTACATCTGCGACACCGATGGCAAAGCCAACAGCGCCAATCTGCTTGAAATAGGACCCCCGCTGGAAATCATATCCGCCGGGTGCCACCGGCCTTGGCGGCGGTCGCATGATCGCGCGGACCCGTACTCTATCGCCTATCTTGGGCCGAGCGCCCTTCGCCAATCGGACACGAGCGCGCGTGAGGTTTGTAACCTTGCCGCGCACCATGAATCGAACGCTCCTAAGCTCCAACCGAGGGCGCGAATCTGCCGCTTCGATCCATGCAGCAATGCCAGAAATCTCGCCCGCCTGCTCACGCTCAAGCCGGGGGGCTTCAACCCAATCCGTCCGGAGCAGACACCAGAGAAACCCAAGACCCGCAGCAAGGAGCCAGAGCAAGGGCCAGCGCAGGCGCTCCAAACGCCATCCGACGATCGCGAGAACGAGCAATGCCAGAACGGCGGCTATCACCGGCCAAAGGCCCGGTTCAGAAGGCAATGTCATGTAGATTGCAGCACCACCGGCGAAAAATGGCGCCAAGAGAATGGGCTGGCGACGGCCCATTGCTGGCGCGCCCGATAGCCTTTCCCGCAAATTTGGCAACATGCCGCCTTGACCTTCCCTGCCCGAAAGACCTTATACAGCGGAAAAGCAGCACCGGGCGCCCTGCCCGGTTTCAGGAGCGCCCAGTATGACCGTCGTCACCCGTTTTGCCCCATCGCCTACCGGCTTTCTCCATATTGGCGGCGCTCGGACGGCGCTGTTTAATTACCTCTACGCCAAACGCCACGGCGGTAAGTTCATGCTTCGGGTCGAGGACACGGACCGCAAACGCTCTACCGAACCCGCAATTGAAGCGATTCTGGATGGTCTGCGCTGGCTGGGATTGGATTGGGACGACGAGCCCGTATTCCAGTTCGCCCGCGTTGATCGCCACGTTGAGGTTGCACAGGCGATGTTGGCAAGCGGCCACGCCTACAAATGCTATGCCACGAACGAAGAGCTGGCAGAGCTCCGCGCCGCCGCGCAGGCTGAAAACAAGCGCTTCCTCTATGATGGTCGCTGGCGCGACCGCGACCCGAGCGAGGCACCTGAGGGCGTCAAACCCGCAATCCGCCTGAAAGCCCCAAAAGACGGTGAGACCGTCATTACGGACCTCGTCCAGGGTGAGGTCCGGGTGGCCAATGCCGAGTTGGACGACATGGTCCTGCTCCGCGCTGACGGCACGCCGACATATATGCTTGCTGTCGTCGTTGATGACTATGACATGGGCGTCACCCATGTAATCCGCGGCGATGATCACCTCAACAACACATTCCGCCAAATTCAGGTGTTCAACGCTATGGGCTGGGCCTTACCCGCCTTTGCCCATATTCCGCTTATCCATGGGGCTGACGGAGCAAAACTTTCGAAGCGCCACGGTGCCCTTGGCGTCGATGCGTATCGGGATATGGGGCTTTTGCCAGCTGCGATACGGAACTATCTGCTTCGGCTAGGCTGGAGCCACGGCGACCTTGAGATCGTCTCGACTGCGGATGCGATCAAACTGTTTGATCTCGAAGGCGTTGGTCGGTCCGCCTCCAGATTCGATATGGCCAAGCTGGAGAATACCAACGCACATTACATGCGCGAATCCGATCCAAAATCCCTGATCGAAGCTATTTCACCACTAATTGAAGCTAAAATTGACCGCAGCCTATCGGTAACGGAAACTGCCCGCCTCAACATTGGCATGGCGAGCCTACAACAGCGTGCAAAGACATTGCTGGATCTGGCCGTGTCCGCCGAAATCTACATGGATGGCGCTCCATTCAGCCAATCACCGAAAGCCGCCAAAGTCCTCGCTGGCGCAGACGCCACTGCGGGCTTAGCCGCCGCCCTAACCGCTCTTTCCGCAATCCCTGATGACGCTTGGAATGAGGAAGGTATCGAGGCCGCTTTGCGCGCAGGTGCGGAGGCCGCTGATCTAAAGCTTGGCAAGCTTGCGCAGCCGCTTAGGGCGGCACTTACGGGGTCAGACGCATCGCCTAGTCTATTCGAGGTCGCTGCAGTTCTTGGCCGAGACGAGACATTGCGCCGGGCGAACATGCATGGATGAGCAGAGCGCTTTCGATTGCAAAAATCGCCTCTAGGCGCTATCGTCATGGCTTAAACCGTTACAAGAACGGCAGTCAAAACACCGCCGCTGGGGGATATTCCGCATGAGCACATCTGGCAAAAATCATACAGTTACCATGAAGGACAACGCGTCCGGAAAATCAGCTGAATTTCCCGTGATGCATGGATCAGCCGGTGTTCCGGTGGTCGATATTCGGAGCTTCAATAAGGAATTCGGCCTGTTCACCTATGACCCAGGCTATACAGCGACCGGTAGTTGCCAGTCGAAGATCACGTTCATTGATGGCGATAAAGGCATTCTGCTGTATCGCGGTTATCCGATTGAGCAGCTGTCTGAGCAGAGCGACTATATGGAAACCTGCTATTTGCTGCTGTATGGCGAACTGCCGACTGCAGAACAAAAAGCCAAATTCTCTTACGACATCTCACACCACACTATGGTGCACGACCAGATCACCAACTTCTTCCGGGGTTTCCGCAGGGATGCGCACCCGATGGCCGTAATGTGTGGCGTTGTCGGCGCACTCTCCGCCTTCTATCACGATAGCCTGGACATCGAAGATCCATGGCATCGCAAGGTCGCCTCATATCGCCTGATCGCAAAGATGCCGACAATCGCTGCATGGGCTTATAAATACACCATTGGCCAGCCGTTCGTGTATCCGCGCAACGAAATGGGTTATGCGGAAAACTTCCTCCACATGTGCTTCTCAACACCGGCTGAGGAATACAAGGTTGATCCCGTTGTCGCTAAGACGCTGGACCTGATCTTCACCCTCCATGCGGACCATGAGCAGAACGCATCTGCTTCAACGGTACGGTTGGCTGGCTCCACGGGTGCCAATCCTTATGCCTGCATTGCTGCTGGCATTGCTGCACTTTGGGGCCCGTCTCACGGCGGTGCCAATGAGCAAGTGCTCAACATGCTTGAGGAGATTGGCACGGTCGATAAAGTACCAGCAATGATCGCCCGCGCTAAAGATCCGAATGATAGCTTCCGCCTGTTCGGCTTTGGCCACCGCGTCTACAAGAACTTTGATCCGCGCGCGACTGTAATAGGCAAAGCTGCCCATGAAGTGCTTGATATTCTCGGCGTTCACGATCCACTGCTAGAAGTCGCGGTCGAGCTAGAACGAATTGCGCTTGAGGATGAATACTTCATCCAGCGTCGCCTCTATCCGAACGTGGATTTCTATTCCGGCTTCATCCTGAAGGCGATGGGCTTCCCGGTCTCCATGTTCACTGCACTGTTCGCAATTGGCCGCACCGTCGGTTGGATCGCACAGTGGAATGAGCTGATTGAGGACCCTGAGCAGAAAATCAACCGTCCTCGCCAGCTCTATATCGGTGAGCCATCCCGGGATTACGTGCCGGTCGATAAACGCTAAAGCAACAAAAAAGCGCTACACGCCTTAGGGCGTCGTGCTAAACGGGGGCGGCTCAAGCTGCCCCCGTTTGCCGTTCTACATCAATGAAAGCTCATTTGACCGTGACCGAACCCACCCGCATCTACCTTTACGACACCACCCTACGCGATGGCGCACAGACCCATGGCGTTGATTTCAGCGCAGCCGACAAGGCCGCAATTGCGGACGCTTTGGATGGTCTTGGGATTGACTATGTTGAAGGTGGATGGCCCGGCGCAAATCCACGGGATGATGAGTTCTTTGCGCAATCAGAGGGCTTGAAATCAGCCACGTTCACAGCATTCGGCATGACCCGCCGGTCCGGCCGCAGTGCTGCCAACGACCCGAGCCTGACAGCTGTCCTTGGCGCAAATACCCCTGCCGTCTGCCTCGTCGGCAAGACCCATGATATTCATGCGACAACAGCGCTCGGCGTCGATCTCGACGAGAATATCCGCATGATTAGCGATAGCGTCGCTGAATGCGTCAGCCGGGGCCGCGAGACCTTATTCGATGCTGAACATTTCTTTGATGGCTATAAAGCAAACCCCGAATACGCGCTGAAGGCTGTTGGCGCGGCACTCGATTCTGACGCGCGCTGGGTTGTTCTATGCGACACAAATGGCGGTGCCCTACCCCATGAAGTCGAAGAAATTGTCGGCGTGGTTGTCGCCAAATTTGGCGGCGAACGGATTGGCATTCACACACACAATGACACTGAAAATGCAGTCGCTAACTCAATCGCAGCCGTTCGTGCTGGTGCACGGCAGGTCCAGGGCACTTTGAACGGCCTTGGCGAGCGGTGCGGCAACGCCAACCTCGTCTCATTAATCCCGACGCTGAAGCTAAAGATGGGCTTTGACGTTGGCATCACAGATGAAGCGCTGCTGCGCCTGCCTCAAGTTAGCCGAATGCTTGATGAGCGCCTTAACCGAGCGCCAAACCGCCATGCAGCATATGTCGGCGCGTCAGCTTTTGCACATAAAGCTGGCCTGCATGTCTCTGCGGTCGAGAAAGACCCGGACCTTTACGAGCACATCAGGCCGGAAATTGTCGGTAATAGCCGCCTGATCCTTGTTTCGGACCAAGCCGGCCGTGCCAATATCCTTTCCCGGTTCCGCGATCTTGGCATCGAGATTGACGGAAAAGACCCACGCGTTCTTAAGATCGTCGAGGAAGTGAAGCAGCGCGAATATGAGGGCTATTCCTATGACGGCGCTGAGGCCAGCTTTGAGCTTTTGGCCAGAAAACTAACATCCGGCGTGCCAGACTATTTCAGCATGGATACGTTCCGCGTTCTGGATGAACACCGAATGGAAGCTGGCTCACAACAGCCAGCATTGTCGGAAGCCACTGTGAAGGTCACTGTCGGTGAGACCCGAGTGCTTGAAGTGGCGGAGGGTAATGGCCCGGTCAACGCGCTCGACCATGCGCTCCGTAAGGCTTTAGCGCCGTTCTATCCGGGCTTGGCCGACGTTCGCCTGACAGATTACCGCGTACGTATCTTGAATTCAGGTGACGGCACCGCCGCTGTTACGCGCGTCATGCTAGAAAGCGCCGATAGCGAAGGTCGACGCTGGACAACTGTCGGTCTTTCCGGCGACATCATTTCTGCATCCTACGAAGCGCTGACCGACGGGCTGATCTACAAGCTGATGGCGGACGGCGTTGCCGCGCCAAGCTGATGGCCGGCACCAATTCGTCAAAAACGGCTGAGTTGCATCCAGGCCCTGCAATCATCCTGGTTGAACCGCAAATGGGCGAGAATATCGGGGCGGCCGCGCGCGCGATGTTGAATTGCGGGCTAACAGACCTTCGCTTGGTCCGCCCACGCGATGGTTGGCCTAACCAGAAAGCCGCGTCCTCATCTGCGGGGGCTGACATTGTTATTGATGCCGCCCGCGTTTACCCGACAACCGCAGACGCCATCGCCGATTTGCAGGTTGTGCTGGCAACCACCGCGCGCCGACGGGACATGGTGAAGCCAATCTTCACGCCGACACGTGCGGCGGAGGTTATGCGGGCGGAAATTGCCAGCGGGAATAATGCTGGCATCCTTTTTGGCCGCGAGCGCTCTGGCCTGGCGAACCATGATGTTATGCGCGCACAGGCCATTATCACTGCACCGCTGAATCCGGCGTACAGCTCGCTGAACCTTGGTCAGTCTGTGCTCCTGGTCGCGTGGGAATGGCTGAAGGCCGGGGACGAGACGCCTGCCGAGGAGCTGCCGCTCGGCGAAAGTAATTTCGCCACCCAGGCCTCTGTCAACGCCTTCATGGATCATCTGGACGTAGAGCTTGAATTGGCGAAGTTCTACCGTTCCCCGAACCAAAAGCCTGCAATGCAGCAGAACCTCCGCAATATCTTCGCCCGTTCGCGCATCACTGAACAAGAAGTCCGCACCCTCCGCGGCGTTGTTGCGCGTATGGCGGCATTGCGGCGGCGCGTGTCCCGTTAGCTAGAGCAAATCCGGATCAGATCGGGTCATGCTCTAGAACGCGCTTGGCGGCAA
Organism: uncultured Alphaproteobacteria bacterium; assembly: GCA_938083135.1. Classification (GTDB taxonomy): domain Bacteria; phylum Pseudomonadota; class Alphaproteobacteria; order Bin95; family Bin95; genus VMCJ01. The sequence continues at coordinate 27,396 of CALLKY010000038.1, read as the reverse complement.
GCCACCGCCGTCGACGACAAATGCCTGTCCCGTAATGAATCCCGCATCCTCTGACGCCAGATGGGCGATTGTAGCGGCGACTTCTTTTGGGAGGCCGTGGCGCTGCATGGGAATCGCCTGAGCGCGTTCTTTCAAGCCTGCTTCAACATCGCTCCACCCGGCACGCAAAGTGCTGGAAATCGCCCGGTCCGTCTTGATGGAGCCTGGGCAGACTGCGTTTACGGTAACGCCGTGGGGTGCCAAATCATGGGCAATCGACCTTGTGAGGCCGAGCACAGCCGCCTTAGATGCCGAATAAACCCCACGCTCGGGCAAAGCATAAAGCCCCGCCACGGATGATAACGATACGATACGGCCATATCCTGCCGCTTTCATGTGCGGAACGGCGGCACGGATCATCAAGAATGGGCCGAGCGCATTGATGCTCATGGTCTTTTGCCAGGCATCAACCGGAATATCCTCGATCTGGCCGCGGTCTTTCCCGTGTGGGGCACCAGCGTTGTTCACCAAGATATCCAAGCGCCCGAAACGCTCAATCGTTTGGGCAACCAACCGTGCAGCGTCTGCCTCATCAGAAACGTCGCCGACAAAGCTTGCGGCCTGGCCACCGGCCGCCTCAATCTCAGCTGTCAGAGTGTCGAGACCTTGCCATGCTGCAGGTTGCGCGCCCGCAAGCGTTTGGTCATTCGCGACGCCACCTGAGGCGACATCTGATACAGCGACGATCACGCCATCAGCCGCTAATCGGCGCGCTGTCGCTGCGCCAATGCCGTTCTGCTTGCCGCAGCCTGTGATCAGCGCGACGCGCCCTTCTGACTTATCGCCCATACCTTCGTTCAAGCCGAAGCTGCTTCACGACCGGAATTGTCCTGGATACGTGACCAGTCGACCTGCTCCATCCAATTGTTGTGCAACAATCAGCTTGTAGAAAACGAAGAGGGTATGCAACGCATCCATCAAGATCAGGATGAGACCAAGCATCTGAAGCGATGGATCACCGCTGAAAAAGCAGACGATCGAGCCAACAAAAAGCCCAAGATCAAAGACCCCGTGCACAATGTTGCCCAGATAAAAGTGATGCAGTCCGACCGTTCCAAAGATGCCACAGAGCGCCACCGCCGCACCGAAGCTCTTGTCGCTGAACTCAGCCTGAGGGCGAACAGAGTTGATGGGGGCAGGAAAGCCGCAGCGACCGCAGCCTGTGACCGTATCGGCCATCGCGGTTCCACATTTCACACAGAATGGCATTGGGCTTACTCTTCAGCGCTATCGGCGCAAAGGCAGACCGTCTTTGTCGCGGAAGCTGCCAACGATGATCATTACAAAATTGATCAGCACCCAAATGCCAAGGCCGCCAAGCGTAAGGATCATCAAAATGCCGGTAATAATCTTGCCGACATAAAACCGGTGAATGCCAAACGTGCCGAGGAAAAAGCACAGGAGAGCTGCCGGAACCATGCTTTTCTGAGAAACCGGCTCCATAGCGGCACTATTCGGCGCGCCGCAGGACGGACAATTTGGCGCTTTCGGGGACATGCCATGACCGCATTCGCTGCAAAAAACTTTGTTTGGCGGCTGACCATCACCATGGCCATCATTCTGGTTCATCTGCAATTCGTTCATAGCTAGCCCCTCTCAGCTAATTTCAGGTCGTTAGATCATTCGCCTAAAACCATTGGTAATTGGATAACGGCGATCACGGCCGAAATTCTTGGCTGTAATCTTGGCGCCCGGCGGCGCTTGCCGGCGTTTATATTCAGAAATATCAAGCAGGCGCCAAATGCGCTTCACTGTCTCTTCTTCATAACCGGCGCCAACAATCTCTTCGACGGATTGCTCCTGTTCAATCAGCCGATTCAGTATGCCGTCCAAAACCTCATAGGGCGGGAGCGAATCTTCGTCTTTTTGATCTGGCCGAAGTTCGGCAGATGGCGGCTTGGCAATCACGCGTTCTGGCATTACTGGGCCGGCAGGGCCGAGTACACCTGTGGGCGCGTGGTCATTTCGCCAGCGGCATAGGTCAAAAACGACGGTCTTGTACATGTCCTTGATGGCGTTATAGCCACCACACATATCGCCATAGATCGTGGCGTAGCCCACGGCCATTTCTGACTTATTGCCGGTTGAAAGCACCATGTGACCGAATTTGTTGGAAAGCGCCATCAGCGTCAGCCCGCGTGACCGAGACTGCAGGTTTTCTTCCGTGATGCCCGTCTCCGTGCCTTCAAATGCCGGACCAAGCATTGCGGAGAATGCTTCCATTGCTGGACCAATATTGATGCTCTCGTAGGAGACTCCCAGCATCTCAGCGACACCTTCGGCATCCTCTAAGCTTTCCTGGGAGGTATAGGGCGACGGCATCATAACGCAGCGCACCCGGTCTGCGCCAAGCGCATCTACGGCAATAGCGGCAGAGATCGCGGAATCAATCCCGCCGGAAAGGCCAAGCACAACGCCTGTGAACCCGTTCTTGTTGACGTAATCGCGCAGGCACAGCATTGCCGCGTGATACATCGCCGGAAGGCCTTCCGGCACATCCTCAATTGGGCCTTCAGCGCAGCTCCAGCGACCATCTGCGCCCCGCGTCCAGTCCGTCATGGCGCAGGCTTCGCGCCAGCCTGGAAGTTGGGCGCGCAAGCGACGGTCGCCATCAATTACGAAGGAAGCGCCGTCAAACGCCAATTCATCCTGGCCGCCCACCTGGTTCACGTAGACTAGCGGCAACCCGCTCTCCACGACACGCTCGACAACAAGATTGAGACGCACTTCAGGCTTCCCAATCTGGAAAGGCGATCCGTTTGGCACCAGTAGCAATTCAGCGCCGCTTTCTTCCAGGCACTCAACCACATCCGGTGACCAGATATCTTCACAGATCGGCACGCCGATGCGCACGTCTTTGAAATTCACAGGACCTGGCATGGGGCCAGCATCAAACACGCGTTTTTCATCGAACACGTCATAATTCGGCAGGTCAGCCTTGTAGCGAATGGCGCTAACGGCACCATCGGCTAGCAATGCTACAGCGTTGTAAAGCTTTCCATCTTCGGCCCACGGTGTTCCAACAAGCAATGCCGAACCGTCAGCAGTCTCTGCAGCCAAGGCTTCAATGGCGCGACGGCATTCCGCGACGAATACTGGCTTCATCACCAGGTCTTCCGGCGGATATCCTGAGAGAAATAGCTCTGGATAGACAATCAGATCAGCGCCCGTGAGTTCTTCCCGGGCCGCTTTCAGCTTCACAATATTGCCTGCGATATCGCCAACAACTGGATTTAGCTGGGCGATACCGATGCGCAAACGGTCCGTCATGAGACTGGCCGTCCTTTCATTCAGGAGCCGACGCCCTTGAGCATGGCGCGGCGCTTGGAGAGCAGGAATTCACGGCCGACCTTCACGCTCGGTTTGCCGTCATATTCAATGATATCTGCGGTCGCGTAGGTCTCGCTCCATCGGTCTGGCAGATATGAGCCTGTGCCAACAAGATCGACCGGCGCATCTGCAATCGCCATGGTCTTGCACTTCTCAACGTTAAAACCGGAGCTGGCGACGACCTTCACTTTATCGAACCCTGCCCCATCCAGCGCCTCCCGTAACCGCCAAATCGCGGCGGCAGATACACCCGTTCCGACCAGATGCCGCAGCTCATTCTCAGTCCGGTAATTGCGGATCGCGTTGGGCGCATATTTGTCGAGGATTGCGTATGAGGCCTGCAAATCCATGCCTTCAAGATAGCGACCGCCATGGGTATCAAGGCGGAAAGCCAAACGCCCAGCGGCTGCCAGATCAGGGAAGCGATTAGCGACAGCGAGCGAGTCTGCGACCTCAGACCCATAGTAATCCACCAGCACGGTCAGATTCTCATCTGGGAAGGTCTCATGGAGCATTTCAGACGCGCGCAATGTTGATCCAGCATAGCCAATCAACGCGTGCGGCATCGTACCAAGACCATGCTCCTGGCCGAAGAAATGCGCAGTCGCATCCGTCGCGTTGCCGATAAAGCCAACAGCTCCCTTCGCTTGCGCCGCCTTGGAGCCAACGCTGGCGGCATAGGCCATTAATTCCGCCATATCCGCACCGGCGCAGTGACGCGCATCCATCGCCAGGAAAGCCGTCTTTGGCAGCGCCATTGCCATCATATAAGCGTTGTATGCGGCGACGCTGGCAGCACCCAGCTTCTGCAAGTACAGCGTCTCTGTATCAGCCAAATGGTATAGCGACCCGGTGAGGTAGAGCATGGGTTCACCAGCACCGACGAACTCACCCTCAGCATGAGGGGCTTCGATCTCAAACTCCACACCGCGCGACTTCGCAACGCTGTGCAGCCAATCAATCGTCATCTGGCCAGTGAACAGCACAGGGCGGCGCATGAAGACGGCATAGGTCGCCGTGACGTCGCCGAAGCGCCCCACGGCCTCCTTGGTCTTGCGAAAGTAAGCGTCTGTGAAACGTGAAATTTCTTCCACGTTAGGCTGCATAGGGTGGTTCGACATCAGAAATCCAGGCAAATGGCCCCGCAGGGCGCAAGCAGACCTACGCAGCGGCGCTACTTTGTGAGTCGCGTTCCGCCTTCAGTTCTTCCGCCACCATAAACGCCAATTCAAGCGCTTGGGAAGCGTTCAGCCGCGGGTCGCAATGTGTGTGATATCGGTCGCCTAGATTATCGTCCGAAATCGCTTGGGCACCGCCCGTGCATTCGGTGACATCCTTGCCCGTCATCTCCAGGTGGATGCCGCCCGGATGGGCACCTTCCGCCCGTGCGACTTCAAAGAAGGTTTGCACTTCGCGGCGGATCAAATCGAACGGACGAGTCTTGTATCCGGACGCCGCCTTGACTGTGTTGCCATGCATAGGGTCACAAGACCAAACGACAGACTTGCCTGCGGCCTCAACCGCCCGAACAATCGGCGGCAAGTGCTGTGCGGCATGCTCCGCGCCCATCCGACAAATCAAAGTGAGTCGGCCCGGATCATTTTCCGGGTTCAGCATGTCAATCAGCTTGAGCAGCGTATCGGGATCAGTGCTTGGGCCACATTTGAGGCCAAGCGGGTTTTCGACACCGCGCAGGAACTCAACATGGGCCTCATCCAGATCTCGCGTACGATCACCGATCCAGAGCAGATGGGCAGACACATCATACCAATCGCCAGACGTGCTATCGACACGGGTCATGGCTTCTTCGAACGGCAGCAGCAGCGCTTCATGAGACGTGAAGAATTCTGTCTCACGGATCTGCGGGGTCGTCTCTGAGGTTAGCCCGCAAGCCGCCATGAACTTCAGCGTTTCAGATAAGCTGTCCGCAAGCGCTTTGTACTTGTCGCCCTGGGGACTTTCGTTGACGAAATCTAAGTTCCAACGATGCACCTGATGCAGATCAGCATAACCGCCCTGGGCGAACGCCCGAAGCAAGTTGAGCGTCGCTGAGGCCTGGGTATAGGCCGTGACCATCCGTGCTGGATCAGGATTCCGATCATCGGCGGTGAAGTCAGCGCCATTAATGATGTCGCCGCGATAGGATGGCAGAGCCACATCGCCAACCGTTTCCATATCCGAAGACCGTGGCTTGGCGAACTGTCCCGCAATCCGCCCGACCTTCACGACAGGCAATCCGCCGCCATAAGTCAGCACCACTGCCATTTGAAGCAGCACACGGAACGTGTCGCGGATGTTGTCGGCATGGAATTCCGCGAAGCTTTCTGCGCAGTCACCGCCTTGGAGGAGGAACGCCTTACCTTGCGCGACCTGGGCGAGCCGTTCCTTCAGCCGCCGGGCCTCCCCTGCAAAAACCAAGGGCGGATAGCCTTTGATTGTGCCAAGAGCAGAATTCAGCGCACCTTCGTCCGCATAGTGCGGGACTTGGCGGATCGGCTTTGCGCGCCAGCTTTGCGGCGTCCAGGTATCACCCATAATATCCTCATTGCCCACCAAGCGCGTACACGCGGCAGGTTATCCACAAGCAGAAAGAAACACGGTATACGCCCTTTTGCCCTGGCCTTAAAGCCGCAAAAGTTACTCCGCCGCCTGCTTCACCGGCTCACGCTTCTGGCGCATGGTGACGAATTCTTCTGCCGCTGTCGGGTGAATGCCAATGGTCGCATCAAAATCAGCTTTGGTGGCACCGCATTTAAGTGCAATCCCAAGACCTTGCGCGATTTCCGGCGCGTCATCGCCGAGCATGTGGCAACCGAGGACTTTGTCTGTCTTCGGGTCTACCAGCAGCTTAATGAAACTGAAAGTCTGACGCCCGGTCAGCGTGTGCTTCATAGGGCGGAAGCGAGAGGCATAGACATCAATATCGCCATACCGTTCCCGCGCCGCAGCCTCATCCAGGCCAACGGTGCCAATTGGCGGTTGGCTGAAGATTGCGGTCGGCACGAACTCATAATCTGGTGAGCGCGGCTTACCTTTGTAAAGCGTGTCCACTAGGCACATCGCTTCATGGATCGCGACCGGTGTCAGCGCCATACGGTCTGTGACATCGCCAATCGCGTACACATTATCAACGGTCGTCTTGGAGTACTCGTCGACAACGACCATGCCCTTTTTGCCAAGCTCGATACCAACTTCCTCAAGGCCCATGCCTTTGGAGTTAGGGTCACGGCCCGTCGCAAACATGACGAGGTCTGTCGGGATTTCATTGCCTGCGTTCGTTGTCAGCACGTAACCGCCATCAACCGGGTTCACCGCTGTTGGGCTTTCGCCAATAACGACATTGATGCCCTCAGCCTTCATAGCCTCAGTAAGCTCGTCTGCAACTTCGCTTTCGAACTCCCGCAGCACGCTGGAGCGCACCATCAAGGTCACATCTGCACCGAGGCCGGCGAAAATGCCCGCGAACTCAACGGCGATATAGCCGCCGCCAACAATAACGATGCGTTCTGGCATGCTCATCAGGTCAAGCGCTTCATCAGACGTGATGCCATGCTCTGCGCCAGGAATATCCGGCACAAAGGGTGCAGCACCTGATGCAATCAGAATGCGCTCAGCCGTGATCGTCTTTTCGCCAACCTTCAGGGTGTTGGCATCAATGAACGAGCAATAGCCTTCATGCATGGAGACATTCGCGTTCTTAAGCAGGCTGATATAAACGCCGTTCAGCCGATCCGTTTCCTCATTCTTTTTAGCGATCAGCGTCGCCCAATCGTGTGAGGGCACGCGGGAGCGCCAGCCATAGCCCGCTGCATCTTCGAAATCGTGATGGTAGTGGCTTGCGTAAACGAGCAGCTTCTTTGGTACACATCCGCGCAGGACACAGGTGCCGCCAATCCGCCGCCCTTCGCCGATTCCAACCCGAATACCTTCAGCCGATGCCATGCGCGCAGCCCGGACACCGCCAGAGCCAGCGCCGATTACAAAAAGGTCATAGTCATACTCGCTCATGCGGAAAATCCCATCTTAAGGCCCAGTCCAAGGCGGTGTGTTGCTTTGTAGTCTTGATTTAGCGGCGTAGCACGACCATTCAAGAGAGGCTAGAAGTCCATGCTGTCCCGTTCCATCAGATTGTCGTGATTGATGATATCTGCGATCCGCCATACGACGCGCTTAATGCGTATCGGCTTCGTGCTGGCACGGCATGACGCGCTATTCCCATTGTATGACCCGCCGGCACCCGGATTCGTGCGCGGTGCAGCGCGCGCTGCGGCATGGCTGCTGCGCCGAAGGCAGGCAGACGGCAGACCGGGCGAACGGCTCGCAATGGCCCTCACGGTGCTCGGCCCAAGTTTTATCAAGCTTGGCCAAACACTCTCAACCCGGTCAGACCTTTTTGGTGCCCAAGTGGCAGACGACCTGGCGCTCTTGCAAGATCGCCTGCCGCCCTTCCCTGGCCATATCGCTTTTGAGACGATTGAGGCTGAGCTTGGTAAGCCCGTCGCTGAGCTGTTTGCAGAAATTGATCCCGTAGCCGTCGCAGCGGCTTCTATTGCCCAGGTGCACCTGGCGGAAACAACAGATGGGCGCGCTGTCGCTGTCAAAGTGCTGCGGCCTGGCGTCGAGCACGAATTCGAGCGCGATATCGCCATGCTGCGCTGGTTGGCGCACTGGGCCTGGCGGCTCTCCCGCAAAGGCCGACGCCTCAAGCCGATTGAAGTCGTCGAGGCATTTGCCGAGACCGTCCGCGCCGAAATGGATTTACGCTTGGAAGCAGCTGCCGCCAGTGAGCTCGGCGATAACTTCCACGATGCAGATGATTTCGACACGCCGGAAATTGATTGGGTACGCACAGGCCGCCGGGTTCTGACGCTTGAGCGCGTTGCAGGTGCCCGTGTCGATGATACGGATGCGCTCGACGCTAAGGGCCATGATCGTCACGCCATCATGCGCATCGCTGCTGGGGCCTTCTTCCGACAAGTCTTTGAGCACGGCTTTTTTCATGCCGACATGCATCCCGGCAATGTATTTGTCCGGGACGATGGCGGGCTGATGGTGATTGATTTCGGCATCATGGGCCGGCTGGATCGGAACACGCGGGAATATCTGGCGGACATGCTGCTCGGCATGCTGACGCGAGACTATGAACTTGTGGCGGACGTGCATTTCCGGGCCGGATATGTACCCGCCCATCAATCCCGTGCTGCATTCGCCCAAGCCGTCCGGTCTATCGCGGAACCGATCCTAGGCAGGCCTTTGCATGAAATTTCGCTGGGGCGGTTGCTGCAGCAGCTTTTTCAGATCACCGAAGCCTTTGAAATGGAGACGCAGCCGCAACTGCTCCTGCTTCAAAAAACACTGCTAATGGCAGAGGGCATGGGCCGTCGCCTTGATCCAACTGTGAATATGTGGACGCTCTCCCAACCACTTATTGAAGAGTGGATGCGTGACCATCGTGGCCCCGAAGCCCGGGTCGCAGGCGTGCTGGCAGATGTGGGCGACGCCGCACTTCGCCTGCCCCGCGTTCTGGTGCGTATGGAGGCGATGCTGGAAGAACGGACAGATGACCCGCCCCATAGCCCAAACCAGAACCGGCCTTTTTTCAAGCAATGGCAATTATGGCTGATCGTAGCAGCCTTGGGCTGGGGCGCGTTCTTCCTTGCCTAATTTAGAAACCGCAGAAGGCTCGCGTTTATAGTTTGTGCGCTAAGATGCCTTGCGAGACCACGTTACCCGCCGACCCGACTGCGCAAATGCAGCATGATCTTGTGCGTCGCACAAACTCATTCTATGCTGTCCACGCTATATCCCGGATTGGAGTTTAATCGTTGTTGTATCAGGCTTATGAGATGACCCGCGCCGCCCTCCGCCCCTACCGGGGCGCTGCGAGCGCGACACGTCAGATGCTGCAAGCGACGACCAATCCATTCGCCATGATGCCAGCTAATCGCGCCATGGCCGCTGCATGCGAAGTTTTCGAAAGCGTCACGAAGCATTATGGCAAGCCTGAGTTTGGCATCGATGAAGTGACCGTTGAAGGCAGCTCAGCCCCCGTTCCCGTCACTGAAGTGAATGCATTAGAGATGCCGTTTGGCAACCTCCTTCACTTTGTCCGGGACCAGAAGGCATTGCCGAAAGGGCAAAAGAAAGCTCCGAAGGTGCTGATCGTTGCACCAATGTCCGGTCACTATGCATCGCTGCTGCGCGGCACAGTGCGTGCAATGCTCAGTAATCATGATGTCTACATCACCGACTGGACAGACGCCCGCGAGGTCCCGTTGACAGCTGGCCGCTTCGATCTTGATGACTACGTTGAATATTTGATGACGTTTATGCGCGCCCTAGGTCCGGACCTGCACGTCATGGCGGTTTGCCAGCCTGGCCCTGCCGCCATAGTCGCGACTGCCCTACTGGCTGAAGCGAATGATCCCGCACAGCCCGCAACACTCACATTGATGGGTAGTCCGGTTGACGCACGGAAAAGCCCGACCGTTCCCAATGACCTCGCCACTTCCCGCGAACTCAGCTGGTTCGAAGAAAATGTCGTCTACAATGTGCCTCTGATTTACCCAGGCGCGATGCGCCGTGTGTATCCAGGTTTCCTGCAGTTGACCGGCTTCATGACAATGAACATGGACCGGCACATCGATGCCCATGTGAAGCTCTATGACAACCTCGTCACCGGCGACGGCGACAGCGTTGATCAGCACAAGCGCTTCTATGATGAATATCTGTCAGTGATGGATATGACGGCTGAATTCTACCTCGACACGATCCAACGCATTTTCCAAGACCATGATTTGGCAGACGGCAAATACCACTGGCGCGGCCAGCTGGTGAAGCCTGAGCTCATCAAGGATACGGCGTTGATGACAGTCGAGGGCGAAAACGACGATATTTCTGGCATTGGCCAAACCCAGGCTGCACATGACATTTGCTCTGGCGTGCCAGACGATATGAAAACGGATTGGGTGCAGCCAGGTGTGGGCCATTACGGCGTATTCAATGGTCGCCGTTGGCGCGAAGAGATTCAGCCGCGCGTTTCAGATTTCGTCAAAGCCCACCCGAAATCCGTGAAGGCCTGAACCCGAGCGCAATAACGAGCGCTGCGGCAGCAAGGCATCCCGCGAACATCCATATCGCCATCGCATATCCGGCTTGATAGGCCACGACTCCAGCGAGTCCTGGCCCTACTGTCATGCCCGCAAACATGCCGATATTGATGACGCCGAATGTTTTGCCGAACCCGTCTGCGCCAAATGCTGCCCGTGTCAGCATCGCTGGAAGCATCACCAGTGGGCCAACGACAAATCCAACAATAGCAGCGGCCGCAAAGCTAAAAATGATGCTGTCACCTGTGTTTGCTATGACAAACCCAGCAACCTGAACCAAATACATCACCGCCGCCAACAGCCCTAACGGCACATGGTTCGCTGCCCAACCGACAACGAAACGGCCAATCGCTGCTGATATCACCGTGACGCTGACAGCATATCCAGCCATGACCAGCCCCATACGCGGCGTGAAGATCGAAATTTCGTGAAATAGAAAACCCACCTGGCCAGTGAATGATAAAAAGCCCGTCACCCATATCGCCCAAAACACTGGTGAACGCAGCGCCGACTGGAACCGCGCAAGGCCACGCGCATCATCTGCTGCTGAGCCTCTAGCGCGCCGGGCCGGTGCCCACCGGAGCAAGGGCGTTAAACACAGCAGAGTTGCAGCGGCGATTACAGCAGACGCCCAGTCAAAGCCAAGCGTGGCCGTTAGCCAAATATACACAGGCGTAACAATCGCCCCGCCACAACTGGCCCCCGTCAGCGCATAGCCAAGCGCGGCTGCATAGCGCTCCTCAAAAAGCGGTGCCAGTGCCGCACTGATACCCAGATTGCCGATGGTTGGATAAGCTGTCGCCAAAACAGCATAGGCTAAGAAAAGCTGCCAAGGCGTCATGACCAGCCCAACCGCCGCAACGCCAATCGCAGTCGCATAAGCCCCATAACAAGCGACAGCGCGTGGGCCGAAACGGTCTAAGGCAGCGCCGACTCCAAATGCCGTCAATGCCCCCACGGCCCAAAACCAAGCCTGGGCCGATGACAACATCAGCCCGGACCAGCCGTGCTTTGCTTCCAGCGCCGCCTTGAAGACGCCATGGGCATAGAAGATTGAGCCCCAGGCGAAGAATGCCATTGCAAAACCAACAGCGATAGCACGCCAGTGCTGGCGGATTTCACCCAAAGGTGCGGCCTGTTGCATTTTTGGTATTCAAACCCCTTGCCGAGCCGCTGTGCGCCCGGCATGAATATGCCTAACAATGCACAAAAGACGCACCAGGGAATAGACCGCAATGCTCGCCCAGATGATGGACCAACCGCTGCTGATTTCATCCTTGATCGGCCACGCTGCCAAATGGCACGGCGATACAGAGATCGTCACGCGCACGCTGGAAGGCCCGATCCATCGCTATGATTGGCGTGCAGCAGAAGTTCGCGCCAAGAAATTCGCGCAGGCGCTTGGTCGGCTTGGGGTGAAGCATGGCGAGCGGATCGGCACAATTGCCTGGAACACCTACCGCCATGTTGAGGCCTATTATGGCGTCGCAGGCATGGGCGCGGTCACGCACACCATCAACCCGCGCCTATTCCCAGAGCAGCTTGAATACATCATCAATCACGCAGACGACCAATATCTGGTGATCGACACCAGCTTTGTCGATCTGGTCGCTGGGATGCGGGATAAGTTTCCAAACATCCGCGGCATCATCGTGTTCGCGGACAAAGCGAACATGCCGAGCGAAGATAAACTCCCCGGCGCGCTCTGCTACGAGGAGCTGATCGAGCGAGAGAACGGCGACTATGAATGGCCCACATTCGATGAAAATTCAGCCGCAGCGCTGTGCTACACGAGCGGCACGACCGGCAACCCGAAAGGCGCGCTCTACAGCCACCGCTCAACAGTATTGCACACGCTGACTGAGATCGCGCCCGACTGCATGGGCCTTGCCGCCCGCGATACCGTTCTGCCCGTCGTTCCCATGTTTCATGTGAACGCCTGGGGCCTGCCCTACGCCACCGCCGCCGTTGGCTGTAAATTGGTGCTGCCCGGCCGGGACCTGGATGGCAAAAGCATTTACGAGCTTCTGACCCAGGAAAAAGTGTCATTCACGGCGGCTGTGCCAACGATCTGGATGATGCTGCTCGCGCACATGAAAGAGGCAAACGGCAAGCTGGATGATCTAGAACGCGTTGTGATTGGCGGCTCTGCCTGCCCCCGGGCCATGATGGAAACATTCCAGGACGAATATGACGTTCAAGTGCTGCATGCTTGGGGCATGACCGAGATGTCGCCACTTGGCACGGTAAACACGCCAAAAGCCAAGCATGAGGCACTTTCCAAGACTGAAAAAGTTGACCTGCAGCAAAGCGCAGGACGTGTGCTGTATGGCGTGGATATGAAGATCGTCGATGAAGACGGCAATACGCTGCCCAATGACGGTGAGACCACGGGCGAGCTAAAAGTCCGAGGCCCATGGATTATCGCGGACTACTTTAATTTGTCAGAGAAGGCACCAGCCCATGCCGAAGATGGCTGGTTCAGCACCGGTGACGTGTGCGCTATCGACCAAGATGGCTACATCTGGATCACGGACCGGCTGAAAGATGTCATTAAATCAGGCGGCGAATGGATCAGCTCTATTGATCTGGAGAATGTCGCTGTCGGGCATCCACACATCGCGGAAGCTGCCGCCATCGGGGTCCATCATCCAAAATGGGATGAGCGCCCGCTGCTTGTTGTCGTACCGACGGCAAACGGCCAGAACCTCACGAAAGAGGACGTACTTGGCTATTTGGAGGGCAAGATCGCCAAATGGTGGATGCCAGATGACGTCGCCTTCGCTGAAGACCTACCGCATACGGCGACAGGCAAACTGTCCAAGCTGCAGCTCCGCCAGCGGTTCAAGGACTACAAGCTACCAACAGCTTGAGCCGAATATGCTCTAGCTGGAGGCTGCACTTCCGGGGCAATATTTCGCAGCCAGAATAGGCGCGTCAGGGCTCTTCTGCGCGATGATAGCGCATCCCATGCCATCTGCAGGAGCGGCTGTGCGCAATGCCCCAGTTCCGGCATCACCCAAGCGCGTTTTTGAGCGGACGATGTTGTGACTTGCCAAGGATTTTCCCTTGTTCTCGCCGCTTCGCACAACAGTGACATGTTCTTTAATGAAATCGACCCGCCATAACGGGGCTTTCACGCCCGGCGCGCTGATGACGAGATCATTGCCGTCTCGGCGAACGTCCACCGTCTCTTTTGGTGCGGCTTTGCGCATCTGACGAATCGCACGCTCAACATCCGCTCTATTGGAGCCGACAGCTTCGCTCACACCAGCCACAATCATCTGCGGTGTGTAGACCCGGCGCTGGCCACGAATGGACTGGTTATAGTCCCGTTGCCGGGTCGTTGCTTCAGCACTTGAAAACGGGTCCTTCCATTTACCAGCGCCGCCGTAGACCAAATCATCCCAATAATCGACATGCCATTCGAGCGCCACAACATCCGGGCGCTTCGCCAGCTTGCCAAGATACGCCTCCGCCGGTGGGCAGGAATAACAGCCCTGTGACGTGAAAAGCTCCACAGCAACGGGACGATCAGAATCAGCCTTGGCTGACAGGGAGATGGTCGCGGCAAGCGCCGCCGCGAGGGCGATGGATGTCTGTTTCATCACACTAAAGTACGGATGCAGGACGCTTCCGCCGAATCACATCTTGGCGAGCAGTCCGTTAGTGCTGGGACTTCAGCCCAGCCCGCGCGCCGCCAAGCTTCTCATCAATTCCCGCACACCGAACGTCCATGGCGGCGCTTGATCGGTCGTCGTGACCTTATTGGCGAGGCGGCCGAGCGTCGGCGTTGCGATCTCAACCACGTCATCCAATTTGTGGGTAAAGCCCTCACCATCACGCAAGTCGGTGGGCGCAAACATGGTGCCGCACATGAGGAACGCGCCGTCCGGGTATTGGTGCGCCGAGGAAAGCGTGGCTTCGGCCAGTGCCTCCGGGTCACGACTGATCTCCCCCATGGAGGAGGCACCTTCCATGCGGAAATTATCCGTGCCGGTAAGCAGCAGCGTCACCACTGCCTGGCGGACATCATCAATGCCGAAAGATTGATCAAATAGGCGGATGAACGGCCCAAGCGCACAGGAAGCATTGTTGTCCTTAGCGCGGCCCAGCAACAGCGCAGAACGGCCTTCAATGTCCCGCAGGTTCACGTCATTGCCGAGCGTGGCACCAACGATTTGACCAGTTGGTGCAATCACCAGCACGACTTCAGGTTCCGGATTATTCCAGTCCGAATCTGGACGAAGGCCTATCATGGCACCTGTGCCGACAGCCGCCATTGGTGGGCATTTGGTGAAGATTTCGGCATAGGGGCCGATACCGACTTCCAAATATTGCGACCAGACGCCAAGCTCGATCAGCCGGAGCTTCAGCTCTTCCGCTGCTTCGGACCCAGGCTCTACTTTCGAAAGATCATCGCCAACTTTCTCACGCACAGCTTCGCGGACAGCTTCAGCGCGCGCGGGATCGCCCTTGGCCTGCTCCTCAATCACACGTTCCAGCATGGAGGCAGCGAAGGTAACGCCTGCGGCTTTGACCGGTTGGATATCTTGTGGGGCCAGAAAGTGCGCTTCGTCCGCTCTTCGCCGATCTGGTGCGCTTGCCGCCAGAATATCTGCTAACGCGCCGATCCGCCCACTCGGCGTCGCAGCATTCACCGCTGCCGCCGGGTGCGTCTCAGACAGAATATCTGCAATTGTCGGAAAGCGCCGCGTAAGATCATAGACCCCATCAGCATCAACCCGCACGACAGCAGGCCCCTTCCCGGCCAGCCAGATGCGCGCGATGAGCGTGCCTGCCGTGCCATCTACTGGAAGCGCGCCTTCAGGCGTCAGAGCGTGATCTAAGGCCATGGGGCGTGTCTCCTGAATTCAATGATGTCAGTCGTGGCCGAGTGCACGGCGATGTTGTGCGGCATTGAGCGCATAATTGGGCGCAGATTTAGCGCGGCGCGCAATCTCATCCGCATCCATATCCCGCATCTTCTTTGCAGGCGCACCAGCCCAAAGCTCGCCAGATTTAACGACCTTGTTTGGTGTAACCACGGCCCCTGCCGCGACCATCGCGTCAGACTCAACAACGGCCCCATCAAGGATCGCTGCTTTCATACCAATGAACGCACGATCATGAATTTGGCAGCCGTGGATCATCGCCAAATGGCCGATCAGCACATCATCGCCGACAAATGTATCGAACTGTCCGCCCGTCACATGCACGACGCTGCCATCCTGAATGTTCGTGCCAGCGCCAATGCGGACCAGCCCCACATCAGCGCGGACAACGACGTTGTACCAGAGGCTAGATCGGGCCCCGATCTCAACGTCGCCAACGACGATAACGCCCGGCGCCAAAAACACATCATCCGCCACACGGGGCAGAATGCCCTCATGCGGCAGGATCAGGCCCTTTGGGGCCGGCAGGCTACTGCCTTCCATCATCGCTTAAAGTCCCGTTGCCTCGTCAATGCCAATCAGCATGTTGAGCGTCTGCACGGCCTGTCCAGAAGCACCTTTGCCAAGATTATCGAGCAGGCCTGCAACAACTGCCGCATCCCTGTCAGGATTCGTCAACACATGTAGGCGCAGCTTGTTGGTGCCATTCAAGCATTCAGGATCAAGCCGGTCGCCCTCAGGTGCACCAAAGGGTGCCACTTCAACGAACTGCTCATCCTCATAATGCCCAACCAGCACTTCGTGGAGACGTTCTGGTGTTGGTTTGCCCGCCATCGCCCAAAGCGGCAGCGGAATTTGAACCAGCATGCCTTGGCGGTAGCTGCCCACATGCGGCTCAAAGATCGGCGCATGATCCAGATTGGCCCAGCGTTTGATCTCCGGCAGATGCTTGTGCTTCAGACCAAGCGCATAGCTGAAGACCGTGCTGTCACAACGCTGATCTTCCGGACCTTCAAACTCTGCAATCAGCGACTTGCCACCGCCAGAATACCCGGATACCGCATTGATCGTGATCGGCCAGTCTTTGGCGACCAGTCCTGCTTCCACCAGCGGGTGCAGCATCGCGATAGACGTGAGTGAATAGCACCCAGGATTACTGATCCGCGTGGCACCGCTTATCCGTTGCCGCTGGTCAGAAGAATACTCCTGAAAGCCATAGGTCCAATCTTCCGCGGTCCGATGCGCTGTGGACGCATCAATCACCCGTGTGCGTGGATTGTCGATCAGGCTGACGGCTTCCCGTGCAGCGACATCGGGCAGGCAAAGGATCGCCACATCTGCGGCGTTGAGCGCATCCCGTCGGCGGCCAGCATCTTTGCGCTCGCTATCGTTCAGGCGGATCATGTTGATATCCGTCCGTCCGTTTAGCCGCTCAAAAATCTGCAGGCCGGTCGTCCCAGCCTCGCCGTCGATAAATACGGTCGCGCTCATCGTCCTCTTCCTTGTAAAATGAGAGAACGCACGGGGTAGCCCTATCCGGGTTAAGATGCAAGGAACGGTCGATTACTTACCCGCATGCAGCGCTTCGGCTCGGTCCCAATCAGCCAGCAACATTCCTGCCTCCAGCTGCGTCAGCAAAACAAGAGCATCGATCTCACTATCGGCCCTCATTGCCTGCGATAACCAGAAATGCGCCTTTGCGTCATCACGCTGACCGCCAAGTCCAACATTATAGCCAAGCCCGAGGCGATATTGAGCCGATGCAATGCCTTTCTCAGCGGCATCCTGATACAGCAC
This sequence comes from uncultured Alphaproteobacteria bacterium, assembly GCA_938083135.1. GTDB lineage: Bacteria > Pseudomonadota > Alphaproteobacteria > Bin95 > Bin95 > VMCJ01. The sequence continues at coordinate 10,226 of CALLKY010000038.1, read as the reverse complement.
CATTGCTTGGGCACCGTCCCGAGGAACGCCTAGGCCATCTTCGTATAAACGGCCCAGAAACAGCTTAGCGATGTCCGAGCCAGCTTTAACCGCCCGCGCAAAATATCTGGCAGCCTTCTTATCATTAACTTCGCCGCTCAACCCAGCGCGGAAGATGATCGCTACCTCTGTGAGCGCCTCTGCGTGTTCTTGTTCCGCCGCCCGCTCCAGCCAAGTTAGTGCCGTTTGGGCATTCTCTATCGTACGATCCTTTCTTAGGAACGCACGACCTAGCCAGTACTCAGCTTCAGCAACGCCAAGTTCGGCAATCTCAGTCAGGCGGTTAATCGCCTTATCATCACCAAGGGCCATTGCGTAAAAGTAGGCTTTAGCTGCTTTAGAAAGGTCATTCGGACCAATACCAAAATTGTCATGGTAAGCAGCCAGCCAAAGCGCAGCGGCACGGTTTCCGGCCTTCATAGCGGCTTCCCACCACGTCGCCGCGATTTCGATATCTAAGGGAACGCCCTCACCTGCAGTATAGGCCTTCGCAAGCGCCAATTGAGCAGGCGGATGGCCTTGTTCGGCCCCAAGCGCAATCCATTTCATCGCCTCCGCCGCGTTCTCCTCGACAATCTTCCCGTCCAAAAACATCTGGCCGACGTCAAGCAATAGACTAGTCGCAAACCGGTGCGCGATCATCTTGCGCGCGCTGTCGAAATCCGCGGCGGTCATCCGCAGGCTCGCTGCTGCTAAAGCGGCGTCTGCGCCGCTGCCCCGCCTAAAGTATCCTTCAAGCGCGTAGGCAAATGCTTTGTCGTTTGCTTTTTCAGCACCGACGCCAAGCAAAAGTAGGCGCGCAGCCCTAACTAGTGCGTCGGGGTTCTTTTGCTTGGCGGCGGCCTCATACATTCTGAAAGCAAGGTGTTGGTCGACTGGCCCACCTTCGCCATTCCTTGCCAGATCACCCACAATGCCTTGTGCATCGACATCGCCCGCATCAGCAGCACGGCGCATCCACTTCCGTGCCTCGGCGATATCAACAGGGCGGCCGCGGCCCCTCCGATACATCTGTGCCAGATTGTACTTGGCCGTAACGCTGCCTTTCTCCGTAGCCAGCAGCAACAATCGATAGGCTTCGGAATAACTTTGCTCGACACCGGCGCCGCGCCAATACATTTGCGCCAAACTATTGATTGCCTTTGGAAGTCCAGCGTCTGCCGCTTTCCGATATAGATCAACGGCCTTTTGCTGATCTGCTGGCCCGTAATCACCATTGCTAGCAAACACTGCTAAATCAAACATCGCATCCACATCACCCGCCTCAGATCCAGCGCGGAGTAGCTCTAGCCCGCCTTCAATATCTTTGGTGGTACCGTCACCAAGCCGCATCAAAGACCCGGCTTGGTACATTGCTGGCGGGTGGCCAAGTTCAGCAGCATGCTTATAGGCGCGGAACGCCTGCCTTAAGGTATAGTCATGGTCCTCATCGTAATAGCTCTCAGCAAGTAGCATCAGCGCTTCAATGTGGTCTTGCAGCCCAGCCCGGCGTAACCATTTGCGAGCAAGCAGGTCATCCTTCAGCTGCGCATCACGTGCATAAAGACGCCCAAGCTCAAACTGCGCATTGGCTGACCCAGCTTGCGCCCAAGGCATGAGCAGGTCCCGCGCTGCCGCGCTCTCACCCTCGGTAACTAGGGAGCGGGCTTCTACTAATGTCTCACCGCCGACAATCGCTTGCTGCGCGACGCTTGGCGCCGAGATGCAGGCTGAAAGAACGATGCATGCCGCCTTCACAGTACGCCCGCTTAGCCGCCAGAACGCATATCGGATCATCATTTGTCCAACTCAAGCCAATTTCGTTTCAGGTCACCTATCACCCAAGCCGCATAGGGTTCAATAAACCCCGCAATACCCACAACTTATTCGCGCAGCTTTCTCATTAGACCAAACGCGAATATCAGGCCGAGCGATGCCAGCCCAGCCATTGTGAAGAATGCAGTCGATCCGCCGAAGTTCTCAAACAATGTGCCGGTGATGGGCTGCATGATTGAAATGGCGAGGCCCATCCCAAGGGCTGAGTAGAGCGCTTGCCCCGTGGCGGAAGATTCCGTCGGCACATGGCGCTGCAAGTAGGTCATCGCGCCAAGATGGGCCGCACCGAATGTCAGGCCATGCAAGGATTGAAATGCCAGAAGCGCATAAAAATCCGTTGTCATACCAAGGCCGACCCAACGTATCACACCACCCGCCGCACCGAGCGCCATTAGACCGCCAGGCCCGAACCTGCGCACAACATGGACGCTGCCCCAAAACAACAGAATTTCCGCCACCACACCAACAGACCAGAGCATGCTGATCTGGCTTTCGGAGATGCCCGCCGCCTTCCAATAGATTGTGGAGTAGCCGTTGAGCGCAGCATGGGCGCTCATGTTAGCGGCGGCGGCAAGCAGGAGCAGCTGGAAGCGCCTGTCCCGAAGCAGCGCCCATGCAGGTGCTGACGCAAATTTGCGACCGGCATTCTCTCGTGGCGGTGACCTTAAGTCTGGCAGGAAGCATACGGCGATGAATATCAGCCCCATCCCACCGAGAAGCATATAGGCAACATGGTTTGAGGACCCGCTTTCCAGCCAGAACCCTGCCGCCGTCACCACCACGATGAATGAGACTGACCCCCAGGATCGCAGGAAGCCATATTCCAGCCCTCTCGCGCGGATCGTCAGCAAGCACAGGTTTTCTCCAACTGGTAGCACAGGGCCCTGCAGCGCATTCCCAATCGCTAGAACGGCCAGAATACCCCAGAAACCGTAGGTCTGCGTAAGCACCGCCATGGCAATGCAGGCACCGCCCGCGCAGAGCATCGCTAGGCGTTTGCGGCGGCCTGTCACGTCAGCAACATGGGCAGCCAGTGGGTTCACCGTCACCCGCACCCAGGACATCGCGGCCAGGATGTAGCCGATTTCCACCGGCGAAAGCCCTCTACCCTCCATCCAAAGCGGCAGGAACGGACCGATGATCGCGACAGTCCCAAACATCGCTACGTAATAGAAAATAATGCGGGCGGACGGATACTTTACCGCCTTCGCCGCCGAGACCAGCGCCTCGGGCAGTTCTGCCATGTTTGAAGGGGCTGCCATTGTGGCGGGAATATGCCTTAGACTGCGGAGCTTAGAATCACCCATGGGCGTACCACGCCTGCCTATCCGAAGGAAATCACCCCGTTGACTGACCAAGCCCAAGCTGACGCCTGGCGGGATGCGATCTTTGACGCATTCCAAGACGCCGGCATCGCCCAAGTCGCCTATGTGCCAGATGCTGGCCATAAACGCCTGATCGAACGCACCCACGCTGCCAACGGCATGCGCGCCATGTCTGTTGCAACAGAAGAAGATGCCGTGGCTTGTCTAGCTGGCGCGTGGCTTGGCGGGCAAAAGGGCGCGCTGCTGATGCAGTCCAGTGGTGTAGGCAACACCATCAATATGTTGAGCTTGGCAAAGACATGCCAATTCCCACTGCCAATGTTCATCACCATGCGCGGCGAATGGGGCGAGTTTAATTCCTGGCAGATGCAAATGGGCGAAACCACCCAAGCGCATTTAGAGCTCTCTGGTGTCAAATGCTATCGCTGCGAGACGCCAGAAGACGTGGCAGAAACCGTCCGCGTTGCAATTGATCAGGCCTATAACGGCAATTGCCAGACGGCTGTTCTGCTTGCGCAGAAGCTTGTCGGCACTAAGAAATTCTCTGACGGCGGCCTTGGAGACAACAAGAAATGAGCACGATCGAAACCAAGCCAGACGGCCTTATCGACCGCCGCACCTTTGTCGACCATCTTGTAGCCAATCGCGGCGATGACCTTTGCATTGTCGCAGGGCTTGGCTCGCCTTGTTACGACCTAAAAGCAGCGGGCGACCATCCACTAAACTTCTACCTTTATGGTGCCATGGGCGGCGCTGTGCCTATGGCTATGGGCCTTGCCGCTGCACAGCCAGAAAAGCGCGTTATGGCGCTGACTGGCGACGGCGAAGTGCTGATGGGTCTAACGGGCCTTGCAGCAGCAGGCGCTGAAGGCCTTGAGAACCTGATTGTCGTGGTCCTCGATAATGAGCGCTATGGCGAAACGGGCCAGCAGACAACGCATACTGCGCGTGGCGTCAATCTTGCGCAGACGGCGATTGGCCTTGGCTACCGGGCCGTTCGCGATATCAAAACACCGGATGAGGCTGCAGAGCTGCACGACTGGATCAAAACGGTGCAAGGCCCCGCCTGCGCTGTTGTAAAAATCAGTGCAGAAGCTGCCGGCATGGCGTTACCGCCGCAAGATGGCGTCTACCTGAAGCACCGCTTCCGGGAGCGCTTACTCGGCGTCCAGCCCCGCTGACCAGTACACCAGCCGCCGGACCTTCCATTGCCCGAAGGGGCATGACGCTTGGCGTCGTCGCACTTGCACTCTTTGTAATCATGAGTGCAAGTGCGCGCGGCGTCAGCGAGACGTTTGCTGTATTCCTGCTGCCCGTCAGCGCCGACCTTGGCTGGTCCCGGGCGGAAGCGAACAGCATCTACGCGCTTGGCATGCTGGGGCTTGGCGTATTCTCACCAGTCGCTGGGCGCCTGTTTGATAAGTTCGGGCCAGCGGTATTGTTTCCGCTTGGAATGGCGTGCCTGGCGCTTGGGCCATTTCTAGCGTCACAGCTCACATCGCTCTGGCAATTTTATCTAGGCCTTAGCCTGATCGTGGGTTTTGGTGCTGCCGCACTCGGCATCGCCGTGCAATCAACGTTGCTCGCGCGCTGGTTCGGGCGTTCGTTGACGACAGCTATCGCCATCGTTTCGGGTGCCGCCGGTATCGGTGTGATGACGTTCTCACCGGTGACGCAATATCTGATCGATGATCTGGGCTGGCGCAACGCTTACATCGGCATCGCCATCATTGTGGCATCACTCGGCGTGATCACTCTATTCGCACCATGGCGACGGATCGCGCGCGGCCATCCAGACTTAATGGACAGGCAGAAGAACGCATCCTCTGCCCCGCTTGAGGCGTGGACTTTCAAGCGCGCCGTCCGGTCCCGCCCCTATTGGGCATTGACGGCAGTGCATTTCATCACGGCTATTTCCATGTTTTCTGTCCAGCCACAGATCGTGGCGTTCTTGGTGGAAAATGGTGTCAATCCGATCACTGCCGCCAGCGCCTTCGGCGTTTCGGGCATCTCCGCCACAGTGGGCTTGCTGGTGTTTGGTGTGATCGCAGACAGATACGGCGCGCTCATTTCCGTAACGCTGTCCTACAGCCTGACAATCTTCGGCTACGTCCTGCTGACGGCGCTGGCCATCGCGCCAAGCACATTCCTGCTTTGGGCGTTTGTCATTCTCTATGGAGCCAGCTTTGGTAGTCGTGGTCCCGTTATCTCCGCCCTCACCGCCCGCATTTTTGGCCGCGGCCCAGACCTTGGCTTGATCATGGGCGCAATTTTCATGGGCATGGGTTCTGGCGCCGCCGTCGGCGCGACGTTGGGCGGCCTGATCCATGACGTGACGGAGGGCTACGCCGCCGTCATCGCCCTGGCATTGGGGGCAATCTCCATCCCCGTTGTCATATTCTGGACGGTACCAGAACTCCGCGCCGCTGGGCGCTGGCGGCGCTAAGCGACTTACAATAACGGAACGACTTCTTCCTGGAACTCGCGCATGCGATCCAGCGTTTCGGGCAAGGTTTGGCCGTGGACGTTTAGAATAATTGTGCCGACACCAACTTCTTTCAGGCTGGCGACATCGGCTGCACGATCTGCCGCACTGCCAGTTAGGATCAAACGCCCGCCTTCACGGTTCTTCGTTTCCGTTTGGCTATGAAATGGCGCGTTGTAGCCAAGCGCTATATCTGCAGGATCACGGCCCGCGGCCTCGACTTTCTCATGGAGCCGGTCACGACCATCAGCGTAACGCTCTGCTGAATCCAAAGGTGAACGTGGATTGGCACCCAGCGGATACCAACCGTCACCAAGCTCTGCTACGCGACGCTGAGCGCGCCCAGACTCACCACCAATCCAGATCGGCGGGTGCGGCTTCTGAACAGGTTTCGGCTGAAACGTGATGTTGGAGAATTTGGAATATGGGCTGTCATGGGCGGCATCATCATCCGTCCATACTTTCTTGAAGATGCGGATGTAATCGTCTGTCACTTCACCGCGCTTATCGAAATCGGGCGCGCCAATCGCCTCAAACTCTTCCCGCATCCAACCTGTGCCACAGCCGACTATCACCCGCCCGCCGGAAAGCTGGTCCGTTGTCGCCAAAGACTTGGCAGCCAATAGCGGCTCCCGATGCGGGACAACCATGACCGATGTTAGCAATTTCACCTTGCTGGTGAGTGCTGCAACATAGGCCAGCAGCGTCAACTGCTCCATGCATTCGCCGCCAGCTTGGCCGGGAAAGCTGCCTTCTTCGGAATAGGGATATCTGGATGAGATATCCTTTGGGACCACGATATGGTCTGAGACAATAAGCGTGCCGTAGCCGAGATTCTCCGTCTCTGTCACGATTGCGCGAACGCAGTCCGGGTCTGTCATTGGGCCGCGATGGGGGACTTGTACGCCGAAGTTCATGCCGCTCATGGATCTATTGACCTTCCCACTTGGGTTCACGTTTTTCGATAAATGCACCAATGCCTTCTTCGGCATCCCGCGCCATCATATTTTCCGCCATCACATCTGACGCATAGTCATAGGCCTCGTCGAGGCTGAGTTCCTGTTGCTTGTAGAAAGCCTGCTTGCCGATCTTCACCGTATAACCGGAACGGCTGGCCACACTTTCGGCGAACGCTAGCGCCGCTGCCCGCGTTTCACCAACAGAGGTCACGCGATTGATCAGGCCGATACGCATGGCGTGGTCAGCGTCCATCAGCTCCCCAGACAGCAGCATCTCCATGGCATGCTTTGGTGCCACATTGCGAGACAGCGCCACCATTGGCGTCGAGCAGAACAGCCCGATGTTGACCCCCGGCGTCGCGAACCGCGCATCCGTTGCGGCAAATGCGATATCACAACTGGCAACGAGTTGGCATCCCGCTGCTGTGGCAATGCCTTCAACGGCAGCAATGACAGGCTGCGGCAAACGCACGATGCGTTTCATAACGCCCGCGCATTCCTTCAACAGCCAGTCGTAGTATTCACGGTTCCGGTTCGCCTGCACTTCCTTGAGATCATGCCCGGCAGAGAACGCCTTCCCTTCCGCCTGCAACACCACGGCACGGATCGCGCTATCGGCTGCAATCGCGTCCAGGGTCGATGCTAGCGCGGCCAGCATTTCTTCAGATAACGGATTACGGGCCGCAGGACGGTTCAACGTTAGAATTGCGACGGCCCCCTGATCTTCACGCAGGAGGATATCGGCGGCAGGACCTGAGTCTGGCATGGTATGAATTCCGCGAGCTGAATTGTATTGTCGGGCCAACGATAGCCGTTCAGCGCCCAATCAGCCAATGGAGATGCAGCATGACCGATTTGGCGGATTTGCCCATCGGCGAGACGATTAGCGCCGCAGAGTTTACGCGGCGCATGCACCACCTTGTACCGCTGTCTAGTGAGATCGGCGTGATTGCGACAGAGATGGGCACCGACGGCTCTGCCCGCGTCATTCTGCCCTTTACGCCAAGCTTCGCCCGCCCTGGCGGTTCAATCTCCGGCCCCGCGCTAATGGCAATGGCGGACGTTGCAATGTTCGCTGGGATCAACGGCAAACTCGGCTGGACGCCAATGGCGATGACCTCCAACCAGAACACCACGTTCCTAAAACCGCCCAAACTTGAAGGACTTGTGGCTGAAGCGACGCCGCTTAGGTTTGGGCGGCGGCTCGTTGTTTATACGGTCGCGGTCTTCAATGAGTCAGCGCCGGATGTGATTGTTGCACATGTAACGGGTTCTTATGCGCTCCCTGTCTAGCGGTACCTAAATACCTCATAGATAAATAACGGAAAACGCGGGCTTTTTTGCGTTGACAGCGCACACACTGCGCCGGTATACCCTGCCCAACACCGGGCTGCGCGTTGCGCCCGGCTCAACAAATTTTCCACTGGAGTAGTATCCTAATGTCAACGGTCTCAGCCAAACCGGGCGAGTTCGCGCGTGCATGGAACGTGATTGATGCAGAAGGCCTCGTTCTTGGTCGTCTCGCAAGCGTCATCGCCATGCGCCTACGCGGCAAGCACAAGCCCCAGTTCACCCCGCATGTCGATTGCGGCGATCATATCGTCGTCGTCAACGCTGAAAAAGTTGCCATGACAGGCAATAACAAGCGCGAAGACAAAACCTATTATCGCCACACCGGTTACCCGGGCGGCATTAAGGGCGTCACCGCACGCGAGATTCTCGAAGGCCGCTTCTCGGAGCGCGTGATCGAGAAAGCTGTCGAGCGCATGCTGCCGAAGAACAAGCTTGCCCGTGCGTCGATCAAAAAACTGCACGTGTATGCTGGCCCCGATCACCCCCATGCTGCCCAGGAGCCTCAGCCCCTGGATGTCGCATCTATGAATAACAAGAACGCGTTCCGCGCCCGGAGGTCCAGCTAATGGCTGATGAAACTCGCACTCTCGCGGATCTGAAAGACGCGCTCGGCGAAGATGGTGCCCAGGGCGGCGGCATCGAAATCTCCAGCGATGCATTGCCCGATCCGAAAATCGATGAGCATGGCCGTTCCTATGGCACAGGCCGTCGTAAAGAATCGGTCGCACGCGTATGGATCAAGCCTGGTTCCGGCACGATGACGGTAAACGGCAAAGCCGTGACCGAATATTTCTCCCGCGCCAACTTGCAGATGCTCGCTCTCTCGCCGTTTGATGTTGCGAACCGCCTGAACCAGTATGACCTAATGTGCACCGTTAAAGGCGGTGGGTTGTCCGGCCAAGCTGGCGCAGTTCGCCACGGCCTGACACGCGCACTGATGGCTTTTGAGCCGGGCCTTCGCCCTGCACTGAAAGCTGCAGGCTTCGTTACCCGTGACAGCCGCATGGTAGAGCGTAAGAAGTATGGCCGGGCCAAAGCCCGTCGTAGCTTCCAGTTCTCGAAACGTTAGGACAAGATCTACAATATATCGTTATGTATCAAGGGCTTCGCTTCGGCGAAGCCCTTTTTCTTTGGAGTCACGAATGAGTCACGAATCGCAGAACTCTGCGATTCCTAATTTGCCAAAGTCACGAATCAGTCTCATATTGATTCCACTTCACATCATTTTCTTGATGAGAACTGATAACTGAAACATGAGTCACGTGACATTCTATAGATGAGCAAACAGTCATATCGAGAAAGACATACCAGCAGCATCTACGGCGAGCGTCTCATTATTCACCGTCGGGATGATATCGACGCTGACACTTTCTTTTTTCGAGCAAAAATCGTTGGGCGAGCTGGTTACGTCCGACGCAGCAGCGGCACCTCAAACGCTGCAAAGGCGATGATTAACGCTGAAGCTGCCTACGAGGACTTACTGATCAAACATAAGGGTGGCTTCTCTCTGACAGAAGTCACAGTCGATAAGTTCTTCCATGACTGGCTAGATCGTAAAAAGCATCACTTCACTGAGAAACGCCTCGAATGGAAGCGCAGTGTCTACGAACGCTACGTCTCAGAGTTCATGGGAAACAAGGTTCTCGGCAATCTCACAAAACCCTTCTGCGATGGCTACTGGGATTATCGCCTGAACTACTGGAAAGACCCCAAGCGCAAAAAGCGCATAGAAGTGAACGAGAAGCGTATTGGGGCAAAAGGCACAGCATCCCGTAACATTGCTGTAGACCCCTCCTTTGCAACGCTTCGAGCTGAAGCATCCCTGATCAATGAGTTTCTTCGTGTTGCGACGGATGAAGGGTACACAACAAAGACACTCAAGATCAGTGCTCAAGATGCGATGCCGAAGAACCTTCGTGGTGACGGCTATCGAGCTACGTTCACTGATCATGAGTGGACTGTTCTCACGAGCAATCTCTACAACTATGCACTTGGTCGTGGAAAATGGGTTGGCAGGCTTAACAGCGTCCACAAGCAACAACGTCAGATGCTGCGTGCCTTTGCATTGCTCGGAGCATCAACAGGCTTACGTGTCGGCGAGCAGAAGCAGCTCACATGGAGCGATCTCAGAGTTCAGAAGAATGATGATGGCAATAACGTACTGGTCATCAGCGTTCGGTCTGAGACATCTAAGGTACGGACTGGTCGAACAGCTATAGCGCATAGCGAACATACGATCCGTGTCATGGA
>CALLKY010000037.1 GCA_938083135.1 uncultured Alphaproteobacteria bacterium | reverse complement strand
CTACGACGCGACGGCGAAGATCGACAGAGAGGGCTTTGGCCATGCAGGCTGGCCTCCTTCACCAGCCCTCATGATGAATCACAAAATAACGCCAAACGGAATCCCTAATGATTCAATTGCCGCTCAATCCGCTCTAGCGCCGAGGCTTCGAAGCGTTGGGTGCTCGCGACATTGGCGCGCTGGGGCTGGTTTACAACGGAAGACGCGGGGCAATCGCCCGAGTTTCATCTGCTATCGGAAAATACAGCATCTGGCCCTGCCGTCGTCGTGATGGGCCATGCCAACGGCTTGGTCACAATTAATTTGGCTGAGGCTGATCCGGTTGAGGAAGTCCGCCGCCGGGAAGCGCTGAGCGAGCGATTGCGGACAATGACCGTCCACTTCCGCCACGAGATCGCGCATTTCCTATTCGAACGGCTGACAGCCAGCAGACCTGAATTCCCCGATGCCTTCAGAGCCATTTTCGGTGATGAGCGGGAGGATTATGGCGAAGCCCTGAAGCGTCATTATGCCAATGGCCCGCCAGCGGGTTGGGCCGATCAGTTCATCACACCTTATGCCTCCAGCCATGCCCATGAAGACTGGGCGGAAACGGCGGCCCATGTCATGCACCTAACGGATATGCTGGATAGCGCCGTCGCATCGAAGCTGCTGCTGCCCCCGCTGAATAACCTGGATTATGACGCCTATGCCGAGCAAAATCCCGATCCGCTGATAGACGCCGCCGCTTCATATGGCGTCGCACTCAATCACGTTAATAGGGCGATGGGGCATGATGATATCTACCCCTTCGTCCATAAACCTGTTGTTCGGGCGAAGCTCGTGGCGGCCCATGGTTGGCTGTCAGGCTTCGCTGCCTAGACTGGCATGTTATAGAGAATGAAGTCTGACTTCGGGCTGTATGTGTCATAGAGGCGGCGGGCCGGGTAATTGAATTCCTGTGTTAGCCAGCGGACATTCGGCAGGCCACGCGCTTTCGCGAATTCCCGCACATAATCGATCAGTGCGCGGCCAACACCTCCGCCACGCAGATCGGGCAGGGTGTAGAGGTCGCTCAGGTAGCAGGTCATGCCACCACCGAGTGAGCGGTGCATCAGCTGGTACTGCGTGAAGGCGACCACATCGCCATCTGCGTTTTCAGCGACTGCGCACCAGAAATCGTTCTCGGGATCGAATATCCAGCCCCAAACCGTGTCGAAACCGCCTTCAGGCACGCTGGTTTTGTAGAATTCCGCATAGCTCTGGAACATTTGTTCCCAGATCGCGCGGTCCCCTTCGGCCAAGGGGCGAATGGTGGCGGGCATGGTCAAGTCTCCTTTGACGGGCGGATGAGCGTTACAGCGACGGATGCGACGATCATTGCAAGGGCCGTATATTTTTGCCAGGACGGCGGATCGCCCAGCAGCGCCATCGCTGACCCTACGGCGACAACTGGTGCGATCAGCGTTGAAATAGCGGCGATGGTTGCTGGCAAGCGGGCGAGCAGCACTGTCCAAAGCACATAGCAAACAATCATCGGCCCCAGTACGTGGAATGCCATGGTTGCCATTACGGCAGCGCTTGGCAGGGCCTGTTGCCAGGGCGGTTCGAACACAAAGACGATCGGCCAGCAGACCAAGCCAGACGCAACGAAATACCACACGGCTTGCGACAGTGCTGGCAATGTCCAGGTTCTTGTCTTCAACAACACATTGCCGATCGACCAGCTTAATGCCGCCAGCAGCATAATTACTGGCCCAAGCGGCTCCCTGACGATGGCACTGAAGTTCTCAGATGCCAGGACGACTAGTGCTGCCATGCCGACCGCAAGCGCAATAGCGACGCGCTTATCAAACCGCTCACCAAGGAACCCGGCGGCAAGGCCTGCCGTTACGGCTGGCATGGTGTAGGCAATGATGGCGGCCTTGGAGGTCTCCACCAGGATCTGGCCAAGGGATGTCATGGCGTTAAAGCCAAAAACCAGAAAGAACCCAGCAATGAAGATCGGCCAGACCTCATCGCGCGGCGGCCGCATCGCCAAGCCTTTAGCGCGGACGATTGCGGTTAGACCAAGGGCCGCAAGCGTGAAAGCGACTGCCCGGATCGTCAGCGGCTCAATCTCCGTCAGCATGAATTTGACAGCAGGCCAATTCAGCCCCCACAGCACGCCTATCAACAAAACGGCAAGGATGGAGGCTCCGCTGACGGATGAGCGCAATGGATATGCTTTCTGCGGCTGACGAGGCGGGATGGTCGCGTGTCAGCGCAGTATAGGCCCAGGACTATATCTGCCAAGCAATGCTCCAGCGTGATGAAGCGCTATCAGAAGTCGCCGAAGCTATGACGTCGGTGGGCCTTCGGGCGCTGCGTTTTGCGGTGCAGGCGCTGGTTTCTGTGCGGGGGGCTTTGTGGCGTGGCGGGAGAAAATGCTGCGGAGGCGTTCGCGGCCATTGTGACCGCGGAGTGTGAGCTTACGCTCGCCTTCGCCGTTGAAAATCATCAGCGTGACATGGGCAACGCCGTGGCGGGCAGCGAAGTCCCGACCCTCCGGCTGGCGAATATTGGCAACGACATACTTGATCTCGCCATCACTGAAGCTGCCCAACGCGGCCCGGGCCTCTTTTTGCAGCGCTAAGCACTGGCTGCACTGGGGGTCATGAATCTGGACGACGGTTGGAATGCCATCGCCGATCCTGGAAAGGTCACCTTCTGCCAGCGCTTCCTGGAAATTGGAGGCACCAATCCAAAGCCCACCGCCGATCACGGCTACGGCCAGCCCATAGTTGCGCGCCTTAACAAGCAGGCCCCTGCGGCTAACGCTTGCTGTGGAGTCCGTCGCAGACGCCCGGCGCTTTGGCGCGACCTGGCTACTGGCGGCCCTTGCCCGTTTCCGTTGCTTCTTCATCGCATCATCTCCCCCAGCGAAATACTAGTAGGAGACTACGGGCAGAAGCCGCCAGCTCTTAGTTAACAGACGTTAATGTTCATTCACATCCGCGTTAGCGCCTAGTACCTATTCTTGCGGATAGCGCCAAGGCTCCGCTGGTTGCTCGGCATCTTCGTCGATCACCCAATGGGGCAAGCTGAAGCCGTCTGTTACGTGTTTGAAGACCATGCGGACGCGGGTGCCGATGCCGACGGATTTGATCATCTCTGGCGGTGCAAATTCGCCGTCTGCTGTCAATAAATTCCCCGCGATACGGAGCGCCTCATGTTCAGACGGCGCGCCTTTTTGCGTGTCCAGATCGACCAGCAGCATCATATAGGGCGTGTGGCCCTTAAACGCTGGCTGGATGGCGTGGTGGACCTCTGCATAGGAATGCACCGTGCCTTTGCCTTCAACCGCGACCCAGTCGTAGTCGCGGTCTGTGGTCCAGGGGCAGGCGGTGGTTGGTGGGTAGCGCAGCAGGCCGGATTCTTTGCCGCGCTGCAGGCGGAATTCGCCCTTGTCGCAATAGCCGAAGAATTCCCGGTTTTCCTTATCGACATCATCGATGGTGAGGGCCATGCCCATGTAATCGCCGACGATTGGCATTGTTCTATCCCCCTTGTCAGCGTGTGTCTTTGGCCATGACCATTGCCGAGCCCGTGCCCGGCATGGCCCAACCAAGATTGGCAGTGATTTCGGCATCTTTGACCTGTCGGCACCCGCCTTCGCGGTAATCGTGGGTATGTTGGCGTTTGCCGTCTGGGCCAATAGGGCAGCTATCATCGGCGTCCCCGCGGAGCTGGCGGGTGTTCTCGATCACCATGTTCATGCCGTGGGTATAGCCTTCACACAAATGCCCGCCGGATGTGTTGTTCGGTCTGGCACCGCCAAGCTCAATAATACCGGACGATACATAGTCTCCCCCTTCGCCCTTCTTGCAGAAGCCATAGTCTTCCAACTGCAGCATGGCGGTGAAGGTGAAGGCGTCATAGGCGCCTGTCACGTCAATATCCTCCGGCCCAACACCAGCGTTCGGCCAGAGCAGGTCTTTGGCGTAATGGCCGGCGACTGTGGAGATTGGGCCGTGCTGATAGTGCATATCCGCGCGGGGCTTACAGCAGCGGCCAACGACGGATTGGATCACAGCGGGCGGTTGCTTCATATCCCGCGCCCGGTCCAGCCGGGTTACGATGATGCAGGTCGCGTTATCAGTTTCCACGCAGCAGTCCAGTAGATGTAGCGGCTTGCAGATGATGCGGGAATTGACCACGTCATCCACCGTCACGCGCTGTTTGTAATAGGCCTTCGGATTGTTGGAGGCATGCTTGGAATGCGCTGCCTTTACATGGGCCACTTGCTCTGGCGTCGTGCCGTAATCATACATATGGCGCAGGAATGAGGGCGCAAACATCTGCCCCGCAGACTGCCAGCCATACGCCCGGTGGTGAATTTGATCGCCATTGATCGGCACGGCAGAACGCGCGCCCGTACCGCCAATCCGTACTTGGCTGAACCCGTTCATGGCGCGGTAGATGGCGACCGTCTTACCCCGCATTTCCCAGATGATCGGTAATTTTCACCCCACCTCACCATGAATTAGATATAATATTCAGTCTGTTGGAATGGTTCGAGGGCAACTTCAATGCGGACCCCAGAGGGTGAAGCCAATCTGTCGCCTCTGCGCGTTGGTTTTGACCGCCGCCTAAAGCTTGAGTTCCATGGTTCGCGGATTACATCCGACGCCGGATTGCTCGCCTATCGCGAACTCGATGATGCGCTTGGCCTGACCGATATGGCGGCCGGCGTGCTCGCGGATAGCCGCACGGGCAAGAACGGCTGGCATGGTCTGGGCGGTCTGCT
>CALLKY010000036.1 GCA_938083135.1 uncultured Alphaproteobacteria bacterium | reverse complement strand
CCACATTCATCGCTTGACGGACAAACACCAGATCAGGCCTACTTCAATGCGCTGACGCCAATCAAGGCGGCGGCATAACAAGGGCTGGGATCCACTTATAAAACCAGACCCCGTTGTTCAAATTTCCCGAGCCACTTCTGTTGTTGATCAAAACAGGCGCGTTGAATACTGCACTTTTGACAGACCACGGCATTGTGCCAAAACGGACATGGGCGCATGCGGAGAAGCAAGGGACCGTATCAGCGGCGACAGCCCGGCGTTTGGTGCGGTTTATGCGGATTTATGGCAAAGCCAAGCAAACATTCGGTGCGAAAGCCGTCATGTGGTTGGTGCGGCCGACTTCGGCGCTAGGTGGTGCGACGCCAATGGCTTTGGTGGAAGCTGATCCAGGGGCAAGAGCGGTGGAAATCCTGTTAGGTCGGATTGATCATGGCGTTGCAGCCTAGGGTCAGGACCAATTTTATTGGTCCTGACCCTAAGGCAGATCATGTGTTGTGGCGTGCAGTTCGTGCACCATTTGCCGATCTAACTGGCGAAGGTGCCCGTCGATATGGCGGAAGATGGAATTCCCCCGGGCGGCCAGTAGTCTATTTGGCCGAGCACCCGGCGCTGGCGATCTTGGAAGTTCGGGTCAATCTGGATGTACCCCCAGAGCTGCTCCCAGATGATTTTCTAATCGTGAAATATGTTTATGCTGGGGCGTCTGTATCTCAATCAATCGAACCCTTGGGTGATCTTGCCGAAACAAAAGCCTTGGGTGACGCTTGGCTCACTTCAGAACGTTCAACACTTTTGCAGGTCCCGAATGTTTTGGCACCCGAGAGTTGGAATTATCTGCTTAACCCATTGCACGTTAACGCCAGCACTGTCTTGGAGACTGCGCGATATCCATTCCAGTTTGACGGACGGTTGTTCCAGGTCACTGATTGACGGCGCTCCCGCTCTGCCGCACGATTTCAGCTTGAGCATTTTCCGATAGCCGGGCGCTTTCCTTGCCCGCGAAATGAGGACACATGGCTGAAAGTACGAAGGCTGCGCCGCCGCTGGATGGCGTTGTCGTATTAGATTTTACGCGGGTATTGGCAGGACCTTGGGCATCACTCGCTTTGGCGGACCTTGGTGCCAAAGTTATCAAGATTGAGCATCCGAAAACAGGCGATGATACGCGCCGCTATGATGTGCTGAAGGACCGGCAAGGGGAAAGCGCCTATTTCCTCTCCACGAACCGGAACAAGGAAAGCCTAGCGCTGGATATTGCAGATGACGCTGGCAAGGCGGTGGTTAAGCGCCTGGTCGCGAAGGCCGATATCGTGGTTGAGAATTTCCGCGCTGACGTGATGGAACGCCAGGGGTTAGGATATGCGGACTTAGCGGCAATCAATCCTGGCCTCATCTACTGTTCAATCACCGGCTATGGCCATTCCAGCCCGAATAAAATGATGGCTGGATATGATCCCATCGCCCAGGCTGAAAGTGGCATGATGTGGATGACCGGTGAAGCGGACGGTCTGCCACTCCGCACGGGCGTTTCCTACGCCGATATGTTCACCGGCATGTATGCGACCCAGGCCATGCTCGGCGCTCTAAGGGTTAGGGATCGGGACGGGACGGGCCAGCATATTGATGTCGCCTTGCTGGATTGCGCGACCTCTGCCGTTGTGAACTATGCGCAACTTGGTTTGCTCACCGGCAATAGCCCGAAGCGCTATGGTGGGGACCATCCGTTTATTGAGCCGCTTGGACTTTATGAATGCTCAGATGGCTTGATCTCGCTGGTCTGCGGGAATGAACGACAGTGGGAAAAGCTCTGCAAGGATGGCTTGGAACGACCTGACCTTTTGGAGGACCCGAAGCTCACAGACGCTGCTACCCGTGTCGCCAATCGCCAATATTGCAGGGATACCTTGGGCGCTGCGCTCAAGACCAATACGCGGGACCATTGGGTGCCGAAGCTGCGGGCCGCGGGCCTGCCGGTCGGTGCCGTCCGTGACGTGGTTGAGGCACTGAACGCGCCGGAATTCCGTGCGCGTGACATGATTGCGACGACGACCCACGCGCGGATCGGTGAGATCGAGCAAGTCGGCAGCCCCATGAAGCTCTCCCGTACACCTGTGGCAGAACCCGTTGCGCCGCCGCTTCTTGGCCAGCACAGCCGAAATACGCTCGCGTTCGCCGGGTATGCTGCAGATGAGATTGAGGCGCTGATTACATCAGGCGTCGTGACAGAGGAAACCCACTAATGGCGCCGCCGCTGACTGGCCTAAAGGTCGTAGACTTCACCCGCGTTATCGCTGGCCCCGTCGCCGCGATGATCCTTTCTGACTTGGGCGCAGAGATCGTCAAGCTGGAACACCCCAAAGGCGGCGACGATACAAGGGGGTACCGTCCGCCTGAATTCAAAGGCATTTCCGCTGCGTTCCTGTCCTACAATCGCGGCAAGCAATCTGTGGCAGTCGATCTGGCGACGGAGGCTGGATGCAAGGCCGCTCGTGCGCTCGTGGACCAAGCAGATGTTGTGATCGAGAATTTCTCTACTGGCGTTATGGCGAAATACGGCCTGGATTATGAGTCCGTGAAACGGCCAGAATTGGTCTATTGCTCGACATCTGCCTATGGCCGAGACGGGCCATTTATGAAGCGGCCCGGATATGATCCGGTTGTTCAGGCGGAATCTGGGTTTCAATCGCTGACTGGACACGCAGATAGCGAGCCTGTGCGAACCGCTATTCCAATGACGGATGTAACCACGGGCCTCAACGGCGCAATGGCAATTCTGGCAGCGCTCTGGTGGCGGAAGAAAACGGGGCTGGGGCAGTTTGTTGAAGTGCCGCTCTACGATACCGGGCTTTTCAATACCGCCCCTTTGTCCGTTCAACGTATGGCAGGTGGACCACTCGCAACGCGTATTGGAAATGGGGACCATTGGGCCGCACCTGCTAATCGCTATGTGGGATCGGATGGGCAGGCGCTTGTTGCTGTCGCTGATACTGATGCCCGTTTTGAAGCCATGATGGAAACGCTGGAATTGGCCCAGACGCTGCATGACGTGCGGTTCAAAGATGGCTTCGGCCGCTTGCAACATCGCGCGGAGCTTGATGACCTTGTCGGCGGCGCTTTCGCCAAGGCACCCGCCGCAGACTGGGTGGACCGGTTGCGCACTGCTGGCGTTCCGGCCGCATTGGTGCGGGAATTACCTGAATCTATTCCCTCCATGGAGACGAGCCGGAGGGGTGTTACTGGCATGGCACCACATTCCGTGATCGATGAAGCCCCTGAGCTTGGGCCTGCTATGCGCTTGAAACGGCGCGGGCTGAAACCAGCAGAGGCAGCACCACTGCTTGGTCAGGATGGTGCCGCTGTTCTCCAACGATGGCTTGGCTATGGACCGGATGAACTGGCCGCTGTCGGTATCCAGGAGGACGCATCATGAGCGGCCCCCTTGAAGGTCTTCGGATTATCGAAATTGGTGAAGGCCCAGCCGTGGCCCATGCCGGGCGCAATCTGGCAGATATGGGCGCGGAGGTCGTAAAGATCGAACCCCCGGAAGGCGACGGCATGCGCCGTTGGCCAAGTGTGGAAATTGAAGGTGCTCCTGCCGTATTCCATGCGCTAAATCGCGGCAAAGCCTCACTCGTGCTGAACCTTGCCGACCCAGCCGAACGGAAGACCTTAGCGGCATTGCTGAAGGCCGCAGATGGTGTCATTGACGGCTCGCCCCATGGCCTCGCGCGTGCGCTGGCACCGGAACGGGATGCGCCTGGCCTCGTCGTCGCCCGGATCACACCCTATGGGGATGATGTTGCGACCGATGTCCCGGCCCATGACGCGACACTCCAGGCGGAATCTGGATGGATGTCGACCAATGGACGCGGTGATGAGCCTGCCGTCCGCTCCGGCCTTCCTATGCCGTCCCAGGCTGCTGGTGCGTCTGCGGTTCAGGCCATGCTAGCGGCTTTGATTGCCCGGGAAGAGGATGGCGAAGGCGAAGACATTGACGTAGCGCTCTACGATCAGGCGCTCATCATCAGCTACCACTACGCCATGCAGTTTATGATCAACGGCAATCGCCCATTGCGCTTCGGCAATGGCAGCCCGGCGGCATCTCCGCTGGGCGTATTCGAAGCAAGCGACGGTCAATTCCAAATGACGGCTGCGGGTGACCGTGTATGGAAGCGGTTGGTAGAAAATGTGCTGGAAATGCCGGAACTGCTGGAAGACCCACGCTTTGATGGCAACTCCGCGCGCGTGGTGAATGTGGATGATCTAATGGGCATCATTGTCCCGCTATTTAAAACCCAACCGCGCGCGCATTGGATCGCGAAGATGCAAGGTGGTGGTGTTCCGGGGGGCCCAATTCGAAACTTGGATGAAGCCGTTGCGGCACCTGAATCCGTTGAACGCGGGCTGGTTGTATCGGCAGAACAGGGCGGCGGGGTGCCTTCCATCCGCAATCCCATGCGCTTTCGCGATACGCCGCTCGCTGACCCAAAGCCTGGCCCGATGCTTGGTCGTGGCGGGCCGGAGACTGTGGCTAAATGGAGCCAGAAATGACTATGGAATTCCAGGAGATCACCCTATGACCGCGCCTGAAACGACCGCCAATGCGACCGCCCCACCACCGCTTCAAGGCGTCAAAGTACTCGACTTCTCGCGCATCATTGCAGGCCCGCTATGTACGCAGCAATTGGCGGATATGGGGGCTGAGGTCATCAAGGTCGAAAACCCTGATGCAGGTGATGATACCCGCCGCATGACCTCGCCCAATGTTGGCGGTGAGGCGCATTTCTTCTTGGCCTTCAACCGCTCCAAGCAGAGCCTGACCGTTGATCCGCGTACGGATGAAGGCAAGGAAATCCTACTTGGCTTGCTGGCAGATGCTGATGTGCTGGTCGAAAACTACCGCCCCGGCGTCATGAAGCGGTTTGGCCTGGATTACGCCAGTATCAAGGACCGGTTTCCACGCCTGATCTATCTTTCTGTATCCGCTTACGGCCAGACCGGCCCTAACTGGGATCGGCCTGGGTTTGATCCGGTATTGCAGGCCGAATCAGGCATGATGAGCCTGACAGGAGAGGCAGACGGCCCGCCACTTCGCCACGCGCTCAGCCTCGTGGACACTATGACGGGCCTGCAGTCTGTCGGGGCTGTTTGCGCAGCCTTGTTGGCGCGGGAGAAGGGCGGCAAAGGCCAACATATTGATCTGGCACTGATGGATATGGCGGTTGCATCGCTGGGCAATGCGGGGTTGTTCTATCTCTGCTCCGGGACCCAGCCGCAACGTGCGGGCAATTCGCATATGACATCAACGCCGACCAATTTGTTTGAGACGGCGGATGGGCCAATTTACATGGCGCTTGGCACCAATCGGCTCTACGGCCAACTGTGTCGGGATGTGTTGGAGCGGCCCGATCTGGTTGACGATCCGCGCTTCAAGGAACCGGGCGACAGGTTGGAAAATCGCCCGGCGCTGTTTGGCATTCTGGCGGAGATCTTCGCGACACGACCTCGGGATGAATGGTTGAAGCGCATGCGGCATTTGCCGTCCGGCCCCGTTCGCGGGGTTGGAGAGGCGCTTGAGTCTGAAGATGTTGCTGCGCGTGGCATGGTGGCCGAGGTGAATCATCCAAAGGCCGGGCCGGTCAAGATCATCGGCTCCCCATTGAATTTCTCGGACTCAAAGCTGCGTGCCTATGAACCTCCGCCACTGCTCGGCCAACATACAGACGATATTCTACGGGACCGCCTTGGCTATGATGCGGCGAAGCTTGCGGCGCTTAAGGACAAGAAGGTTATCAGCTGATGTTACGCGTTGGACTAATCGGACTCGGGGCCGTGACGCTGCCATTAGCGCAGCAATGGGTGGCTGGCGGCTTTCCCGAAAACGTTGAGTTTGTGGGCGCCCTGACGCGGACACCGCGTGAAGACACGCCCCTGCCTATCGTGCATGACGCCAGAGAACTCTTGGCGCTTGGGGCGGAGTATATTGTTGAAGGTGCCGGCCATAGCGCTGTCCGCAGCCATGTTGGACCTTTGCTTGAGGCGGGCGCTGAAGTGGCCGTCACATCCATTGGTGCATTGATTGATGATGATTTGCGGACACGCCTGCTTGCTTTCGCAGAAGCTGGTGGCGGGCGGTTGATTCTGCCATCTGCAGGCATTGGTGCGCTCGATATGCTGGGCGGAATGGCGGAAGGGGGGCTGGATAGTGTCACCGTCACTGTCAGGAAACCACCGGAAGCATGGCTCGGCACGCCGGGCGAAGACCTGGTTGATCTGATGGCGCTGACGGAGCCCGCAATTCTATTTGATGGCAGTGTGCGCGATGGCGCGCCGGTATATCCAGGCAATGTGAATATCTCTGCCGCTGCTGCTTTTGCAGGCGCTGGCCTAGAGAAAACACGGCTGCTGATCATTGCGGACCCGACCGTGACCAATCATGTCATTGATCTGGAAGCCACAGGTGCCGCGGGCCGCCTGACGTTCCGGGAAGATATGGTCCCAAGCCCGGACAATCCGAAAACCGGCGTGATCGTCGCCATGGCGCTTGCCAAGACCATCCGCCAGCGCGCCAGCCGGATGACTGTCGGCGCTTAAAGGCGTGGGCTTGTGCGGGTTCATGCGCCCTTAAGGTAGCATGGCTAATGTCCTGCGTTCTGCAATCATTCGAGCGTGACCGCCATGCGCCGCCTTTTCGCCGCGTTGCTGATTCTCATGACAGCCTTGTCCGTTGCGCCATCCGCACTGGCGCAGCCGCACTGGCGCCCGTCTATGCAGGACAGCTTTGACTGGCAGTACAATCAGCCTTTCGATTTTCGCAGGCTGACCAGCACAATCAATCTGGATGCGTTTGATGCTGACCCGGCATTCCTGGAGAGCCTGCGCGCACGCGGCGTGCGACCCATCTGCTACGTGAATGTTGGTGCCTGGGAAGATTGGCGGCCTGATAAACATACATTCCCAAAATCGATCATTGGGAAAGCTTATGTTGGCTGGGAAGGGGAGCGCTGGCTGGATATCCGGCAGATGAAGACGGTGCTGCCGATCATGCGCGCGCGATTTAGGCTGTGCCGCGAAAAAGGTTTCTTCGCCATTGAAGTCGATAATATTGATAATTTTCAGCAGGATACTGGCTTCAAGATCACCCGCGCCCATCAACTTCGCTATAACCGCGCGTTGGCGCAAGAAGCGCATAGGGTTGGCCTTGCTATCGCTATGAAGAATGCGCCGGAGTTCGCGGCAGAACTGGCGGATATCTATGACTGGGTGATTGCAGAAGACTGCTTTAAGTGGAAATGGTGCGGAATGATGACGCCGTTCATTCTGCGCGGGAAACCTGTTGTGACGATCGAATATCCGGAGAACGGCCGCAAGCCGCTGAGCCATTGTGAAGAGGCCCGGCGGCTTGGGATTCAGATCGTTGTGAAGCGCCGCAGGCTAGACGGTTGGTCCCGCCGCTGCCCGTAATCGACGCATTCGTTAGCCTTTGACGTCAGGAAGCTCGATTTTGATATCGGCTTCGTCCTTGCCGAAACCGCCAAAATAGTAGGCCCCGAAGCCCACCACGGCTATGACCAGTGCGCCGATCAGGAATGAAGTCGTATTAAAGCCGCCGTTATTATTCGCCATTTTATGTCCCCGTAAAACGTCAGTTGCAGGCGGCTGTGCAGCGCGCCTCGACCTCGAAACGGGTTAACATATGAAAAGGTTCCGGCTTGGATCGAAGTCTTCTAATCGTCCAGGTCGGTTTCGAGCAGGCCTTTGGCGGCAAATCGGGCAACAGCTTCTGCCACACGATCAGCCGGGGTGCGCGCACCTTCGGGCGTTGCGGCCCATTCGGCTGCTGCGAGAATGGGCAGGCGGATCAGCCATACCGCAAAACGGGGCGGCAATGGCTCTAGGCGGCCAGTTTTGACACCCTCGCGATAGGCATCCTGGTACAGCCGCTCCAGCGCTTCACGGTCCCTTGTCGCTGCATCGGCCAATGGCTGGAAGCCTGGAGAAATGCGTTCCTGGGCAAGCAGATCATTTGCTTCCGCTGCGACCCGGTGAATTTCTGGTGCTGCTAGCGCTGCTGTCAGCTCCCCTTCCGCCAAAGCTGCGATCCGCTTTTCTGCCGGTGCGTCTGGCGCAACGGCCCCAAGTGCGGTGCTTGCTGCATTAAGCGCCTCAGCACGTGCGGCGCTCACGATCTCAGCCAGCACGTCAGCCTTGGCCTTGAAGTGATGATAATACAAACCCTTGGTGGCACCCACGGCTGCAGCGATTTGGTCTATGCTGACGGCGGCATAGCCGTGGGTGGCAAACAGCGAAGCCGCTGCTGCCATTAATCGGCGGCGCGCGTCCGATGCGCTGGTGTCTGGTGTCATTTGGTTCGAATCGGTCATGTTAGCGGCATGCTAAGGACCGGCCCGCGATCCGCAATCGCCTAGCCTGTGGAAATGTTTGAGTCCGGTGGCGTCAACCGCTTGCCCACGTTAGATTCGGATAGCGATCAAAGCGCCAACGGGAGAGAGCTGAATGAAACTCGCATCATTGAACGAAGGCCGGGATGGCGCGCTTGTCGTCGTATCCGCTGATCTAACAAAGGCCGTCCGTGCGGACCGTGTGGCGCGCACCTTGCAATCAGCGTTGGACAACTGGGCGGCTGTGGAGCCGGAATTACAGCGCCTTTCAGAGCAATTGGAATCTGGCGAGATTCCGGACGCGATTGATGTTCGTGATCCCAGCATTCTGGCGGCACCTTTGCCGCGGGCGTTCAATTGGTCGGACGGTAGCGTCTACCTGAATCATATGGAGCTCGTGCGGAAAGCCAGGGGCGCAGAAATGCCGTCCAGCTTTCTTGATGATCCACTGATGTACCAGGGTGGATCTGATGATTTTCAAGGCTGCCGCGCGCCAATCCTTATGTTGGACGACGCATGGGGCATTGATTTTGAGGCTGAGGTGGGCGTGATCCTGGATGATGTGCCAATGGGTGTGTCGGAAGCGGATGCTGGCCAGCACATCAAACTGGTGACGATCATCAATGATGTGTCGCTTCGGCATGTTATTCCGGGCGAGCTGGGCAAAGGTTTTGGCTTCTACCAAGGCAAACCAGCGACAGCATTTGCGCCCGTCGTGGTGACACCTGATGACCTGGGTTTGGCATGGGATGGCGGCAAGCTGATCGGGCCAATGCACTGCTGGATCAATGGTGAAGCTTATGGGCAGCCGGACTGTGGCTTCGACATGAACTTCGAGTTCCCACGCTTGATCGCACATGCAGCCCGCACGCGTAACTTGGTCGCCGGAACGGTCATTGGCTCCGGTACGATTTCAAACAGAGACCGGGCCGCTGGCTCATCCTGCATCGCTGAGAAGCGGATGATTGAGACGATTGAAGAGGGCGCGCCTAAGTCCGAATTCCTGAAATTCGGTGATCGTGTCCGCATTGAATTCCAAACAAGAGACGGCCATTCACCCTTTGGGGCTATTGATCAAGTCGTGAAAAAGGCGGGCTAGGCTGGATTTTTGGTGGCTGCAGCCTATTTATGTGTTGCGTAATCAGGTTTTGACCCTTATACGCGCGCAACTTCTTTTCATTCCTCACCGTCTTGCTTTAGGAGGGTCGCAGCCCCGTGACCGCTCGTATTCGCCGTTTTCTGTCAGACGTGCGCCCGGCAACGCCTTGCCTGGTGATGGACCTGGACTCTGTCCGGAATGCCTTTGAAGGCTTGGCCCAATCCCTACCGCGGGCAGCGATTTTCTATGCGATGAAGGCCAATCCTGCGCCGGAAATTCTGCGTCTGTTGGCCAGGCTTGGTTCCAGCTTCGATACAGCTTCGATCTACGAAATCCGGGATGCTTTGGCCGCTGGCGCGCGGCCAGAACGCATTTCGTTCGGCAATACAGTGAAGAAGCAGTCGGACATCAAAGCAGCCTACGATTTGGGTGTGCGGCTGTTTGCCTTTGATTCTGCCGGTGAGCTTGAAAAGCTAGCAGCGGTCGCACCAGGTGCTCGCGTCTATTGCCGCCTGCACTTAGATTTCTCCAGCACTGCAGATTGGCCACTTAGCCATAAATTTGGTTGTTCCTTCCCAATGGCAAAGGAACTGCTGACCCAGGCTGGCGAGATGGGGCTCGACCCATACGGCGTCTCCTTCCATGTGGGCTCACAGCAGCGCGATGCAGGCGCATGGGACATGGCCGTTAGCCGGGCGGCAATGCTGTTCACGGATTTGGCGGAGCAGGGCGTTAACTTGCGCATGGTCAATGTCGGCGGCGGGTTCCCAGCGCATTACCGCACCGAGGCAGCCCCGCAGAACACCCATTGTGAAGCGCTGATGCAGGCGATGCAAAAGCACTTCGGCAATCGCCAGCCGGATCTGCTGGTAGAGCCTGGCCGCAGCATGGTCGCAGACGCAGGGCTGATCCAGAGCGAGGTCGTACTCGTTTCGCATAAGCAGAAAGGTGGCCCGCGCTGGGTCTATCTGGATGTTGGCAAATTCGGCGGCCTGATTGAGACGCTGGATGAGGCAATTAAGTACCGCATGACTACAAGTCGTGACGGTGGCCCTGTCAGCCGCGCCATCATCGCCGGCCCGACCTGTGATGAGGTCGATGTATTGTATGAGGAAACGCCCTATGAACTGCCGAATGACTTGAAGCCCGGCGATATGGTTGAGTTCCTATCTGCCGGTGCCTATACGGCAACATATTGCTCTGTCGGCTTCAACGGTTTGCCACCGCTCAAGACATATTGCGTCTGATTGGCGAACGATTATCGGCTAGCATGCGTTACTGTAGAGCGGATTTGGATCATTCCGGTTCATAGCCGCATGCAGTGAAGAAGCTTCGGGCATCCTTTGTCGTTATAGCGTCGATAGCGTCTCGAATGGCGTTCCAGAGGCGATGGACAGTGCGGGCGGAGGCTTTTCTGAGAAG
>CALLKY010000035.1 GCA_938083135.1 uncultured Alphaproteobacteria bacterium | reverse complement strand
CTCAGAAAAGCCGCCGCCCGTAATCTCCCAGATCTCTGGGACGCCATCCGAGACGCCATCGACGACCTCACGCCAAACGACTGCAGGAGCTACTTCACAGCTGCAGGCTATGAACCAGAATGATGGGAATCTGCTCTAGCGGTCAAAGATGCGAACAGGATCCTAGAAGAAGCGCTGTCTGGCTTAGAAGCTGCCCACAGCATCGGCATCGCTCATGGAGCGATTGGCCCAGAGGCGATCTTGCTCACCCGCAAGCAACCCCACGTTAGACTCGCTGGATTCACAGGCAAAGCCGGGAACAACGGCGCGCGAAACCCAACAATGCTTGCTGACGTATTCGCGATTGGCTTACTGGCATATCGGCTCTTCGCGGGCCAAATGCCGTCAGCCAAGGCACCGCGGCCGAGCGAACTAAATACTGCCCTGCCCGCAGCGCTCGAAAAGTGGACCATGCGCTGCCTCGCCAGCAATCCAGACATTCGCCCAGCGGATGCAGTTGCAGCACGCGCTCAGTTCTTCGCCGCCAAGAAGGCTGCTTGAACCATGCCCAAGTCAGAAATGATGTTTGATCGCTATGAGGTCGTAGAGCGCTTGGGCACCGGCAATTTTGGCGATGTCTATCGGTGCCGCGATCATGATCTTGGCCGCAAAGTCATCGTGAAGGCATTCAACCCAAATTGCACCGTAGGCGACTACCCACCTGAAGTGTGGCGCGCCCGGTTCTTGGCCGAAGCCCGCGCCATGGCGCGCGTTGATCATCCCTACATCGCACCCGTGCTTGGGTTCGGGCGAACAGAAACAGGCGATCCATACTTCGTTTCGCCCTGGTATCCAGACACGCTGAAGGATCGGCTTGGGACTGACAAATATCGACCGGACGATGTTTCAACCATGAAACGCCGTCGCAGGCCTAAGAAATTGCCGCTGATCGAATGCATCAGGCTAACCAAGCAAATGCTGACCGCCATTGAGGCCATCCACCGCGCTGGCGTAATTCATCGCGATTTGAAGCCCGGTAATGTCCTGCTTTCAGCCAAGGCAGACCCATTAGTGCCGGAAAAGAGCATTGGCCTGGGCGATGTTCGCATTGCTGACTTCGGCTTATGCCTCCACCCAGACCTGCGCCTTACCCGCGAGCGTGGATGGCTTGGGACCGAGGCCTATATGAGCCCCGAACAGCGCCGTAGCACGGCCAAAGCCGACCACCGGACAGATATCTACGCCGTCGGGGTCATATTCCACAGGATGTATACTGGCGCACTGCCGAAGGCCCGCCGCGCATTACCAAACGATGCACCGGACGGCCTTGCCGATTGGCTCGCGTCCATGGTCGCGAATGATCCAGACGACCGTCCAGAAACTGCCGCTGAGGCCGAGCTGGACTTGATCGCTGCGCTGAAGGCCTAGCTGCCCGCAGCCTGGATTGCCCGCCAAACCTTCTCTGGCGTTGCGGGCATATCAATGTGCTGGATGCCGTAGACTGATAACGCATCAACCAGTGCATTCATGACCGACGGCATTGCGCCTGCACAGCCAGCCTCACCGCAGCCTTTAACGCCGAGCGGATTTGTCGTCGCTGGTGATGGCAGATGCGCCATAGAAACCGTTCCCAATGCCGGCATATCGCTGGCGCGCGGTAAGGCATAATCCATGAATGAACCAGCTAGTGGCTGGCCTTCCGAATCATATACAACGTCTTCCATCAGGGCTTGGCCAATGCCTTGGGCAACCCCACCATGAGCTTGGCCTTCGACGAGCATCGGGTTCACTACAGTGCCGAAATCATTGACCATTACATAGCTTTCGACGGAAACAACGCCTGTCTCAGGGTCAACCTCCACCTCGGCAATGTGGCAACCATTCGGGTATGTGAACGGCGGCGTGTCGACAACTTGAGCGACGGAGAGCGACTTCGGTGCATCATCCGGCAAGTCAACGCCCTCCCGTAGCATCGCCGCAAGTTCCATAACCCCCAGCGCCCGGTCCGTTCCAACGATGCCGAACTGCCCGCCCTTGGCATTGATCGTGAACTCGATGTCTGCTTCAGCCGCTTCAAGGATGTGGGATGCGATAACCCGGCCCTTTTCTTTGACCAATTCAGCCGCTTCATAAATCGCAGCACCGCTATTCATCAAAGACTTTGATCCCCCGGTCCCTCCACCATGCAGCAGCTCATCAGAATCGCCTTGAAGCAGCTTGATCTGATCAAACGGCACGCCAAGCCGGGCGGCCAGAACCTGTGCATACGCAGTCGCATGGCCCTGGCCGTAATCCAATGTGCCGGTGATGATGGTAACGGACCCGTCATCCTCAAACCGAATGCCGCCCATCTCCTTGCCGGGCGGCCCCGTCACCTCCAGATATTGCCCAATACCGATCCCGCGCAGTAGCCCCGCTTCGGCGCTTGCGGCTTTTCGGGCTTCGAAGCCTGCCCAATCAGCCGCTTCCAGCGCTTTATCTAAGATTGCCGGGAAATTGCCACTATCATAAACGGTGTTTGCAGGCGTCTTGTACGGCAGCATTTCTGGCTGGATGTGATTACGTTTGCGGATTTCGACCTTATCGATGCCCATTTCAAGCGCAGCCTGATCCAGCATCCGTTCAATGTAGTAATTGCTTTCGGGCCGCCCAGCGCCGCGATATGGACCCACCGGCGTCGTATTCGTGAAAACGCATTTCGATAGGATTTCTTGCAGCGGCGTTTTGTAGACACTGATCGTGTTCTTAACGACGTTCCCAGTCGGCTGATTAACGCCGCCATTGCTAAGGTTTGCGCCGATATTGCCATAACCAACCACGCGCAACGCCAAAATATTCCCATCCGCATCAAACGCCATGGATTGCTCCATATCATGATTGCGGCCATGGCTGTCGGAGAGGAAACTTTCGGAGCGCTTATCTGTCCATTTCACTGGGCGGCCCAGAATACGGGCCGCATGCATGATGCAGATATATTCTGGATAGCAGGCGGATTTCATACCAAAACTACCGCCAACGCTGCCCACCAGCACGCGAATCTGGTCCGCCCGGGCGTTCAGCGGCTTCATCAGGCTGTTCCGCATTGGAAACGCGCCTTGGCAGCCTAGTCGCAGCGTCCAGTGGTCCGCGCCGCTGTCATAATCCGCAAGGGCAGAGCGCGGCTCCATCGGAGCAACGGCGATGCGGCTATTAAAGATGCTCATGGACGTGACGTGGGCTGCGTTAGCGAATGCCTCTGCCACTTTCTCGCTCTCGCCGAATTGGAAGTCCAGGATGACATTGCCCGGAACGCCGTCATGCACCAGCGGTGCGCCGTCCGCGACTGCAGCCCTGGCAGAGGTGACGGCCGGCAAGGATTCAATATCGACGAACACAGCCTCTGAAGCGTCTTCTGCCTGCGCGCGCGTTTCGGCGATAACGCACGCAACCGGATCACCAACAAAGCGGACTTTGTCGATTGGCAGCGGTGGCTGCTCCGGCTTCCGCATATCGGACCCGTCGCGGTTTTTCATCGACATGCCCGCTGGCATCAGACCAAGCCCAGCGTCGATCAAGTCTTGACCTGTCAGGATAGAGAGGACGCCAGGCATGGCCTTGGCTTCATCGGTCTCAATGCCCTTAATGCGACCATGGGCAACCTGGCTTCGCACCATGACGGCATAAACTTGGCCCGGCAGCATATTGTCGTCTGCATAGCTGCCAAGCCCCTGGATCAGTGTAGGGTCTTCCTTGCGAGAGACGGGTTGGCCGAGGCCATATTTTTCGTCGACGAACAAGGTCGGATCAACAAAGACATTCATAGCCAAACTTCCTTAGATCAGCGGGACGCACGGAGCGCTTGCGTAGCGGCTGCATCAACAACCCCATCCGCATCGACAATCACATAATACTGCGATTTTGCTGCCTCAACAGATACATAGCCATTGGCGACATCACGGGCGACACGGGCTGGGTCACGGGCATCAGCCCCGCCTAAGCCTCCCCCGCCGGGCATTTCCATACGAAGACGCTCACCGGCAGGTACCGTTTGGCGCCCCTTTGCCTTGAAAGGCCGGTTCTCCGAGATACCGACAGTCCCTGTCATACCCGGCGCGCCGCCATTGCGCCCGCGAGCCGGGTGGGTCACGCGGTCAAACATGCTGGAAATGGCGAAAGGCGCGCCGGTGGCATGTTCCACTTCCATGATCTGACCAACCCCACCACGATGCTCACCGGCACCGCCTGAATCTGTGCGGTATTCTTTCCGCCAGAATACCAGTGGCGCCACGACTTCATTGATCTCAACAGGTGTGTTGCGAACGCCTGAAGGAAACGCCGTTGCATCCAGGCCATCTTTGGTTGGGCGCGCACCTGTTCCGCCCGTGTGAAACGTATTCATCGCGAATGGCGTCGCATCGCCATAGTCACCATCGACGAGGCCATGACCGCCCATCAGTACCGGATTCCAAAGGCAGGAAGTCCCTTCTGCAGGCACGCGGTCTGGGATGATCTGGTTCAGGCAGCCGAATACGACATCTGGCAGCATCTGCCCCGTCACATGCCGCGCTGTCACCGCACAGGGCCTCGGCGCATTCAATATACAGCCCTCTGGAGCCGTAATCTGAACAGCTGCGAGTGAGCCCGCATTATTCGGAATCTCATTCCCCACCGCGCAGCGCACACCAAAGCTGGCATAGGCTTCCGTATAGGTGATCGGCACATTGATACCGTAGGACGACACAGGCGAAGTGCCTTTGAAGGAGACACTGATCGTATCGTCAGAAATCGTCATTTCAGCGACGAGATCAAGCGCGCTTTCATAGCCATCAACCCGCATAGCGTTCTTGTAGACGCCGTTCGGCAGTTTTGCGATTTCTGCCGCCATGCCTTTGCGGGATGCATCAATGATGTGATCTGCAAGGCCATCAATGCTTGCCAAGCCAAACTCATCCATCATCGAAACCAACCGCTTCGAGCCGACAGCATTGCAAGCGACCAGCGAATACAAATCGCCCTCAACCTCAACCGGATTGCGGACATTATGGGCGATGATATCCAGCACCATCCGGTTCATCTCACCGCCAAGCGCTAGGGGCATGATGGGGATATTGATGCCTTCCTCATAGACTTGCCGCCCATCTGGCCCAAACCCCCGCCCACCAACATCAACCACATGGGTCGTGCAAGCGAACAGTGCCACGATCTCACCATTCCGCCAGGTGGGCGTCACAACGGTGAAATCGTTCAAGTGCCCTGTTCCGAGCCACGGGTCATTGGTGAGATACACATCCCCCTCACCCATGGTTGCCAGCGGATATTTGGCGATGAAATGCTGGACCGAGGCGGCCATGGCGTTCACATGGCCGGGCGTTCCTGTCACAGCCTGGGCGAGCATCCGCCCACGGGTGTCATAAACCCCTGCGGATATATCCCCCGCTTCACGGGCTGAGGTTGAAAATGCGGTACGAACCAGCGTTTGCGCTTGCTCTTCAACAACGGATAGCAAGCGGTTCCACTGGATCTGCAAGCCAATTTGGTCAAGTGCGTTTGAAGACTCAGCCATCAGGAGGCTCCCTGCTTGCGGGTCAAGATAATATATCCACGACCGTCAATCGCCGCATCGAATGTTGACGTGACGACAGTGGTTGTTTGCGATTCAACAATCAGTGCCGGGCCGTTGATCCGATCCCCAACCGCCAAATCCGTGCGCTGAAACAGACCAGCATCAACGAAGTCTTGCTTTGCGGGGTCAAATACAGACCGCGTGGCAGTTGGCTTCCGTATTGTGCCGTTGACAGTCTGAGTATCGGCAGCTCCGGTCGCTGCAGGTTTCGTTGAAACTGTCACTGTCCAGCTTAAAATTTCTGGTTCCATATTCGGAACGGTTTGGCCGTAGAGGCTCCGATACGCGGTATCAAACGCCTCCCGCAGCATTGGCGCATCGTCTGGCGTTAACGGTCTGTCCGGCAGTGGCGTTGTAATCTCATGCCCCTGGCCGACGTAACGCATGTACGCGACACGCGTTTCATCTAATGCTGCACCGGGCGCGCCTGACTTTACGACGGTTCGCGCCTCATTGCTCATAGCGTCGAGCAATTGATTTGCCCCTGCAGCATCGAACCCATCCAGGCGCATGTAGCGGCTGCGCACCACTTCATATGAGATTGGTGCGCGCAGGAACCCAACGGCAGAGCCGACGCCCGCCCCGCTCGGCACGATCACTTGATCCAGCCCAAGCTTTTCGGCCAGTCGCGCTGCGTGTAAGGGCGCTGCGCCGCCAAAGGCGATCATGGCGCGTTCGGAGATATCTTTGCCCCATTCAATCGCGTGGACCCGGGCCGCATTTGCCATGTTTTCATCCACGATCTCAGCGACTGCGTAAGCTGCAAGCGGTGCTGAAAGCCCCATCGCACCGCCGATCTTGGCCTCGATCACTGCGCCTGCGTTATCCGGCGACAGCTTTACATTGCCGCCAGCGAATAATGCCGGGTCAATCTTGCCAAGCAGTACGTCCGCGTCCGTCACCGTTGGCTCGGCACCGCCAAGGTCATAACAGGCTGGCCCGGGATCAGAGCCAGCGCTTTGCGGGCCAACGGCGAGTCGCCCCATGCTGTCGATTGCGGCAATGGAGCCACCGCCTGCGCCGATCTCCACCATCTCAATTGCCGGGATACGGACAGGCAGACCGCTGCCTTTCATATTCCGGTAGGCGCGGGCCACCTCGAATGTTCGTGTGGCCAGGGGCGCACCATCATCAATGAGGCAAAGCTTGGCCGTGGTACCGCCCATGTCATAGGAGACGACGCTGTTCAGCCCCAATTCTTTCGCCACTTCTGCCGCCAGAATAGCCCCACCCGCTGGACCAGACTCGACCAGCCGGATTGGATAGCGCATGGCGTTCTCTAGGGTCGTCAGGCCACCGCCAGATGTCATCAGCAGGAACGAACAGCCGAAGCCTTGTGATTTCAGACGTTGATCCAATTCCCGTAAGTACCCAGCCATTTTAGGCTGCACATAGGCATTGGCGCAGGTCGTTGATTGCCGCTCGTATTCCCGGATTTCAGGGCAAACGTCGCTGGATAGCGAGATCGGCAAATCGGGATACGCCTGGCGAATAATCTCCTGAACGCGCAGTTCATGGGCCGGATTTGCGTAGGCATGCAGCAGCCCCACCGCGATAGCTTCAATCTTGTGCTTTTCGATCAGCGGTAGGATCGCCTCAACAGATGCGTCATCCAACGCCAGCAAAGCCTCGCCCTGTGCATTCAGGCGCTCCCGGACAGACCATCGTAATTGCCGGGGTGCCAATGGGCTTGGCCGGTCGATATTGATGTCATACTGCTCAAACCGGTTTTCCAGCGCCATCTCAACGGCATCCCGGTGGCCCTCTGACGTGATCAGCGCGATCTTGGCCCCTTTCCGCTCGATAATAGCGTTCGTGGCCAGTGTCGTGCCGTGGATCAACAGCGCAATCTCGGAGGCAGCAACGCCAGACTCTTCCAACGCCCGATTAACCCCATCCATAACGCCGTTTTCAGGTGCGGAGGGCGTGGTCAGCACTTTTGCGGTGGTCTGCTGGCCGCCATGTTCAAGTACGACATCTGTAAAAGTGCCGCCGATATCAACGGCAAGGCGGGGACCGGATGCTGCGTTAGTCATAGGGTGGATAATCCAATATTAGTGCGCTGGCAGGTGTAAGATGGAATGCGCAGGCAAGACTCGTTACCCTGCATCCCATGCTGCCCACCTTACGCTGAGTGGGCAAAGTCTGGCGAGCCCACAATTTTGATTTCGCCGCCATTGGAGCCCAACCCGCTGATGCTGTTTCTGAACCGGACCGCCCACATTCTCCATGACGACAATGCGCGCGTATTCGATACCGTCGGCCGTGTATGGCGTCGCGTGCCGGAAAGTGCGGAGGGTGGATCAGAGATTGAGCTGTTTGATGCCGTCCGCTGGCTCCAACGGGAAAGCGGTAAGCCCGCCCGGGCACCCGTCTCCATCGCTGGTCCACGGGACGCATCAACTGCCGAACTTGCCGATGCTGAAGCGCTTGGCCATGGCGTCGCTGAACTCGGGCTATCAGTTCTATGTGGAGGATTGGAAGGCGTGATGACCGCGGCAGCCAAAGGCGCCCACGCGGCAGGCGGTACCGTGATCGGCCTGCTGCCAGATGCTGATTGGCGGGCGGCAAACCCTTATATCACCGTCTCCCTAGCCAGCGGCGTTGGCATGGCGCGCAACGCACTGATTGCGGAGGCAGGGCTGTGTTTAGTAGCGGTTGGTGGCGGATATGGCACTCTGTCTGAAATGGCCTATGCCAAGCAGTTCGAACGACCGGTGATCGCCTTACAGTCCGCGCCCGAGATGGATGGAGTGAATAGGCTTGGGTCAGTTGAAGACGCACTGCCTGCCATTGCCCGTATCGCGTTGAACCTGGACGGAACAGAAACGGCTTGGCGTTGAGTTGTCAGCCAAGCGTTAGTGTCTCATCCCGTCCACTTGCCGCGCGGACTTCTCCGATTACCGCAGCGTCTTCATAACCGGCAGCTTTGAGGCGTTCAATGATATCCGCAGCATTATCTGCTGGTACAGTGGCAGCAAGCCCGCCTGACGTTTGTGGATCAAACAATAACCGTGCGCGGGTATCATCCACTGGCCCAGAAATGCGTTCTGCAAACGCGGCATTGGCCGGTGCCATCGTGCTTTCGACGCCTGCCGTCACCAGCGCCTCTGCCCCCGAAATAAGTGGGAGCGCGGAGAGGTCCAAACTAAAGGACACATTGCCCGCATCCGCCATCTCAATCAGGTGACCGGCGAGGCCAAACCCTGTCACGTCCGTTAAGGCTGATGCCTTTGCGCCCGCCAATACAGCAGCCGCTTTAGCTGACGATTGCCGCATGAGCGCAATCGCCGCCTCAACAACAATTGCGTCTGCGACCCCGCGCATATCCCCCGCCATGATCGCGCCGACGCCAAGTGGCTTGGTTAGGATCAAAGCGTCACCGGGCTGCGCGCCGCCTTTTCGTTTCAATTGGTCCAGCGGCGCAAAGCCGTTTACGGATAGGCCAAGCGATAGTTCCGCGCCCTCCCCGGTATGGCCGCCGATTAATACAGCACTGGCATCGTCAAGCGCCTTTGCCACACCAGATAAAAGCTGCAGCAGGTCCCGCTCCGTCGCTGCCTCCCCGGCATGGGGCAGAATGGCCGTCACCAGGGCACTGTGTGGGGCAGCGCCCATAGCGTAGAGGTCACTCAATGCATGGATCGTTGCGATTTCGCCAAATAGATAGGGGTCATCCACAATCGCACGGAACTGATCAACGGTTTGAACGAGGGCTTGACCCGGCGGCGGCGTGAGCACCGCAGCATCATCGCCAGCGCCCATAGCGACACCATCTGCCGTTTTCAAGCTCAGGCGCTCCAGAACGCGTTTCAGTACGGGACTTGCGACTTTAGCTCCGCATCCGCCGCATCGCATAATTTCAGGCGTGTCAGACTTGCTTGCTTTCGGCAGTACTTGCTGCATTGGCGGCAGTACCTGGTAGCGCTGCATCCAGCGCCGATCAATCCAGTCTTTCCAGGCCCAGGCCCATTTTCCGCTGGCCGCAATGCCGCCATAGGAGACAACGGCACCGCCATCACCGGTCGACATCAAGGCCAAGGTTTTTGTTTGCGGCTGCCATGCTTCCAGCGGTTTTCCTAAGGCGGCACGGCGCAAATTCTCTGCGAGCGCAGGCCCCTGACGCACTGCATAAACCCCAGACTTCGGCAACGGCCTTGGTTGGAAATGCGCGCAGTCGCCTGTCGCGAATACCTCTGGGTGGCTTGGACTGTGCAGAAATTGGTTGATTGTGATGAACCCACCATCATCAGTACGGAGGCCTGATTGGGCTGGCCAATCCGGTGCAGCAGCCCCTGTCGCTAGGATCGTGACGTCGGCCGGGACCTGTCTGCCATCCTGCAATTGAACAGCCTCGCCCGTCACCGCAATCGCGTCCGAGCCAAGCGTCACCGCAACGTCAGCATCGCTGAGCGCTCGTTCCATGCGTTTGGCAACAGCCGCACTATGGCCCGGAAGCACGCGGTTACCCTTGCAAACCAGTGTCACCCGTAGATCAACACCCTGCTTTTGAAACCGCCTTCGCATGGCAAGAGCTGTTTCAACGCCGCCCGCCCCGCCACCAATAACGGCAAGGGAAGCACCAGACTCTAACGTTACTTCCAGTTCAGCTAACCGCGAAAGAAATGAATCTAGTGGCTTGATCGGTAAACCAAATTCCGCAGCCCCCGCTATGTTGGCTTTAGGCGGCGTCGAGCCGATATCGAATGACACGAAGTCATAGGCAAGCGGCGGACGATCTTCAAACAACACTTCCTGCGCAATGGGATCAAGCCCGGATGCAGCCGCTCGGATCAACTGAGCGCCGGACCAACGGGTAAGTTTTCCAAGATCAATGTGACATTCATCATGGCTATAAACGTCGCGCAGAAGGCCCGGCAACATGCCGGAGTATGGCGTCATAATATCCCGCGCGATCAACGTGATGCGCACACCGGGTTCTGGCTTCATGCCAAACATCTTCAGGACGGCAACATGGGCATGGCCGCCGCCGATCAGGACGATATCGCGTTCAATGGGGGCGCTTGGCTGCATACTGGGCTCTATCGTGGCGGAATGCCGATTGGTAGCCCGGATATGCCTCCAAGGCCTAGCCTTCGTAACGGACTTATGAAGAGCCTGACATCGGAAAGCTTAGCGGTGCCAGTTCACTAATCGTCCGCCCAGCCCAATCGCGCTCTGACGTTAGGGCCGCAGCCCGCTTCTGTGCTTCTTGCAGAGCCTGCGTTGCGGCTTCAAGATCAATGGTCAGGCAGTCGCCATTGCGCACAATCGCTTCCCCATTGACGAAAACATCTTGGATGGGCCGTTCTCCCGCCACGAAAATCAGGCTTCGTAGGGGATCATAAAGCGGCTTCATGGACCGGTCGCTGACATCCACCAACACAACATCCGCCTTGGCACCGACGCTCAGGCGGCCAATGTCATCACGGCGGAGCGCCTTGGACCCGCCAATGGTTGCCGCTTCGAATACGTCACTGGCGAATGTATCATCCAAACGGCCAGCAGCAGCCCGGGCCAGATAAACGGCATTCCGCATTTCCTCAATAAAATTATGGGGATACGTGTCCGTCCCGATACCAAGATTGATGCCGTTTCGCTTGTACTCGCCAAAGCTACGAAGGTTGATGCCACGCTTGCCGAAAACTGTGGGGCAATGGGCGACGGTGGCACCCTTATCCGCAAGCAGCCCCAAGTCCTTGCGTGTCGGCCAATGCACCCAAGGATGATGGTCCAGGAATATCCCATGGCCGATGATTGAGCGCTCATCCAATGCGCCAACCTCATCCAGCCATTGAACCGGCGTCATGCCATGGCGACGTTGCATTTCCTGGAATTCAGTCATGCTCTGGGCGCAGTGGATTTGAAACGGCAGATTGCGCTCATTTGCATGGTCATGAGCGTCACGCAGAAGGTCTGCACTGCATGTATCGATCTGGGAAGGCGTCACCATGCCGGATAGCCGCCCAGATGGGTGCTGCCTTGCGCTCTCGACCAAGCGCATTGCGGCGTCAAAGGCCTGGCGGCCTGCTTGATGGTCCCATTCATATTCAAGGCTATGACCGTCTCTCGTCAGCCAGCGCGCATCGCGAAACATGGGTGCGATGCAGGCGCGCAGCCCGCTGTCAGCCAGAATATCCAGCCAGCCTTCGAACGGTACGGAAAGGTCAACGACAGTCGTAACACCAGACAGCATCAATTCCGCCATCGCCACTTGCACGGCGGCGCGCATGCCTTCTGGATCATTGCCTATGGTCGTCAGGAATTCATACAGTGAGGAATGCCAAAATCCGGGACTGAGCGTCTCATCAGTCATGCCCTTGCGCAGTGGCTCGCTGGTCGGGTGTGTGTGGATATTGACCATGCCTGGGAGGGCTAAACGCTCCGAGCCATCAAGCTCCTGCGCGAACGGCCCCTCATACGACTTGCCAACAAATAGGATACCGCTCGCATCGAACGCGATATCAACGCTGCGTGCGTATTCATGGCGACCCTGGGCACTGTTCCATACAACCGCCCAATCCGTATTCCGAACAACCGTCACCATGGCACTGCCTCCTGTTCTGTCCGCGCAAAGCATAGGCATTTGAAGGTGCAGCTGGAAAGTCCGCTAGACCCGCCCGCCCGGCAGCATCCGACGTAGCGTCGCGTCCTTATCCACGAACTGGTGCTTCAGCGCTGCACCGATATGGATTGCGGCCACGGCCATGAGTGCTTTGCCGAGGATCTCGTGGATGGTCTTGAGCAGGTTCAATGCATCTTCACTGGCACCAATCAGGTTCGGCACCAGAATGCCGGTATTGAACAGATCAATCGGCGTGCCAGTTGCGGATGTCATCAACCACCCAGACAAAGGCAATGACAGCATCAAGCCGTAAAGCGCCCAATGGGCGGCTGCTGCGAGTTTCACATGCTTTGGTGGCATGCCTGGGACGTGGTCCGGGCGGATATCAATCGCTCGCCAGCCAAGACGTAGCAGCGCAAGCATCAAAATCAGCATGCCGAAGGATTTATGCCACGCATAAAGTTTGAACTTGTCCGGGCTGAACGGCAGTTCATGCATATACAGTCCAAGCGCCAGCATCGCGATAATCAGGATCGCCATCACCCAATGGAATAGCTTTGCAATGCCCCCAAACTTCGCGGGCGTGCTCTTCAGCGCCATCAGATCGCTCGCCAGTTATTCAGGCGAAGCTTCGAAGCCGATACGGATCGTGACCGTATTTCCAACGAAGGGACGCCAAGCCGTGAGGCCCCATTTTGTCCGGTCCACCTCTGCAACGGCTGTTATTGCCATGATGGACTTGCCACTAAATGGGCTCTTTGCCGTTCCACGAAATTTGGCGTCGAATCTCACGGTCTTTGTATATCCATGGAGCGTTAGTTCACCTTCAATGATGCCGGTATCCTCGCCCGTGCGCTTGATGCTGGTGCTTTCAAACGTCATCTTTGGAAAGTTCCGTACATCGAAAAACTGTTCGCCGAGCAGCGTTTCGTTCATCAAGCCGTCATCGGTCTCTAGGCTCTTAAGTGGAATATCAACCTCGACCTTAGAGTTCTCAACATTTGCCGGATCGTAATCCAGCTTCATGCGAAACTGCTTGAAGCGACCAGGATACGGGAAAATTCCCAGGTGGGTCACTTCGAAGTGCACGAACGCATGCGACCGGTCCACCTTGTAAGGCACGGCTCCAGCAGCGAGCGGTGCGGCAAGGGCAACGCAGAGCGCCAGCAAAGGCAGTAATAATCGGCGAGCAATCAGCGACATCGTGAAGACTCCATTCCGCGGACTGTGCATTTGATTGCGAGTATTAGCACCTTTGTCGGGTGTCGTCTCATTAGAGACATGAAAACACTGTGATCGCGTATACAGATCAGGCAGTTGGTAAATCCATATCTGTCTCATTCAAGTGCGCCATCTCTGCCACCGTTACAGGACTTATGGGCATTCTAAGACGCATAAGGTCCGTGTCTGCCAGCGCAGTCCCCTGTGCCTCAGCCGCCAACGCAGCGACTGTATAGGCGCACATCCGGCCTTGGCATGGCCCCATACCCGTGCGGAGGAAGGCTTTGATCTGGTTTGGGCCTTGCGCCCCCATGGCCAAGGCTTCACGGACCGCGCCTGCCTTGATTGCCTCACACCGGCAAATGACTGTGTCGTCTGAAATGGCGGTGAAAGCCTGTGCTGGTGGATAAAGTGCGTCGAGCAAAGGCCGGACTGCACGTGCGCGGCCAAGGCGTCTATCGACGTCATTCGAGACTGCGGCTTTGGCACTAAGTGCAGCTGCAGCAGCCGCCCCCGCCTTGGCGCCAGTGGCAGTTGCCGCTGCCCAGCCGAGAATGCCCGCATTATCCCCGGCGACATACGCCCAATCTGTGTCAGCGAGTTGTCCATCGGTGGAGGCTTCCGGGCTCCAAGCTGCAGCCGCAGCGTCATATCTGTGTGGAATGCGCATCGCCCGCGTCAACTGTGCATTCGGGATTACGCCGTCATGCACAAGCAAAGTGGCAGCTTTCGCTTCCCCGGCCATACCGTCAGCCGTTTGCCAATGCACAGCCGCTAGTCGATCGCCCCCGGACGCCTCAAGCTGCGTGACGCCTGCAATCGTTTTACCGACATCATCGGATAATGCCCGTTGCCATTTCAGGCCCTTCAATAGGTCTGAAAAACCCGCAAGCGCGCGCAATCCATGCTTGCCTGCAGACCATTTCCTTCCAGGATCATCCAGGCGTAGGAGAACGTCAGGTGCCGCACCAGCAGCGCGAAATTGCGCCGCCAATAATAGCAGAAGAGGTCCTTGCCCCGCCAAGACGAAGGGCCGCTTGGGCAATAGCCCACCTGTCTTCAACGCGATCTGCGCGGCACCAGCGGTCATCACGCCAGGTAATGTCCATCCCAGAAATGGCATCGGGCGTTCATAAGCACCAAGCGCGATGATCAGCCGCTTGGCATGCAGTCGCCCGGCCTTCCCGTCCCGCACATAAAGGACATCACCGCCGATATCGGCACCCTCAACCCCAATGACCCGGGAAAGCGGACGGTAATCCACATCAGTAGCCCGAAAATCCGCGACCGCATCAACACCGGCAGCATAATCATCGCCAAACAGGCCAAGGTCGCCGCGTGCAGCAACAGCCTCGACGTTCCGCCATATCTGGCCACCGGGGACAGCCTGATCATCCAGAACCGCAACTTTCAGCCCGGCATTGGCAGAAATGACAGCCGCAGCCATGCCAGCCGGACCAGCGCCCAGCACAGCGATATCAACCGAATCAGCCATCACCGCTCACTCCAAGCGACGGGCGCTGCATTTGCGGTTCTACGGTCATGCCCTCTTGCACCGGGACGAGACAGGCTTGGCGGTTTGGCTGACCGTCAATCGTCATCAAGCATTCGAAGCACACCCCCATCAAGCAATAGGGTGCCCGGGGCTCACCAGATACCGGCGCATTTCGCGTGGCTTGCAAGCCCGCCGCCAATGCCGCTGTCGCAACACTTTCACCGCGCCGTGCTGTAACTGACTGCCCGGCGATCGTCAGCCGCACAGCTGCATTGCCCTCTGGTTCAACCGGTCGGCGCAGCATGGGGCGTTCCCTCAAAGCGCTTCACGGAGAAATCCTGGAACCCCACGGGCGTCTCGCCCCGTAGTATCCAGTCGGGAATATGCTTGGCATGGACACTCGCGAGCGTCACGCCGGAATGATTGGTCGTCATGAATACACCCGGCCACGTTTCCGATTCATCGTAGATCGGGCAGCCATCAAGCGGCATGATGCGGAGCGCGCCCCAGGAACGCACGATATTGACGTTCGCCAAATCCGGCAGAATACGCGCCGCCCGTGCAGCAATAGCGCCAGAAACATCACCAGTGTTCCGGTCATCAAACCCGACTTCTTCGTGGGAAACGCCCAGCATGATGGAGCCTTCGTCCGTCTGCCGGATACTGCCCATGGGCAAAGGCAGCATTGGCTGTAGTCGTTCCGTTACCAATATCTGGCCCCGTTGCGGGCGCGTCGGGCAATGCAAGCCAACCTTTGCCGCAAGCTCCGGGATGCCATGACCGCAGGCGATAACAATTTTCGCAGCGCCGTAGCGTGCACCTTCTGCCGTCAAGACAGCATAACCTTCACCATCGCGCACGATATCCACGACGCTGGCGTTCGGTTGATAGCGCCCACCCGCTTTCTGAAATCCAGCATGCATTGCGCGCAGTAGTTTCAGTGGATTGGCGTGGCCATCATGGGGGCAGAATGAGGCAGCTAGAACATCCGGTCCAAACCGAACGCCCGGCACAAGCGCTTCTATTTCCTGACGGTCAATCATCCAGGCATCATATTGGCCGTTGCCCGCCTGGGCCTTCATGGCGGTGATGATTTCTTCTGATGCGCGGACGTCTTCCTCAGACGTACACAGCGTCAACCCGCCCGGCTTCTCATACCCGGTGTTAACGCCTGTGCTTTCCTGCAAATCATCCGAAAACTCCGTCCATATCTCGGAGGATTCGCGCGACCAGTCTTGGTAGCGTTGTAGGCCGCGCCCTTTGGTTTGCACCCAAACTAAGCCAAAATTCCCGCGCGCTGTTCGAATTGCGTCATCGCCCTCATCCAGCATGAGCGTGTCGGCACCGGCGCGCGCTAGGCCATAGGCTATGGCACCGCCGACCATGCCGCCACCAATTACAATGACATCTGTTGTATCCATAATCATGATTCTAGCGGATCAACCTTGCTTGCGGAAGCGCCTGTCTGGCCCATAAGATTTCTCCATTCTTAGACCATCACCGCACAGGAAAAACATCATGCAAGTCGGATTCATCGGCCTCGGTACCATGGGTGCCAGTTTCGCCACGAATATCCAGAAGGCAGGCTATGATCTGATCGTCCACGATATCGCACGTCAGGCTGCACAACGTCACATAGATGCCGGTGCTAAATGGGCCGATAGCCCCCGGGCATTGGCGGAACAATGTGATGTCGTGCTAACGTCCCTACCCGGCCCGCCAGAAGTTCGCGCGGTTGCGACCGATGCTGACACGGGCATGCTGGCCGGAATGAAACCCGGTTCAGTCTTCTATGATCTCTCCACCAATTCTCCAGCAGTCGTGCGCGAAATCCACGCAGAATTTGCGGCGCAAGGTGTGCACATGCTCGATGCGCCGGTATCTGGCGGCCCAAAGGGTGCGGCGTCCGGCAAATTGGCAATCTGGGTTGGCGGCGATGAGGAAGTATTCAATGCAAACCGCGCCCCGCTAGACGCTATGGGTGACGCCGTGCGCTATATTGGTGCCATCGGTGCAGGGTCGGTGGCTAAGCTGGTCCACAACAGCGCGGGCTATGCGATCCAGTCTGCGATTGGTGAAATTTTTGCTGTCGGCGTTAAAGCGGGCGTTGATCCATTGGCGCTGTTTGAAGCCATCCGCATGGGCGCACGTGGCCGGACGCGCACATTCGACAGTCTGGCGGATCACTACATGATCAACAGCTATGATCCTGCAGATTTCGCGCTCAAGCTCGCCCATAAGGATGTCAGCCTTGCTGCAGAAATGGCGCGGGATGTTGGCGTTCCAGCGCGCATGATTGACCTGACCCGGGCCGAGATGACGGAAGCACTTAACCGTGGCTGGGGGCATCGGGACAGCCGGTCGTTCATGCTCCTCCAGCAGGAACGCGCAGATATTCTGATTGATGAGGACGAGAGCGCCGTCGAAGATGTGCTGAATTCCGACAAGAAGTAGTGCCCTGGCGTCATGTCAGCCGATTGGGGTAATCTTCACGGGCAGTTCTCTTTGACTTACGGATAGCCCAATGGCGCTCGATTCCCCTATCTGGCCGGCACAACTGGACCATATTCGCCTGGATGCGCCGGACCCGGTCGCATTGGCAGATTTCTACTGTGATGTTATCGGCTACGAAGCCATTGATCTGGCTGATGGCGTGATGCTGCTTCAGGGCCACGGTCGTCGCATTCTTATCGGGCCGGGCGAAGCCAGTGGACGGCCCTATCACAGCTACCGACTGCAAAGCGCTGGTCAACTGGCAGGCGTAAAGGCGTTCCTGACGGCTCAGGGCGTGGAATGCCTCCCAAACCCGTCTCCGGTATTTAGCGACGACGCCGTAGCAGTCCGTGACCCTGATGGGTGGGTTAGCGTATTCGGCCTCAGCCGTCCTGACCTGCCGTCAATTCGCGCTGCTAATAATCGGGTGCCAATGTCGTTGAAAGGCCGCCTCCAGCATGTGGTCGTTGCAACGCCAAACCTTGCGACGATGATGGACTTCTATGAAAATACGCTTGGCATGGCTGCATCAGATTATGTTCTGAAGGACGGTGCCAACCGTGACAGCAAGCATGTCGCTTTCTACAGAACGGACCCGGAGCATCACAGTTTTGCGTGCTTCGGCGCTTCATCCATTCGTGGCGACCATCACTGCTACGAAACGTCAGGCTGGATGGATATTCGTGATTGGGCCGACCACATGGGCAATATGGAAGTGCCAATCTGGTGGGGGCCTGGCAGGCACGGTGCCGGGAACAATCTGTTCTTCATGATTGAAGATCCGCTGGGCGATAAGGTCGAAATCTCTGCCGAAATCGAACATATGCCCCGCGATATGGCCCCCCGCTGGTGGCCTGCGGATGGCAAAGCCGTCAATCTTTGGGGCCAAGGCTGGGCTCGGGACTAATTTCTTAAGCGAAGGAGCGAACGTCATGGACGGCGCGCAAATCAATCTATCGATCAACACAGATATCAAAACTGTAGCTGACCTTCCCCCCGCCATCGAAGGCCGTTCTGCTTGGCATAGCGCAGATTTCGCTGATGATAGCTGGATTGAGCAGCTTTCCGACGCGGACAATGCCGAGATCAAATCCGCCGCAGAAGCCGCGCTCAATAGTGCCGGTGGCGACATC
The DNA here is from genome assembly GCA_938083135.1 of uncultured Alphaproteobacteria bacterium. Lineage (GTDB taxonomy): Bacteria > Pseudomonadota > Alphaproteobacteria > Bin95 > Bin95 > VMCJ01. The sequence goes on along the minus strand of CALLKY010000035.1, from coordinate 55,332 downwards.
GCTAAGATCACGAAGGACGCCTTTCCGCTACCGTCGCTGAGCGGACGGATAGCTGCGGTTAGTGATGAAATCCAGAATGGTCGCGGGTTCGCGGTGCTACGTGGCATTCCGGTTGAAGAATGGGGCACAGAGCTATCAGCAGCTGCGTTTTATGGCGTCGGCGCGCATATCGGCAAAGCCCGCTCCCAGAACGCCAAAGGCCATATCCTCGGCCATGTCCGCGATCTGGGCCGCGACCCGAAAGACCCAACCGCCCGCATTTACCAAACAACGGCGCGCCAGACATTCCATACCGACTCGACCGATATCGTTGGCCTAGTTTGCTTGAAGACTGCCAAATCTGGCGGCGAGTCCATGCTCGTCAGCGCGATGTCAGTCTACAATGTGATGCGGGCAGAAGCGCCTGAGCTTGCGCTGGAACTGTTCCAACCAAACGCTGTGGATCGGCGCGGTGAAGTGCCTGTCGGCATGAAAGAATACTATGAGCTTCCTCCGCTGACCTGGCACGAGGGACGGCTGACTGTGCATTATCAGCGCCAATATATCGACAGCGCCATGCGCTTTGCGGATGCGAATAGGCTCACCGAAAAACGGATCGCCGCACTCGATATGTTTGACAAGCTGGCAAATGATCGAAAGTTGAAGCTGGATATGGAATTCCGGCCCGGTGACATTCAGCTTGCGCACAACCACACACTGATGCACGACCGGCTCGACTTCGAAGATTGGCCTGAACTGGATAAGCGGCGTCACCTGCTGCGCCTCTGGCTCTGCACGCCAAACTCCCGTCCGCTGCCAGACGCGTTTGCTCAACGCTTTGGCTCCGTAGAGATTGGGGATCGTGGTGGTGTTATCACGGCTTCTACTGTCGCCCTGAACGCGCCCTTGGAAGCAATCTAATCTCATGAATCAAGCCAATCTCGACACGGCCCGCCTTCGCGAGCGTCGTCGCCTCATGCTGCGTATTCGGGCGTTTGAAGAAGCTGCAATTCGTGCTGCTGACAACAAGCTCGTCTTGGGTGCCATCCATCCATCCGTCGGCCAAGAGGCTGTGGCGGCAGGCGTTTGTGCACCGCTTCGTAAGGATGATTTGCTGCTGTCCACCCATCGTGGGCATGGTCACACCCTCGCAAAAGGTGCCGACGCCCGCGCCATGATGCGCGAACTGTTTGGCCGTGAGGGCGGAAATTGCGGCGGTAAAGGTGGGTCTATGCACATCGCCGATTTTGATGTCGGCATGCTGGGTGCCAACGGCGTTGTCGGCGCGAATATAAATATCGCTGCGGGTGCTGCACATGCGATTAAGCTGCGCGGCGGCGATCAAATCACCGTCTGCATCTTTGGCGACGGCGCTGTGAACCGCGGACCGTTCCTTGAAGGCCTGAACTGGGCTGCGGCGTTCAAATTGCCGGTACTTTTTGTTTGCGAAGACAATGGCTATGCCTCCACCACGAAATCATCTGCTGTCACAGGCGGTGGGGACCTATGCGCCCGGGCCGAAGCCCTTGGCGTGCCAACGGAAAGCGTTGACGGCAATGATGTGATGGCTGTTGAGGAAACGGCGCTGCGCCTTGGCGCGGCAATTCGCGCAGGAACTGGCCCACGGTTCTTCCATGCCAGGACATACCGCCTGCTTGGGCACACGAGCGTTGATCCCGCCAAGTATCGCCCCGATGGCGAAGCTGATGGCAAATGGGCCGATGATCCAATCCAGCGCGCCGCGGACCTGCTGACAAGTGCTGGCGTTTCAGAAGCTGAACTCACCGCAGACGCCAATGCGGCCGAAACTGAAATGCAGGCAGCCTATGACGACGCGGCAGGCGCACCTTGGCCGTCCGTTCGCTCTGCTTATGATGATGTACAAGATGTCGGCGCGGTTCCCGCTCCGCAGGGACTTTAATCATGCCCGCACTTACCTATCGTGAAGCAGGCCGCCAGGCCGTCATCGCCGAAATGCGCCTGGATCAAAGCGTCTGGTGCCTAGGTGAGGACCTGGGCCGTGGTGGGGTCTTTGGGCAGTATGCGGGCCTGGAAGCAGAATTTGGCACGGACCGCATCTGCTCTGCGCCGATCTCCGAGGCCGCAATTATGGGCGCAGCCGTTGGGGCTGCTATGGCCGGTGCCCGCCCTATTGTCGAGATGCGCTTCGCTGACTTCGCACTCTGCGCTGTGGACGAGCTGGTGAATCAGGCCGCGAAGGCCCGCTATATGTTTGGCGGGCAAAGCAAAGTGCCGCTGACTGTCAGAGAACCCATGGGCATGTGGCGATCCTCTGCCGCGCAACATTCCCAATCACTGGAAGCCTGGTATGCGCATATTCCAGGGCTCGTGGTTGCTGCACCCGCAACGGCACAGGATAACTACACCCTTCTGCGCTCCTCTATCCGCATCGATGACCCTGTTGTCTATATGGAACACAAGCATCTTTGGGACTTCGAAGGCGAAGTGGATGAAGGTGCTGCAGATTTTGAATACGGCCCTGAACAATTTGGCAAAGCCCATGTCATGCAGGAAGGCGATGCTTGCACCATTGTCGCTTGGTCCGCACAAGTGCATGTCGCCATGGAGGCCGCAAAGACGCTTGCTGCGGACGGCGTGCATGTAGAAGTCATCAACCTCCGCACGCTTTGGCCATGGGATGAAGCTGCAGTCGCACGGTCTATCGCTAAGACGGGCCGGTTGATTGTCACGCACGAAGCCGTTGGCGTTGGCGGGTTTGGCGGTGAAATTGTGGCAACGATGGCGGAGAAGCATTTCGATAAGCTGCAACGCCCGCCTTTACGGCTAACGGCACCCCGCATCCCTATCTCCTACGCGCCGGGCCTTGAAAATCAGGTGCGGGTAACGGCGGACCAGCTCGTTGCAGGCGTTATGCAGCTCCGCTAACCGTTGAAGTGATCATAGACCCGTTGGGCGACAGCTTTGCTGATGCCCGGCGTGGTCTCAAGGTCTTCAAGCCCTGCACGGCCTACTGCCTTGGCGGACCCGAAACGGGCTAGCAATGCCCGCTTTCTGGCTGCACCGACGCCTGCGACATCATCCAGCGGATTCTCACTAATTGCTTTCGTCCGCCGCTGGCGTTGGGCGCCGATTACATACCGGTGGGACTCATCCCGAAGGCGTTGCAGGTAATGCAGCACCGGATGGTTCTCAGGCAGCAGAAAGCCTTCCTCACCTGGCTTAAAAAACCGTTCCCGCCCGGCATCGCGGTCTGGCCCTTTGGCGACGCCTACCACTGCCAAATCTTCAATGCCGAGGTCCTGCAAGGCTTCAGAGACGGCTGAAAGTTGGCCTTTACCGCCATCGATGAGCAGAAGGTCCGGCCAAACAACCTCCTCACCATTCGCCTCCGCCTCCTGGGCGCGCTTGAAGCGGCGGGTCATGACCTCGCGCATCATCGCGTAGTCGTCCCCGTCTTGAACGCTGCGGATGTTGAATTTCCGATACTGATTCTTCTCAAACCCTTCTGGCCCCGCGACGACCATAGCCCCGACCGGCTTTGTGCCACCAAGATGAGAGTTATCATAAACCTCAATACGTTGCGGTGGTGCTTCCAAACCGAAGGCTTCGGCCACACCCGCCAATAGCTTAATGTGGGTCGCACTTTCAGCCATTCTCCGGCCGAGCGCATCTTTCGCATTGGTCAGCGCATGATCTAGCAAGCGCCGCTTCCCGCCCCGCTGTGGCGCACGCACATAAACCCGCCTATCAGCTTTCAACGCCAGAGCTTCCTCTAGCAGCGCCAATTCATCCGGCAATTCGGATACGAGGACGAGCGCCGTTGGAGGACGATCCCCATAGAACTGACCAAGGAACGCTGCCAGGGCCGCTCTAGGCGTAAGGTCCCTGGTCTGGCTCGGAAAATAGGCGCGGCCACCAAAATTCTGGCCACCCCGGAAGAAGATCGCCTGGACGCAGGTCTGCCCACCCTGCTCGGCCAGCGCGAATACATCCGCATCGCCAACACCTTCGACATTGATGTCTTGGCGGCTGGAAACATGAGCCAGCGCGCGAATCCGGTCCCGGTATGTGGCGGCAGTCTCGAAGTCCAAGGCCTCCGCTGCCTCATTCATACGGGTGGCAAACGTATCCTGCACATTGCGGCTATCGCCCGTGAGGAAGCGCTTTGCTTCGGCCACCAGCAGTTCATATTCATCAGCCGACACATATTCCACACAGGGTGCCGCGCACCGTTTGATTTGATACAGCAGGCATGGCCGGGTGCGCGCACGGAATACGGCGTCATTGCATGAGCGCAGCAGGAAGGCTTTTTGCAAAGCTGTCAGCGTGCGGTTTACCGCCCCGGCAGAGGCAAATGGGCCGAAATAATCCCCCTCCCGCTTCTGCGCGCCGCGATGTTTAACGATCTGCGGGTATGCATGATCCCGTGCGATCAGGATGTGGGGGAAGCTTTTGTCGTCACGAAGCAGCACGTTATAGCGGGGGCGCAACTGCTTGATCAAATTGATCTCAAGCAGCAGCGCCTCGACCTCTGTATGGGTCGTCACGATCTCTAGAGACGATGTTTCAGACACCATCCGCTTGAGGCGGTTCGGCAACTGGTTAATGCGAGTGTATGACGGCACGCGCTTTTTCAGCGAGCGCGCCTTACCCACATAAAGCGCCGTCCCGCGCGCATCGAGCATACGGTAAACGCCCGGACCATTCGGCAATGTCTTGATAGCCGTGCGGAGAACCTGCACCCCGTCCTCAATTCGACTGGACGCATCTCTGCTGTCGTCAGACGCGGCAGCATCCGCTGAGCCCAAGGCTGGCGCAGACTTCTTTACGTTAGTTTTGCCGCTCGAATCATCCATAGCCCCAATGTGCGGCGCCAGACGAACGCGTCAAGTCTATTGCGGTTACGCTTTCGCGCCGCCCTTCATACGCGCCTGGATAGAGCCCAGAACCCCACGCGGCAGGAAGATGATGAACAGCACCAACATGATACCGTAGATTGTGTTGTCGAGACCGAATGGACGGAAACCCAGCAGGCCTTCAAGCTCACCAATGTTGATCCGCAAAACTTCTGCCAGGATGATCGTGATGATCGCACCAACCGTTGGACCGAACTGCGTATAGATCCCACCAGCGACAACGGCGAATACGATTTGCAGTGAAATACCAACGCCCGCGACCGTATCTGGCGACACGAAGAGCTGATATTGGCAATACATTGCTCCCGCGAACGCGGTCATCACCGCACTCAACATCGTGATCTTGAGCTTCTCGCGGGTTACCTGAACACCGACGGCTGCTGATGCATCTTCATCCTCAGAAATCGCTTCCAGTGCATAGCGCGACATGGATTTATCCACCATGCGCCATATCACGAGGCCGACAACCCAAGCCGCAAGCGCAATTAGATAGAAATGCGCTTTCTCTGGGAATTGCAAGGCATAGATTGAGAAACCATCCCCACCATGGGGCTCAGGCGTATAGCCGAGTGAACCACCGGTATGCTTACGCGTCGCAATAATAACTTGGCCAACGATGACCGAAAGCGCCAACGTGACCAGCGCAAAATAGTGGCCGACAATTTTGTATTTAAAGCAGGGATATCCGATCAGCAGCGCAAACGCGCCTGCGAGCAGCATGGAAACGGGTATGCCAACCCAAGGCGTCAGACCTGCATGGTTCCAAAGCAGCGCAGTGCCGTAAGCGCCAATCCCCATAAACGCGCCATGGCCCAGAGAGACCAAGCCAAACCGGCCCATAACTGACCAACCCGTATAAGCGAATGACCAAATCAGGATGATGATCATGATGTGCAGCCAGTATGGCGGAACACCGATGAAAGGCACTGCGATCAGCCCGGCAAGGCCGATCAGCATTAGCGGAAGACGGCTCATGACTTCCTCGCAAACAGGCCTTCGGGCCTAATAAACATCGTGATCACAAATACGCAGAACGCCAGCACGGTGCCCCATTCCAGGTCTGCGAAATAGCCGCCAATGGCAATCAATTCAGCAAACACAAAGGCTGCAATGAACCCACCAACCAGATTGCCGAGCCCGCCCATCACACACACCATGAACACGATCGGGCCAAAGCTGATGCCGACAAAGGGATGCACATCGAACTGCAGCGCCAGCAGGCAAGCCGCAAGACCCGCCAGCCCGCCGCCAATCGCAGACGTGATGCCATAAAGCCGGTTCGCATCAACCCCCATCAGAATCATGATCTCGCGGTCTTGGCTAATCGCCCGGATCGCGGCCCCCATGTAGGAGCGGGAGAGGAAGAAATACATTCCAGCCACTGCCGCTGCCGCTACGATGAACGCAACGAATTGGGATTTGGACAGATAGATATCTTCGGTCAGCTGGAAGCTGCCAAGGCTGACACCAAGGCTTAAGAACTCTACGCCGAACATCAATGTCGCGATGCTCTGCAGGAAGAACAGCACCCCACCCGTTGCAAGCAACTGGTTAATTGGCGCTTTCCCAAGCACATGGGCGATGATTATTCGGTGCAACACGTATCCCAGCAAAGCCACCATCAGCACACATATGACGCTGGATGGGATCAGCGGAATGCCATAGCGGACATGCATGAAGTAGATCGTATACATGCCGAGCATCACAAGCTCCGCATAGCAGATCCACACAACATCGATCACGCCGAAGATGAGATTAAGCCCAAGTGACAACAGCGCCAGAACGCCGCCATATAGCAGGCCATTCAACAACGTCTCCACAAAGAAAACGCTGAAGACATACTCATTGATAATTTCCATCATGCCGCTTGCTTCCTAAACGCCAATATAGGCTTTGCGGATATCTTCACTGCCAAGCAGTTCGGCCGACGACCCGCTGTGCCGGATCGTTCCAGCCTCCAGCAAATATGCCCGGTCCACGACTTTCAGCACCTGCTGCACATTCTGTTCCACGATCAAGACCGTTAGGCCTTCTGCACGAATGCGGCGGATGAGTTCAAACACCTGCTGCACAATAACCGGTGCCAGCCCCGCGGAGGGCTCATCCATCAGCAGGATTTTGGGGTCAGACATCAACGCGCGGCCAATGGCGCACATCTGTTGTTCACCGCCGGACATGGTGCCCGCAAGCTGATTGCGGCGCTCTTTCATGCGCGGGAAAAGCTCATAAACGAATTCCAGCCGTTTATCGAAAGCAGCGCGGAATGGCTTGGCATAGCAACCAACACGCAGATTCTCTTCTACGCTCATCCGCGCGAACAGGCGCCGGTTCTCCGGTACGTGCGCAATACCAGTCTCAACAATCTTGTGCGCTGGGATAGAGCTGATCGATTGGCCTTCCATCGTGATCGTGCCGCCCTTAAGCGGGATCATGCCGGAAATCGCACGCATCAGCGTCGATTTCCCAGCACCATTAGGGCCAATCACGGCCACAGCCTCGCCGGCTTTTACTTCAATCGAAGCGTTGCGGAGAGCGGTGAAATCGCCGTACCCGGCAGTAACGTCGTCAATAACGAGCATGTTTCTGTCCCTACCCGACGCGCTCAGCAGTGGCCTCGGCGGCGGATTCATCCGTGCCTAAGTAGACCTCAATTACTTTTGGATCGCGCGCGACATCTGCAGGCAGGCCTTCTGCAATCTTTTCACCATGATCCAGCACCATCACGCGGTCCACAACGCGCATGAGCACGCCCATAATATGCTCGACCCAGATGATTGTGATGTTTAGTTCGGTACGGATGTCTTTCAACATATCCGCTGCCTGATCCATTTCAGTCTCGTCGAGCCCACCCAGGCTTTCGTCACACAGCAGTAGCGACGGACCTGTTGCAAGCGCTTTGGCCAACTCAAGCTTTTTCAAGCCGGCAGCACCCAGGGTCGCGACATCAGCATCCCTGGCGGTTGGCAAGCCAACCATTTCGAGCGAGCGTTCGGCGTTCTTTTCCGCCTCTGCCCGCGTCACCTCACCTGCACTGCCGTAATAGGCTGCGAGCATGGCGTTCTCAAATATCGTAAGGCGTCTGATTGGGCGGGGTATTTGGAAAGTACGGCCAACGCCCATACCGCAAATGCGGTGGGACGGTACGCCCGCAATCTCCAGCCCGTTCAGATTAACCGACCCGGCGTTGGGCGGGAGGTTTCCGGAGAGCATATTAAAAATCGTGCTCTTACCGGAACCATTCGGGCCAATCAGGCCCAGAATTTCCCCCCGTTCGACTTCGAAATCGACGTTGTTGACGGCTGTGAAGCCGCCGAAGCGCTTGGTGAGCCCTTTGACGGTCAACACAGCGTCAAAACCCCTCTTGCCAGATCAATCACGTTTATTCTCTCAGCCGGACTATTTGGTGTACGGCGAAGATTTCGGCAGCGGCATGACCGGATCAATGGTCTGCAGCGCCTTCGGCCAAGCAATCTTCACTTCGCGTTGCACGTATTGCATCACGACGGGTGAAGCGATCGCATTCTGACCGTCCATGTTGGTCGTGCCGGGTGCCGGGAACTTGACCCCGTAGCCGAGCAGCGTACCGCCAACAGGGATATCCGTTTCCAGAGCCGCTTTACGCAGGGCTTCAGAATCAATACCGCCGTATTTCTTGATTGCGCGCGGCAGCACGTCAGCGAAGAATACGTTTGCATTGGATGCAGCCATGCCGACATGGGCAGACTTGGTTTTGGTATCAGGCTTAGCGACCAGGTACTTTTGGCCAACCATATCCGTCATAGCGGCAAGGCCTGGCTTCAAAGTTTTAGGATCAAGCAGCCAGATGGACACCGGATCAACGTTGAAGATGTAGTCAACATCGTCGCCGAGCGCATCATATAGCTGATCCACCACGCCATAACCGGCACCATGGCCGATCAAAGCTTTGAACTTCAATCCACGCTCTTTCGCTTGGCGGAAGAACAAGGTGATGTCTGGATTATAGCCAGTGTGCAGGATGACATCCGGGCGGGCGCGCTTCAGCTTGGTGACCAGTGCAGAAAGGTCAGATGCGGTTGCCGCATAGCCTTCATTCAACACCACCTTCATCCCAAGCGCTTCAGCCTTGCCTTCGTTACCGCTAGCAACGCCGGAACCATAAGGGCCGTCTTCGTGGATGATGGCGATGCGCAGGTCCGCAGGGTCAACGCCAAATTTTTCCTTAGCGTTCGCATGCAGGAACTCAACAGAGAGTTCACCAAACATGCCGCCATGAACTTGCGGGCGGAACACGTATTTCAGGCCGCGGTCTTTCAGCACTGCGGGAGAAATACAGGTGGTGATCCACATGAACTTTTTCAGGCTATCGACCTTGGCCGAAACCGGAACGCACTGTGCCGAAGAATAGAAGCCCAGCAGCATATCCACCTTTTCTTGCTCAATCAGGCGGACGGCCTCATTGATCGCAATGTCAGGCTTGGACTGCGCATCGGCGTAGATCGCTTCGATCTTGTAGCCTTCAACACCGCCCTGCTCATTGTAGTAATCAATGATGGTTTTGGCACCGAGAGCCTGTAGCTCTGAGCCACCACCAGCGAGCGGGCCGGAATAGTCATAGATAACGCCGATTTTGATCGTCTTGTCTTGCGCCGAAGCTGGCGACGCCATCAAGCCGATGGCGGCTGCGCCGATCGCAAGCCCTTTAAGCAGGCGTGATACTGCCATGGAACATTCCCTCCAGTTTTCCGGATGCAGACTTGCTCCGGACATTCTTGTTCTTAGAGTCTTATTGCGCGACATCACGCGGCATCTGTCAAGCTTGTGCTGCTGCGGCTGCGCTCTTGCCAGCGATTTTCCCAAATACTGCGCCGGAGACGAGGCCAGAGCCCCCCGGATAATTCCCGTGGAACAACCCACCAACCATTTCTCCACAGGCAAACAGGCCCGGGATGGGCCGCCAATCAACGCCCATCACCGCTGCTGATTCGGAAACTTTAACGCCGCCAAATGTGAAAGTGATGCCGCCAGTTGCAGAATAGGCAACAAATGGCGGCTTGTTAAGTGGAAGCGCCCAGTTTGTCTTCTCAGGATTCAATCCGGATGTCTTGAGGCCGTCCTTCCGGGATGGATCGAACCCGGCGGGGTCTGCTGCGGCTGCGTTGTAATCCCGGAGCGATTGCTTTGCTGTATCCCGGTCATCAAAGTCCAGAATATCGATGAGCTCATCTAGCGTATCAGCCTGGATGGGATCACTGGTGACATAGCGGCCTTCCAGGTGTTCCACAGTCTGCTGATCAAATATCTGCCATGCCATAGCGCCTGGTTCTTCCAGGATAGCCGCACCTGTCTTGGCATAGGTATACAGCCCAAGATCCTCGCCTTCATCCAGGAAGCGCTTACCTTTGCGATTTAGCATAACGCCGTAAGGGTATGATAAACGGTTTGATTTGTCCGTCCGCTCTCGGTCTGCGAAGTCTGGCCATTCATTGGAGATCGGCGTTGAGTGGCGGCCCGTCCATTGCCCCCAGGGCTGCGCGCCGAATTCAAGCGCCAGCCGTAAGCCGTCTCCCTGATTATAGGCAGTGCCGCGGACCTTGGCGTGGTCCCAGGGTGCGCCGAGATACTGGCCGCGCATCATTGGATTGGCTTCAAAACCACCGCAGCCCAATACCACGGCCCCCGCAGAAACTTCGTACAAGCCTTCCGGCCCGCGCACTTTAACGCCACCAACACCGCCACGGCTGTCCTCAACAAACCCAACAACAGCAGCGCCATAGCGAACTTCAATGCCGCACTTCTGCGCATTCTTAAACCAGTGGGCAGATAGGCCGACACCTTCGTGCTCAGCCCGAATGATGGCACCCTTTTGCCACTTAATCCGGTTGCCGACTTTGATTGCGGCCAGCGATGTCGCTGGCTCCATTGGAATGCCAGCTTTTTCTTTCATCCATTTGATCGTCTCATAGGAGTTATCGATCAGAATGTTGGCTAAGGTCTGGTCCGTCTTGCCATCTGTGACCCGCATGAGGTCGGCCATGAAATCTGTCTTTTTGTAGGGCTCAACGTCCTCAAAGAAGCCTGAAATCTCTTCCTCAGCATCTGGTACAAGCGGGCGCAGGTCCTCCGTCTCCTCAAACGCGATCCGCAGCAGGCCTCCGGAATAGTGCGTATTTCCGCCCCGGTCTTCTTCAGGCGCTTTTTCTAAAATCAGAACGCGCTTGGCACCATTTTCATGGGCGGAGAAGGCAGCGGCGTGGGCGGCATTGCCTGCGCCAACAACAATAACGTCAAAATCCGGCATCAATCAGCTTCCTTGGCTCATAGAATGAACCGAAAGCTTGAGCGATTCCCTGTGCCCCCGCAAGCAGTGCCTAGCTAAGCGCCTGATCAAGGTCCGCGTAGAGGTCTGCCGGGTCTTCAATTCCGACAGACAGACGCAGTAGATTCGTTGGAACCGGCGTTCCTGGACCTTCGATAGACGACCGATGCTCAATCAGGCTCTCAACACCACCCAGTGACGTTGCCCGCTTCCAGATTTTGACTTTGGCGGCAGCCCCGATCGCCGCTTGCTCGCCGCCTTTGACCTGGATCGAGAGCATGCCGCCAAACCCGCCATCCATTTGGCGCTTGGCAAGGCTATGATCCGGCGCATCCTGAAGGCCCGGATACCGGACCTGCTCAATCATCGGATGGCTTTGCAACTGACGGGCAAGGGTCAAGGCGCCGGACGACGCGGTCCGCACCCGGATGTGCAATGTCCGCATGCCCCGCAATAGCAGCCATGCCTCAAACGGTGCCAGCACAGCGCCCGTATCATGCCGATAGGTTTTGAGTAGCTGCCAAAGCGGGCCTTTATCCTTGAACGCCAAGGCACCTGCAATGACATCCGAATGTCCATTCAAATACTTGGTCGCAGAATGCATGACGATATCAGCACCCAATGTCAGCGGTCGCGTCAGAATTGGCGTCGCAGCCGTCGAATCAACAGCTAACACGGCCCCTGCCCCATGCGCCACATCTGCGACGGCCTGAATATCAACCACGCGCCATAACGGGTTTGAGGGCGACTCGGCCCATACGAGCTTCGTTGCACCAGGGCGCACAGCCGCAGCGGCTGCCCCAGGCTCTTCCAGTGCAGCAAATGTTACAGAAAGCCTGCCTGCCTCATCCTTAGACCGAAGCCATTCTCTAAGCCCCCAATACATCACGTTCTGGGCAACCACATGAGCACCAATCGGCAAAGTCTCAAACACTGCAACGGCAGATGCCATGCCAGAGGCGAATAACAGCGCCTCTTCGCCCTGCTCGAGTGCGGCCAGCAGCCGTTCCGGCGCTCGTGTCGTCGGGTTATCGTCCCGGCTATACGCTACACCAGTCGGATAGGAGTTATCCGGATCACGGATATAGGTCGTCGCCGGGTGAATTGGCGGGACAACGCCTTTGTATACGGGCTCAATCTCACCCATGGCTTGGGCAATAAGCGTATCCGGCGACCACGCGTTCGACATGATGATGTTCCTGGCTTAGGTTTCAGCTTGAAATTGACCGCTTGCCGCATTCTCCGCAAGCGGATTCACGGAGCCACATTTCATGAGTGCGCAACGCCTCCGCTTTCTATTCCTGAACCTTGGTCATTTTATCGATCACTTGTTCATGTTGATCTTTGCCAAAGCTGCCTTCGACGCGGGCAAGGCTTGGGGACTTGGGTATGATGATATGATCATCTACGGCACTCCCGCGGCTGTGCTGTTCGGTGCGGCTGCACCATTGTCGGCCCAAGCGGCGGATAAATGGGGCCGCAATCCATTGATTGTCGTGTTCTTTATCGGAATTGGTATCGCCTCAATCCTTGCAAGCTTTGCTGAGACACCGTTGCAATTGGGCTTTGGCTTGGCGCTGATTGGAATTTTTGCATCAATCTACCATCCCGTTGGCATCACTATGGTTATTCAAGGTGGCGGCAGGGTTGGCTGGCGGCTGGGCGTCAACGGCGTATGGGGTAATATGGGCGTTGCAGCCGCACCTCTCATCACCGGCTTTATTCTGGCATCTTACGATTGGCGGCTTGCGTTTATCATTCCAGGTCTTGTCTCGATCGGGATTGGCTTGGCGTTCTGGTATTTCGTACGCTCTGGCAAAGCTGTCCCACCGCCCGCAAGTGCGCGTGAGAAAGCCATGGTTGGGATGGCACCTGGATGGAAACGCGCGCTTATCAGCCTCGGCCTCGTAACCATGGGTGGCGGCTTCGTATTTGGTGCGCTGATTTTCCTGATCCCGCGCCTGTTCGAGGTCAAGCTGAATGGAATTTCAACGGACGTTGCAATGACCGGCCTGCTGGCTGGTGCCGTATATGCAACAGCCGCATTTGCGCAGATCGCTGTCGGCAGAATCATCGACAACCGGCCAATCAAGCCGGTCTTGGTGACGATTGCGGCCATGCAGCCCGTTATCATTTTCATCATGGCCTACCAGGCTGACTGGACGCTGTTCCTCGTCGCGTTCCTAGCGATGGCGGCTGTTTTCGGCCAAATTCCGATCACGGACGCGGTTTTATCCCGCTATGTACCGGATAAATGGCGCGCGAAAGTACTCTCGATCAAGTTCATGCTGAACCTGACCATTGGCGCATCGGTCCTGCCGTTTGCATCCTATGTATTGGATCGCTCGCCGACGGATTCTGATGGCTTCCAGACAATCCTGCTCATCTTAGCGGCGGCGGCTTGCCTCATTGTTTCAGCGGCGCTGATCCTGCCAAGGCAAGCGGCCGGTGAGCAGAATATGGTCCCAGCACCTCAACCAGCTGAATAATCTGCCAGCAATGCGCGGAGCCCTTCGCGGTATGAAGGGTAGCGGAGCTTGACGCCAAGCTCCTGCTTAATCCGCGCGTTGCTGACGGTCTTGTTATCCCGATAGAAGCTCCGTGCCATTGGGGAAAGCTCGGCATCTGCGAACTGGATTGCGGGTGGCGGCGCAAGCGCCAAAAGCTCTGCCGCAAACAATGCCACCTCAGCTGATTCAGACGGGCAATCGTCGCACACATTATAGGCGGTGCCCGGGTTCGGCTTTTCCATGGAGGCCAGCAGCACCTGCACAATGTCGTCCACATGAATGCGACTGAATTTATGGCCTGGCTTGATCAAACGGCGCGCCGTTCCGGCCTTCGCCTGAGCAAGCGCATTACGCCCTGGCCCATAAATACCCGCCAGACGGAAAATATGCAGCGGCAAGCCGTGGTCTTGATATAGCGTCAACCACCCAGCCTCAGCCGACACACGCCGAGCGCCGCGCTCCCCGCTTGGGTTTAGCAGAGATGTCTCGTCCACCTCGCCCCCATCACGGTCCCCGTAAACGCCCGTCGTGCCGAGGTAGCCGACCCATTCCAAGTTCCTATTTGCCGCCAGCCTTGCGCCGAAGTCACTCAGCACCGGGTCGCCATCCGCACCGGGCGGCACTGACAAAAGCACATGCGTCGCGGAATCGAGCGCCGTTAAGTCATCTAGCGAAGCAGCGTCCGGTCCATAGGCGAATGTTTCAATATCCGCCATCGCCTCGCCGCTTCGGGTTGTCCCGCTGACTTGGAAGCCCTTGGCCTGGAGGGCGTTGGCAAATCGCTTACCGGTAAATCCAAGGCCGAAAATGAAAGCGCGTCGAGGCATTTGCGGCTATCCTGCTAAAAGTCCCTAGTCTAATGAGCGTTTTATGCCGGATCTCGAAATTTCCAAACCCCGCCGCCGTCCCTGGGACCCAAAGCCCCATGACAGCGCAGGAGACGCTGTGGCCGCAGCACCTGGCGTTGGCCTTGCATTCACAGGCACAGAAGGCGATGCGCTCCGCCTGTTCAGCAAACTAACGCTGATCATCATGGTGACAGCCGGTGTTTATCGGTTCTGGGCAAAGGCAGCCGTTCGCCAATTCCTTTGGGGCCACCTGGAAATCGATAAAGAACCGCTGGAATACACCGGAAACGGGTTAGAGCTTTTCCGCAGCTTTCTCATCGTTGTAACTCTGCTGGCACCGCTTTTTTTAATCGCCAGCATCGCGCCGTTCATTTTTTCTGATGGGGATGGCTCGCTCTGGGAAGTTGGCTTGTTTGGTCTGGTATGGGCGGTGCTGATGCCCCTTGGCGCTTTTCAGGCCCGACGATACCGTCTTTCCAGAACGCTTTGGCGTGGTGTGCGCGGCGCGCAAGGTGGGTCAGCGATGCGTTACCTTTGGATCACATTCTCGGGCTATATCTTGCTCGTGCTAACGGCGGGGTTCAGCTTCGGCAATCTGCGCGCGCGCCAAATCAGATATCTGAACAATAATGTCTGGATGGGCGACCAGCGGATGCAGTGCGACCTCCTCACAGGGCGGCTCACATGGCTTTGGATCGGCTGTTATCTACTGCT
Source organism: uncultured Alphaproteobacteria bacterium (assembly GCA_938083135.1). GTDB lineage: Bacteria > Pseudomonadota > Alphaproteobacteria > Bin95 > Bin95 > VMCJ01. The sequence goes on along the minus strand of CALLKY010000035.1, from coordinate 40,085 downwards.
GCCCTTCACCCTGGGCATATCCTATATCGCCTATCGGACGATTGAGGCCAGGCGCACGGTTGCCCATGTCCGCATCGCAGACCTTGGCTTTAAGTCAGAACTACCAACGACAATGGTCGTCGCCTATATAGCGCTCTTCGCAATCTCAATGGGCCTCGCCTGGGCCGTATTCTCCGCTGCGATTTATGCAGCCGCGACAGCATTTGGCGCGATTGGCGCTGATATATTAGAGAACATCGCGACCATTCTTGGCGTCTTCAGCATCGTGCTGCTGGCTCCGCCAATTCGACTGGCCACGTTTACTGTCCCACTGCTGCGCAAGTTCATGACAACGTTGACAGTAACAGGCGTGCTCCGCCCCGAAACCATTGGCGCATCACCGATCACACAGCCCGGCGGCGGCGGTGAAGGCTTGGCAGCTCTATTGGACTTCGATGTCGGCTAATCCACGTCGTGGATTGGCTTCATAGCGATTGACGTCGTGCGCTCCGTTCCGTCGGGGTAGCGGATACGTGCAGCCTTCCCAGACCCGCCTTCAACGAACAGTTCCGCTGCACCATAGCCCGCAGCCTCTGGAATGCGCATGATCCGACCACCTTCGACCTTTTCGGATTCCGGCAGCACTGTCACGACCGGTTCTTTCCGCGCGCGGGCAATTGCAGCGGACACGCTTGGGCTTTGGCCTACTTTTTCAATGTTCAACCGTGTTGGGAAAATCACCGTGCGGGTGCCAGCGTCAGCATCATCACATGCTTGAAGCGGCGTAATCCAAACAGAATCAACATTCTCATGGCCATCATGGGCCAGGACATGGTCCATAGGCGCTTCAGCGATGAAAAAATGCGTATCGAAGCGCTTTGGCATATGTGGCGGCGTGATCCAGTGGGCGAAATGCACCATACGATCAACAGCGATACGTAGGCCTTCCGCTTCCGCAATATCAGCCATCCCGATTTTGTCGGCCTCAAGATCCACCCGGTACTTATCGCCAAGTTCCGCTGCCCGAACACCATCAACCAGGTCTTCTGAGCCATTTGGGCGCGCATACAACACGCCACATTCCTCAAAAGACTCCCGGATCGCAGCGACATTGGCAGCCAGCGTGTCATCGTTGAGGCCATCAGCGCCATCGGACATGGCCCGCACCCGTGGATCTCGGTCGCTCGCAGTGGCAGACCCGCCCGGAAACACCAAGGCGCCGGATGCAAAATCGATCTGGTGGTGGCGGACAACCATGAATAACTCCATGGAATCACCAGCGTCACGCGCCAGAATTACAGTGGCGGCCAGCCGCGCCTCAACAGCTTTAGACATTCAGAATTCCTTCAAACTCACGCCTCATCCCCTGTAATCCAGGCGATGCGCAAAACATTGGTCGAGCCTGGCGTCCCGAATGGCACGCCCGCTGTAACAACAATCCGGTCACCCAGCTTGGCTAGGTCACGATCATAGGCAATGGCACATGCCTTTCGCACCATTTCGGAGAAATCGGTTACGTCCGCTGTGTGTTCAGGCCGCACACCCCATGCGAGCGCCAGTTGCCGTGCTGTCTCGACCCTGGATGTCAGCCCCAGCACCGGCGCTTCCGCCCGCTCACGGCTGGCACGGAGCGTGGTGGAGCCGGAGGTCGTGTAGGTCACGATAGCGGCAGCTGAAATCGTTTCAGCCACCTGGCGCGCGGCGCGTGAAATAGCGTCGGCCGCCGTTGGATCAGGATCGTGTCGCGTCGCGTTCAACGCATCCCGGTAGCCGGGATCGCTTTCCGTCCGCACCGCAATCCTATCCATCATAGATACGGCTTCCACCGGGTATTGGCCTGCAGCCGTCTCAGCAGAAAGCATGACGGCATCAGCGCCATCGAACACAGCCGTTGCCACATCGGACGCTTCAGCCCGGGTTGGCGCGGGTGCGGTCACCATGCTTTCCAACATCTGAGTCGCAACAATTACGGGCTTACCTTGAAGGCGGCAGGCCCGGATTAATTGCTTCTGCGCCAGGGGCACGTCTTCCGGCGGCGTCTCAACGCCAAGGTCTCCACGGGCGACCATAACGGCATCTGAAAGCTCAACAAGTTGGTCCATCTGTCTGATTGCGGCTGGTTTTTCAAACTTTGTTAGAAGTCCCGCCCGGCCCTTAATCAGCGCCCGCGCCTCAGCCAAGTCATCTGGACGCTGCACGAATGAAAGCGCGATCCAATCCGCACCGATGCTGATCGCATATTCGAGGTCAACGCGATCCTTCTTGGTCAATGGCGACACAGGCAGCAAAACGCCGGGCAGGTTCACGCCCTTGCGGTCAGAAAGAACACCGCCCGCAGTTACCTTCATTTCAGCGCTGTCAGGCTCAAGTGAAACCACTTCCATTCGGATACGGCCATCGTCCATCAGCACTTCAGCGCCAGGCTCCAGTGCCTGGAAGATTTCTTTGTGCGGAAGCGGTGCCCGCGTTTCATCGCCCTCATTATTCTCGTCCAGGTCCAGACGGAACGCCTGCCCAGCTTTCAGAGTGGCTTTGCCGCCCTTAAAGCGCCCCATCCGTAGCTTTGGGCCTTGCATATCAGCCATAACACCGATCGGCCGATGCGCCTCTTTTTCAATCTGCCGGATGATTTTCATGCGGGCCGCGTGGTCTGCGTGCTCGCCATGGCTGAAGTTCAGGCGGAAGACATCGGCACCTGCCTCAAAAATGGCGCGAATTTCCTCATAGCTCGTTGTGGAGGGGCCGAGCGTGGCGACGATCTTGACGTTCCGGCGCCGACGTATGTGCATCAAGCTCATATCAATCCTGTCCCCCAAACTCTCCGCCAACCAAAATGGCGCGGAAATCATTTACATTCGTTAGCGTCGGGCCTGTCATGACAAGATCACCCAATGCCGCGAATACGCTATAGGCATCATTGTCCGCAAGGCGCGCCTGCACATCTATGCCCAAAGATTGAGCGCGCGCCAGGGTCGTCGGCGTAATGACGGCACCGGCATTATCTTCACTGCCATCTATACCGTCTGTATCGCAGGCGATGGCAGAAATGCCTTCTGCCCCATCCAGCGTAATCGCGAGCGCCAGCAGAAACTCAACATTGCGACCGCCGCGCCCACTGCCCCGCACGGTCACCGTCGTCTCGCCACCAGAGAGGATAACCGCTGGGGACGCAAACGGATCGCCTGTTGCTGATGATGCCAGTGCTACGGCACCAAGCACTTTAGCAACGTCACGCGCTTCACCCTCAATCCGGTCAGACAGAATAGGCGCGGCCAACCCTGCTGCAACCGCAGTTTCCCGTGCCGCCTCAAGCGATGCCTGCGGTGTAGCAATCATATGGAACGTTGCACGTTCAAACGTGGGATCACCTGGTTTCGGCGTTTCTGCCTCGGGCGCATTCAACCGCGCCTGAATGCTTGGTGCTGGCTCGATGCCATAATGGGCCAGCACCGTCTTGGCATCTGCCAATGTGGACGCATCAGGCACGGTTGGGCCAGACCCAATGACGTCGGGATCATCACCAGGGACGTCAGAAATCGCTAGTGTTAGAAGCCTCGCAGGGGCAGCTGCGACAGCTAACCGTCCACCTTTCACCGCAGACAGGTGCTTTCGAACGGCGTTCATTTCATGGATTGTAGCACCAGACTTCAGCAAGGCATTTGTCAGTGCCCGCTTTTCGTCCAGCGATATACCATCGGTTGGCGCACTTAGCAGCGCTGAGGCACCGCCGGATGCTAGGAATATGACCGTATCATCAGCACCCGCACTCTCCGCTAGCGCCAATATCCTAGCTGAGGTTTCGGCACCTGCTGTATCAGGAACAGGATGGCTCGCTTCAACAAGCTCAATCTGCTTTAGCGGCAGGCCATGGCCATAACGCGTCACTACGAGGCCTTCTAACGGGCGGCTCCATGCGGCCTCAAGCGCGGCTGCCATGGACGCAGCAGCTTTACCGGCCCCTAGAACGATAACCCGTCCCGTGGCCGGTTGCTGCGGTAAAGCGCCAGCCAACACGCCCCGCGGGTCAGCCCGGTCTACAGAAGCTTGAAATAATGCTCTCAGGAAAGAATCGGCGGATTTCTGCATCCGCTGATGCTAACGGAAGCAGCGCCCCCCGTCAGCGCCAATTCCATGACACTTTCAAGACAAGTGGTTAGTGAACCGCTGCAAGCGCCATTTCATTGGACATAATTGCAGCAATGGCCTGATTCCGCTCAGGCGCAAACCCGATTGCGACACCATTTGCTGCAAAGATTGCGAACCCTGGCATTTCATCCACAATAGCAGCCTTTAAATACGCGACCTCTGACAGTCCAAGCGACTCAAGGTCAACTTGGTTTGCGGCCATTTCGGTCATTTCAACTTCAGTCTGATGCTTCGTCATAGTCTCGCTCCACGAGCCACGGATGGGCGTTCAACCGCCCTGGATATCGATTGTGCGAACCCGGCTTTCGGGTTTCGGACGGCGCAGATCAATGTGCAGTAGGCCATTTTCGATGGTGGCAGACCCAACCTCGATCCCTTCTGCCAGCACGAACCGGCGCTGGAATTGTCGACCAGCAATGCCCCGATGCAGGAATACCTTGTCGCCATCATCTTCCGGCTGGACACCACGGACAATCAATTGATTATCCTCAACCTGGATATCCATGTCTTCACGACGAAAGCCTGCGACAGCCAACGTAATACGCAAGCCCTCAGGACCAGTTTGTTCAATGTTATAAGGTGGATAGCCTTCGGATGAGGCTTTCGCGACGCTCTCGACAAGGTGTTCCAGATGATCAAAACCCAGCATGAGCGGGCTATTAAAAGCTGCCATTCTTGGCATCGCGCACCTCCTTCAAGCGAACGCGTTTCAAACGACAGAGCACCGATCCCAACACTTGGCGATCACGCCCTCACTGGCCCTCAGGCCCAGCCTACAAGATGTGGTGATCCCGCACTTAGACTTCAAGGGCTGAACACAAGTGGTCCACATATCAAGGGATGGTCAGCCACGCGGCAGCCGTTGTAGGAATCACCATGACCATTCGCCTTGGAGCACCAACGTGACGGACCCTGCCCGCCTGCTAGCTGCTATGGATACGGACGCGATCATTGAAACCCTGAAGGTTTGGGTAGAGCAAGAAAGCCCTAGCCCAGACGCAGACGCCGTCAACGCCATGATGGACTTGGTTATTCAGGAAGCGGAATCCGTTGGCCTCACAGTCAGCCGCACACCTGGCCGCGATGGCTATGGCGATATTGTGAAGCTGGAAACGCAGCCCGCCGCCAATGGCCCTCGTCTCCTCATGCTCACCCATGCCGATACGGTCCATGCGATTGGCACGTTGGAGACACTGCCGTTCAAGCGGGATGGGGACAAACTTTACGGCCCCGGCATCTATGACATGAAAGGCGGGGCATATTTAGCACTGCAGGCGATTAAGACGCTCAAGGCGCTCGGTAGTGGCCCTGCCATGCCCGTCACGATTATGGTCATGCCCGATGAAGAAGCCGGAAGCCCTACCAGCAAAGACGCCATTGAGGCAGAGGCCCGCCGCGCCGCTGTAACCCTCGTCGTCGAGCCTGCCCGCGAAGGCGGCAAGATTGTTACCGCACGCAAGGGCGCAGCCCGCTACTACCTTACAGCGACAGGCAAACCAGCCCATTCAGGCTCCCGCCATCAGGATGGTGCCAGCGCTATCCGAGAGATCGCTGCCAAGACTGTCGGCCTGGAAGCGATGACAGACTATGGCAAGGGCGTCACGGTAAACGTTGGTGTCATTGAAGCTGGCACTGCGGTTAACGTTATACCATCACGGGCGACGGCTGAAATTGATATTCGCATCCCTACCCTTGAGCTTGCGGCTGAGATTGATGCGCGAATGCAGGCCCTGAAGGCTGAAATCCCTGGCGTCACACTGGAGATCAAGGGTGGTCTCAACCGCCCGCCAATGGAGCGCACTGCTGGCGTCTCCGCCCTATTCGATCATGCGCATGGGCTTGCTGGACAGATTGGCATTGACCTTGAAACCGTGCCGCAAACCGGCGGCGGCAGTGACGGCAATTTCACCGCAGCTTTAGGCGTTCCCACACTCGACGGTCTTGGTGTCGATGGCGCTGGTGCCCACACGCTGGATGAGCATTTACTTGTGTCATCAATCGCCCCGCGGTGCGCCCTTCTTGCCAGCTTGATTGAGACGATAACACCGGAGACCGTTCAGACCCTGGATGGTGCCAATTCGGAGGACGCCCCATGAGCGCGCCCAACACCACCCCACAAGCGAATATCCCAGAGGTCGATGAAGCTGAAATTCTGGCTGACATCAAGGAATGGGCCGGCATTGAATCACCGTCAAAGGATGGCATTGCCGTCAACAGGGTTGTCGATGTGGCGGAGAGCGCCATGGAGACGCTGGGCATGGAGATCACGCGCCGTCCAGGGCGTGACGGGTTTGGTGATTGCGTGATTGCCCGCTCCCCTTGGGGCGGCGATGGCCCTGGCATCTTGATCATGGCGCATCTGGATACGGTGCATCCCCATGGCACGATTGATGAGGCATTGAAGCTGGAAGAGCGCGATGGCTACCTCTACGGCCCCGGTGTCTATGACATGAAGGGCGGCGCCTGCCTTGGCGTGGCCGCTTTGCGCCAGTTCGTGCGGGCGGGGCGGGAAACGCCGTTGCCCGTCACGTTCCTGTTCACGCCAGATGAAGAAGTTGGTAGCCCCACCAGCCGCGACTTGATTGAGGAATTGGGCCAAGCCAACAAATACGTGCTGGTGCTGGAGCCAGGGCGGGACGGCAATAAGGTTGTGACGGCAAGGAAAGGCTGCGCCCGCTATGTTATCCGCGCCCACGGCCGCCCGAGCCATGCAGGCATGCGCCACCAGGATGGTGTGAGCGCCATCCTTGAATCCGCCCGCCAGATCGCAAAGATCGAAGTGTTGACGGATTATGAGACCGGCGTCACCGCCAATGTCGGCCTATGGACGGGCGGCAGCGGTGCCAATGTCCGCCCTGCCCTGGCAGAGGTTGAGGTCGATATTCGACTTCCAGATGATGCCTCTGCCGAAGCAACCTGCGCCTTCATGGACAGCCTGTCCCCCGTTGATCCCGAGGTGCGGCTGGAGATCGAAGGCGGCCTCAATCGCCCGCCTTACCCGAAGACAGATGCCATCGCAGCTCTGCACGAACAGGCAGAAGCCTTAGCACTGGAAATCGGCATGGAGAGCCTGGACGATACCGCAACCGGCGGGTTCAGCGACGGCAACTTTACCGCCGCCCTCGGCATCCCAACGCTTGACGGCCTCGGCGTGGACGGAGACGGTGCCCACACCGAGGAAGAACGCCTCCTCATCGCCTCCATCAAGCCGCGCACGCAATTGATTATGCGGTTGTTGGAGACACTGGATTAGGCGCTATTTGACCGCCTTGGGCTACATTGATGGCGGACCGAAATCGAAGTCGCTGCTGGAAAGCTGCGCTTCAGTAACGCCGATCAGTGTAAGGAAATTGCCGCCTGGACCGAATGTAATTTGGGCATTGCCGTTTACATCCACTGTTGCCGCCTGAACATCGCCGAAGTCTCCAAAGAAGCCGCTGACGTCCAAAATGTCCTCACCCGTCGTGAAGTCCGTAATGGAATCGCGACCCGGTGCCATATCAAATTCATAGATATCGATGCCCTGCTGGCCGGTCATGACATCGTTGCCATGGCCGCCATTCAACCTGTCACTGCCTGAATTGCCAAAAAGCCGGTCATTGCCATCACCACCGTTGAGGGTGTCATCCCCAACTTTGCCAACGATCAAATCATTACCGCCCCTGCCATCAATCAGCTGATTTTGTTGGCCCCAGAGATTTGATCTCGGAACACACTACCAGTTAGGTTCAAGCCTTGACTGGTCGAAGCGACGACCAGGAATTCGACGTTGCCCGGGTTGGTGAAGTCGACCGTTGTATTGATCCGGTCCAACCCTTCGCCAAAGCGTTCCCGCACGATGTCACCGACATTATCAACAGTATAGATATCGTCACCCGCACCGCCACGCATCATATCTGCGCCGGTGCCGCCATTTAATCGGTCATCGCCCGCGTCACCGATCAGGATATCATTGTCGCCTTGACCAATCAGAATATCATCGCCCGTACCGCCCTTCAGTGAATCCTCACCATTGCCGCCTCTCAACGTGTCAGCGCCGCCTGCGCCAAGGATGATATTGTTCTGGCCATCGCCGTTCAGTGCCTCACCTGCAGCGCCGTCGCGGAAAAGTGCATCGCCATCACCGAAGATCAGGTGGGATTCGCCGCCGCCTGCAACATTTCCGCCGCCAGGTGCGCCAATGAGCAGATCGGCGAAACCATCATTATTCACGTCGCCGCCCTGGCGGCCGCCGATGCCAAAGTTCAGATTATCGCGATCACCATGGATGATGATGCCCTGGTCTTCACTCAGCGCGCTAGAATCGATATTCGCGTCAAATGCGTCTTTGCTGCCATGGAAAACAACCGCACGCCCATTGCTGGTGAGGCCATTCGTGGACCTTGCGGAGTCACCCAGTAGTAGGTCATCAATCCCGTCACCATTAAAATCACCGAGGCCGGTTGAATCGCGATCTGTGCCGCTTCCAAATCCAGAAACTTCAAAACCGTTTGAGCCATTGGGGCTATTCAGGGTGAGCGACGCGCCAAAGCTATCATCGCCAAAAACAACATGCCGACTTCCGCCCTGAAAACCGGAAAGCAGGATGTCATCGAAGCCGTCATTGTTGACATCGCCAGCATCACGCACGCTGGAAAGGCGATGCGTAAGGACCTGGGAATCCCCATCAATCCTGAACCCGTTAAAGCCGTTTAGGCTGTTAACGTTAAACGTAGCTCCAATCCCGCCAATTTGCCCGAAGATAACGAATACAGACCCTGTTTGTGAGCCATTAATGTTCAAAACGGTGCAGCGATCGCCATATCGTCCAGGCCATCGCCATTAATGTCACCCAGGCTTTCCACGCCTTGGCCGAAGCGCGTGCCTGCGGTAATGCCATCAAGCAAAAGGCCGTCCGTTCCATCTAACGCATTAAGGTCAATAATAAGATCGCCCGCAGCAACATCTTGGCCGAAGAGTACATAGGCGCGGCCGCTCTCCGCGCCTGGCGCGCCATCGAAGCGGGGCGCGCCAATGATCATGTCCGCAATCCCATCACCATTGAAATCGCCGCCGCTTACATCTCTTCCAAGCTGAGCAGTGGACTCCAATTGTGCGTTGATTGGATCATAGGAGGCCGTTCGACCCGTTCCAGCATTCCCGAACTCGATCGACGCATATCCTGCATTAGAATCATTATTAGGTTGGGTCTGGACATAATCATCGAACCCATCGCCGTTGATGTCCCCGACAGATGCCACTACGTCGCCTGAGCCATTTCCAAAACTAAAGTTGTCTTGGCCTTCCAAATCAAAATCGCCTGAGCCTGGCAATTCTTCGGCCCGAATATCAAATATGACGCCGCTACCATTCACCGGGCCCGGTCCACCGACTAACACATCACTCAGACCGTCGCCGTTCAAGTCCGCGCCAAGCGTCCCAGCCGTGCCGATGCCTAATGTCGCCGGGCTGCCGCCAAAGTCGCCATCAACTTCCAGGAAGCGGATGGATTCATCTCCTAAGTCGCCAATAGAGACTTCGCGGCTGATGACGATGCCCTGCTGGATTGATATCTCCCGCGCGCCGGAAATGAACCGGTTAAAGGTCACGCCGCCAACAGTTTCAACGCCGTCAAACGCAAAGGTCTGGGCGTCCCCGGCATCGCCAAACAAGGAATCGCCGACGAGCGTCACACCATCAGCAGCACCACCGGTGACGAACAGCTTATTCGTCGTTTCAGAGAGGCCCGCCACATCGACCGGGCGGATGCGCAGGAAGTTCCCGCTGACGCCACACAAATCAATCGTTTCGATCGAGTGGATGCCCTCGTGGCCTGGTTGCGTGAAGTCCAGCGTGACGCCGGAATCCCCCGGAATACGCAGGATGTCATCACCTGTGCCGCCATCAACACGCACGAAATTAGTGTCACTGATAACCAGAATATCATCGCCGGCACCGCCAGAGAGAACATCAGCGTCACCGGCGCCAATTAAAATGTCATCGCCCAGACCGCCAAAGAACCGATCGCCGGTGTAGGCATCACCCGTGAACGTATCCGCCCCATCGCCGCCAACGACCGCATTCCCGCTGAAATCCTGGCCCAGCAGCACGGTCTGCTCTTCGTTGCCATTGGCGTTCTCGCCGCCGCCGATGGCTATATCGTCGAAGCCATCACCGTTGATGTCGGCGCCGCCTGTCACGGTCTGGCCAAAGAAACCACCACCGTCGTTGAGGACCTGGAACCCTTGATTGAAGGACAGATCATCCAGATCCATTGTCGCGTCGAATGCCGATGTTGAGCCAAAGATAATGTAGACTTGGCCAGCGTTATCAGGATTACCGCCTGCCCGCGCACCGATGACGAAGTCATCCAAGCCATCGCCATTGAAGTCGCCAGCAGCAGCCACATTGTTCGTCGAACCAAGGTTGAGACTTTCGCCCACCGGTGCCACGACGCGGAAGCCATCAGCGCCATCCAAATTCGCGAAATCAATCTCAATGCCGCTGTCATCCACGCCAAAGATGACAACGCCGCCGCCATCGTCCTGGTCAGGCGCAGCGCCGACATATATATCGCCCAGCCCATCGCCATTGATGTCGCCAATGCCGACAGCCGTGTAGTCCACCACGTTCGCCGCCTTCAAACGCAGCCCAACGCCAGGCTCATCCAAGGCCGTGATCGCCTGGAAGCCATTAAGCGTCTGCCCGCCAAAAACAACGACACCCGCGCCCGTAGTGCCATCTCCGTTATCCGTGGCACCTTCCCAGATCAGCAGGTCGTCGAACCCGTCACCGTTAAAGTCACCAACGAAGTCGCTTTGCGCTTGGCCGCCATCAACGCCGGTCACCTGAAAGCCGGTGGCGCCATCTAACGTCGTTGCTTCAACGACGGTTCCCAAATCAGCCCCGCCAAACACGACTGTCGTCGCGTTTGACAACATGTCATTGGCGTTGAAGACGACATCATTGAAGCCATCGCCATTGAAGTCCCCATTGGCGTTGCCTTCGTAAAAGGTCGGCATATTCACCGTGTCTCGGACCTCAAACCCATCGCTGGCGTCGAGTGACGTCATGTCAATGGCGCTATATGCCAAGTCTGACGTACCAAACAGCACGAACGCATCGCCATTGGCATCATTCGTCAGGATAATGTCCGTCAGGCCATCGCCATTGACGTCGCCTGCGCCAAGCCCGCTGCTGCTGTTGCCGTTGCCGTTGCCGTTGCCGTTGCCATTAAGGTCAATGCGGAAACCGTCTGCGGCGGCAAGATTATTCAGGCTTACATTTGAGCCAGCGCCAAACGTACTTTTGCCGAACAGGACGACCGTGTCGGTCGTTTACTGCTTCGGCCCGGACATCACAATGTCCGCCAGGCCGTCGCCGTTAAAATCATCGGCAAATCGGATGCCTGTACCCAGATTTTCGCCAAATCCCGCCGTAATACGGAAACCCATAAGCTGGTGCGCAAAGGTCGTTGAAATTGTCGCGGTCATCGCCCGCTCCCCATAAATGGTGAAGCTTGGCGACAGCCAAGCCACTGAAAAAAACCTCATCAGCCGCCCGGCGATATTATTAACGGATTAACTAAATTTCAGCAATCCAAGCAATGCCCCAATTTGGGATTATCCATCTATTTTCCCAACCATTTCACTTGATTGCGCAATATACCGATTCCCGTGATTTCGATCTCGCACACGTCGCCGTCAACCATGTTGTCGGTGACCCCTTCCGTGCCCATCCACACCACGTCCCGCGGATAGAGGGTGCAGTACTGCGACATGCGGATAAGGAATTCTGCAATGCCGAAGATCATGGATGTCGTCTTGAACGTGATCTTCTCTTCGCCATTAACGCGGACCGTGGTCATGGCTGCCTCAAGGTCTAGATCCGTCTCGATCCATGGACCCATGGGTGCGAACGTATCCGTATTCTTACCGCGCCACATGGTGCGGTCGCCGCGTTGCCAGGTGCGCTCTGATACGTCATTGCCGATGGTGTATCCCAGGATGCAATCCCATACGGTTTCTTCCGTCAGGTTCTTCACCTCCTTCCCGATCACGACAACGATTTCGCCCTCATATTGCAGCAGCTCCGTCGCATCCGCAGGCACGATGATCGGATCATCATGGCCAGTGATGGAATTGACGGCGCGGTAACCCACATCCGCCGCTTCCGGTAGGTTAGGCAGCTCCCCACGCTTGTTGGCAGCGGCGATCACATGATCCGCGTAATTCAGGCCCGCTGCATAGAATGTCCGCGGCATCACGGGGGCTAGCAGCTTGGTATCTGCCATCGCGCGTGATGTGGCTGTCCGCTCAAAGCCGTCAAACGGATTGCCCGTGACGTCGATGATCTGCTCGCCTTCAACGATGCCAAAGGTTTCATTGCCGCCCACTTCATACCGCACCCAACGCATCGCCTTATCTCCTGTTGATTCGTGTTGCCGAAATCATGGTCTGAATTAAATACCATTGACCAGAGGGCCGAGGCGCGCTTGATTCACAGGATCAAGGCCATCTCTGAACTGGAGCGACCACCATGGCTGATTATGCCCATATCGCTGTCACCCCCGCGTCCCGCAATTGCGGCGCATTCATTACAGGCGTGGATTTGAAACAGCCCGTCAGTGACACTGAAGTCGCCGAAATTCATCAGGCGTTGATGCTGCATCAGGTGGTCTTCTTCCGGGACCAGGACGTGAGCCCCCAGGAGCAAGCCGCATTTGGCGCACGCTTTGGCCGCCTGCGGAAAGCGCGCCGGGCTGCATTCGACACAACGGACGACGCGCCCGAAGTCTCCGTCATTATCAATGATCGCGAGAACCCGCCCTATATCGACCATTTCCATGCAGATGGCATGTTCCGCGCCGAACCTGAATTCGCCTCACTGTTAAAGGCCGAAAGCCCGCCAGCGCTTGGCGGCGACACCATCTTTGTCTCCCTGACAGCAGCATGGCGCGGATTGTCGGACGCAATGCGCGGCCTGCTGGCAGACAAAATCGGCCTGTATGATTTCATGCGCCTGCACTCATCCCCAGAAAAAGCCCGCAACTGGGAAGGTGCAGCCCGCGCCGGCATGATCAAAACACGGGACGAAAACCCGCCGGTGCAGCACCCGCTGGTCCCGGTACATCCGGTCACGGGCGAACAAGCGCTCTACTTCTCCGAAAGCTTCACTGCCGCCATTCTGGGTGTCACGAAGTATGAGAGCGAGGGCCTTCACGCCATGCTGACGCGCCATTGCGCCAAGCCTGAATTCCAGTACCGCTTGAACTGGCGCCCCGGCACCATCGCCCTCTGGGACAACCGCTCCAGCCTCCACTACGCCGTAGCCGACTACTGGCCCGACACCCGCATCATGCACCGCCTGACCATTGAGACGGATGACATCGGGCTTGGACGGCAGGTTGAGGCGGCGGAGTAACTATACAAGTCAAGTTGTTTGCATTAAACATCTGCTTGCTAGAGTTGAATCTTTGCACGTGGCTTGATTCCTGCGCGCGGAATTCGTATTGCCCAATTGTAAAGGTCGAATTGTGAAATCTCAAAAATACAATTCTCCCCAATGGAATAATCAACCAAGTAGACACAATAAGCTATTTATCGCATTTCTATCTCTCGCCAGCTTCCTCGTATCGACAAGTAGTGTCGAAGCAGGACCGCGAGGCCATTGGTACCGCGACAAAGAACTTAGCATAAGTTTTCATTATCCCAGCAAGTTCATTCCGGCGGAGCCCGCTGAACTGACGACGCGGCACGTCGTCAATTGGAGATCGAAGAAATCCCAAGGCCTTATTGCAAGTTGTTACCTTCGTGCTACTCTCATCAAGTCTGAGGCACATGAAGGCAGGACTGCTCTGGTCAGTAACCGGGCACTGATAGTTGCCGCATTTGTCAAGAAGACGAATCTCCGCGCTACATCCGTAAAGGTGATTGAGGCAAGGCCCATAAAAAGCGACGGGCTGCAGTCACTATTTCTGAAAGTAGATTCAACTATTGAAAATTTTGATCAAATTTACAACTTACGAACATATACTATTCTCACCTTCTGGAAAGGCCACGAGGTAGCCCTTGAATGCGGCTCAACCGTTCCAGTTTCTGCGGAGGAGCAGCTGCCAGAGGAAGAGGCACAAGCAACTGTTAGATATGTAGAAGACGGCATATGGAGTGTTCTCAGAACGCTTCACTTCCAGAGACACTGAGCAATTTTTATCAAATCTCGCGCTGCATGCAACGGAAGCTGCCGTTTTTTGATTGATTGGCTAGATATGAACTAGTTGGTGCTTATAGAAACCAATTTTCTTCGTTATGATCCAATTGTTGATTTGCCAGGAATTTGAATAACCCCATGGTCATCCACGTCGGCAAGATATCGAAGGCGTTGGCTGAACGGAGCCAGAAACAGGCGCAAGCCAAAAGGAAAACTATGTCTAGGCAACCGGTTATTGTGGGCGTGTCTGATGCGCCGACGGAGAATCGTGGGCGGGCATTGCCCGGGACCCATGTTCTGAATATGCAGCGCGATTGCGCGAATGAAGCGCTGAATGAAGCTGGCCTCAAGATGACCGATGTAGATGGCCTTGCCGTCGCCGGCATGTGGGGCATGCCAGGGCCCGGGGCTATGCAGCCGAATTTGCTGGCGGAATACCTAGGCATTCGGATGCCGAAATATCTGGATGGCACCAATGTCGGCGGCTCTGCTTTCGTACTTCATGCTGGCCATGCATACGAGATGATCAAGTCTGGTGTGTGTGACACAGTGTTGATCCTCTATGGCTCCATGCAGAAAAGCCAGGCGGCACGTAGTCTTGGCGGGCGCCCTGCTCTGTTCTCCAATCAGTTCGACATGACAGCAGGCCTGCCCTCCCCGGCTGGCGCATATGCCATGGCCGCGAACCGCCATTTCCACGACTATGGCTCCTCCCGTGAGACACTGGCCGAAATTGCCGTCGCCACGCGCGCATGGGCCGGGCTAAACCCAGCCGCCGCATTCCGGGACCCGCTAACGATGGATGAAGTGCTGAACGCCACCCCCATCGTTGACCCACTTGGCCGCCAGGATTGCTGCCTCGTAACAGACGGCGGTGGTGCGGTCGTGATGACGACGGAAGAACGCGCCAAGGACTTGAGCGCCAAGCCGATCTATGTGCTGGGCCACGGCGAGAGCGCCAGCCACGTCAACATCAACTACATGCCAGATATGTCCCGCCTGGAAGTCGCCGAGACATCCAGCCGCAGCGCCTATGAAATGGCCGGGCTAAAGGCGTCCGACATGGACATTGCGATGATCTATGACAGCTTCACCATTACCGTGCTGCTCACCATGGAGGCGCTTGGCCTATGCGGTCGCGGTGAAGGCAAGGACTTTGTGAAGAACCAACGCACCGCGCCCGGCGGTGAATTCCCCATGAACACCAATGGCGGCGGTCTCTCATATTGCCATCCCGGCATGTACGGCATTTTCCTGCTGATTGAAGCCACACGTCAATTACGCGGTGGGCTTGGTGACAGGCAGGCACCCAATGTGAACACGGCCGTCTGCCATGGCACTGGCGGCGTTCTGTCGTCAGGTGCGACTGTCGTGCTTTCCAACCAGAAACCAGACTAAGGGGATATCCTATGACTTACGAAAAACCCGTCCCCGCGATTGACCCGGACTCCGCCCCCTATTGGGAGGGTGCCAAAGACGGCAAGCTGATGATCCAGCGCTGCGGCAAGACCGGCCAGACCTTCCTCTACAGCCGACAACTCGTCCCCGACGTTGATGACAGTCAGGTCGAATGGATTGAAGCGAGCGGCCTGGGCGAGGTCTACAGCTTCACCGTGGCGCGCCGTCCGGCTGGTGCGGCATTCCAGGGGGACTGTCCCTATGTCATCGTCTCTGTAACCCTTGCAGAGGGTGCCCGCATCATGTCCAACTTGGTGACAGATGATGTGGACGCTGTAAAAATCGGCATGCCAGTCCAGATTTTCTTTGACGCCGTGACGGATGACCTGACAATTCCGAAGTTCAAACCAGCCTAAAGGTACGGCTATGGATATCGCGACCGAAACGCTGGCAAACGGTGCCTTGCTCATCCGCCTCACCGGGCGGATGGACATGGCTGGAGCTGGGTCAATTGACCTGCCGTTTACAGCAGCACTTGCCAACAAGGATACGCCCGTCGTCGTAGATTTAGGCGGCGTGACCTATCTGGCATCTATCGGCATCCGCACGTTCATCATGAGCGCCAAAGCACTTCATAGCCGTGGCGGCAGAATGATTCTTGCCGCCCCGTCAACGGAAGTGCGTTCAGTGCTGGATACTGTCGGCGTCGCGGAGATGCTGCCAACGACAGACAGCGTAACTGCGGCTATCGCACTGGCGGCGGGCGACTAACCTATCCAGCTAGCGCATACGCGCACCTTTAGGGTCAAAGGCTGGGCCGAACTGTGCGGTTCCTAAAGCGCGCGCGCCCGCAATATCAATCTCAACAGGTCCGACGCAGGCATCTTTATCCAGCAACGCTAAAGCAACTGGCGCGCCGACACGGACACCGTAGGCAGCAGAAGTCGTCATGCCGACAATTTTGTCGCCACAATAGACCGGCTCATTGCCGTGAGGCCAAACATCATGGCCGGACAGAACAATCGTCGCCATTTTACGCTGGCCCGGCTTCTGGCGACGGGCTTCCAGTGCCTCTCGCCCAATGAACGCTGTATCCCACGCGACAGCGAACGAGAGACCAAGCTGCAACGGATCAAGGTCCGTATCCATGTCGTGGCCGTAGGCTAGAAAGCCTTTTTCGATCCGCATGGATGTTTGTGCAAAGCCGCCTGCGGGTTTGGCACCTGCGTCCACTAATGCCTTCAAAACAAATGCGGCATCAGAAGACGCACAGGTGATTTCCCACCCCGTTTCGCCAACATAGGACAACCGTGCGCCACGGATGGCACGGCCCGCGATCACAGCTTCTCCATGCCCGAAATATTTGAGATCCAGTAAAGCTTCGACACCTACCGCGCGGGCAATGTCAGGTGCACTTGGCCCCATCAGCCCCAGAACTGCCAGATCCTGGGTTTCATCTTGAAACGCCACGCGCTCGCCCGGATTAAGGCTACGCTTGAGCCAGGCCATATCCCGCTTCAGCGCCGTTGTGCCAACGAAGAGCCGGTACTGATCAGCCTTGAGCCGCATCGCGGTCAGGTCACTTTCAATGCCGCCGCGGTCATTCAGCATCAACGTGTAGATCATCCGACCGGGTGCCCAGGCCATATCATTGGTGCACACACGGTTCAGGAAGCTTTCAGCATCAGCCCCTGACACCAGAATCTTGCCGAACGTGGATTGCTCAAACACTGCGGCACTCGTGTGCGCCGCCATAACTTCTGCATTGATTGCACCCTGCCAATCGGGGCGGCCAAAAGTAAGCGCTGGATCAGATTGCTTGTTGAAATAAAGCGGGCGCTCCCAGCCATCCACCTGGCCGAAATGCGCATCATGCTGCGTCCATACCCCGTGGCACGGCGTTGGTTGCAGATTGCGTTGGCTTGTCCACTGACGGCCAGGATATGTGATCTCATAGTGCTTGCCGAGCACTTCTGGCGCCCGTGCCGCAAGGGCCTCAGCCGAATTGAAGGCGTTCGAAAAGCGCTTGGGATCAACACCGCTCAGATCTGCCGGGGGCGCGCCCTCTACGATCATCGTGGCCAGCGCCATACCGGCCCCGCCGCCAGATGCCACACCGACAGAATTCATCCCGCACCCAAGATACAGACCGTGGGTTTCTGCCGTTTCGCCTAGCATGAATGCACCGTCTGGCGTGAAGCTTTCCGGGCCGTTCAACAGCATTTTGACCTCTGCCGTCTCTAATGCTGGCAGCCGGTTTAGGGCACCCGCCATCATTGGCTCGAAGTGGTCCCAATCTTCTGGCAACAACTGAAACGCAAAGTCTTCGCCTAGTGTTTCTGGTGCAATCGGTTTACCCAAAGGCTCAAAACACCCGACCAGCAGACCACCTGAATCATCACGGATATACAGGCCTGCATCATGGTCTGAGAGCGTCGGTAGATTGCCTTCAATGCCGGGAACGGGCTTGGTCAGCAGGTAGAAATGCTCGCATGGAAATAGTGGTGCCTGCGCCCCGCCCATCGCAGCGACTTCACGGCTCCACAGACCCGCGCAAACGACGACGGTATCCGTCTGGATGAAACCACCCGCCGTCTCGACGCCCTTTACCTTGCCGCCCTCTGTGGTCACCCCAAGGACCGAAGTGTTCTCAAAAATGCGCGCGCCCCGCGCCCTCGCACCTTTGGCGAGCGCAGCGCAGAGGTCCGTCGGCCCAACCCGCCCGTCATCTGGCGACCACACGGCCCCCAGTACATCGTCGGCGTTCATAAGCGGCCAACGTTCTTTGGCTTCGCCTGCGGAAATGGCGGTCGCCGTTAGCCCGAAGCTATGGGCGAGCGCCTCTTGGCGTCGAACATGGATCATCCGGTCCGGTGTGGTTGCGATGGACAGGGAGCCTTTGTTGATCCAACCGGTCGCCTGCCCGGTCTCCTCCTCCAGCGCACTATAAAGTGAGATTGAGTAGCGGATTAGGTCTGTGAGATTTCGTGTTGATCGCAGAGCACGGACCTGTGCTGCCGAATGCCATGTGGAGCCGGAGGTTAATTGGTTTCGCTCCAACAAAACCGCATCTGTCATCCCCAGCTTGGCCAAGTGATAAAGCGTGGAGCATCCCATCACGCCCCCACCAATAACGACGGCGGAAGCGCTGCTGGGTAGGTCTGTTATTGCCATTTTAAAGGAAGACGCTCGCGATCATGAGGCAGCCGACCAGCCCGGCGGCGAATGTCAGCGTGCGCGCGACCGGTATTCCCATTGTGTACACAATCGCATGGGCGACCCGAGCCCAGAAAAAGATCATGGCACCCATGGCGGTCATTTCGTTCGACAGACCGGCAACATGCACCACCAGCACCAAAGCGGCGAATGGGACCAAGTTTTCCGTTAGGTTATTGTGCGCTTTCCGCATGCGAATAGCCCAAGCAGGCTGCGGCAGTTCCCGCTGTGGATAGCCCACAGCATCAATCAAGCCCCAAGCGGAAATACGGCCAAGGATATATGGAACCCACATCACGAGACTGAGTACAGATGCGGATACGAGATAGACGAGTTCAGGTGTCATGGGATTTCCTTTCTAATCAACATACTTCGTTTGAGGGCCGCTTAGGATTCCTGCAGCCGCTGGCATCATCGTACGACCGCCTTTCACAGCTGCAAGCGCCCCAGCTTCAGCTTCAAGCACGCCTTCCAGCGCCTTGGCGACCCGCTCCGCCTCAGCCCGCGGGACAATGACCACGCCGTCCCGGTCCAAAGATGCGATATCGCCAGATTGTACCGGGATACCACCACAAATAATCGGCAGGCCAGCCGTACCCGGACCCGTTTTAGCAGGGGAGTTTGGCGTCGCACCCATCGCATAAGTCGGCAGGTCCATTTCCTCAATACCGATAAGGTCCCGAACCAGGCCATCAGTGACAAATGCAGCGACGCCCTTGTTCTTCATCATTCCGATCACAAGGTCGCCGACGACGGCGGTTCCCGTATAGGCATCCGCCTGCACAACAATTACGTCGCCCGGTTCCGCGATATCCAAAGCCGCGAATACGGCCAGGTTATCTGCTGGATAACATTGCGCCGTGATCACACGCCCAATCACCGGCGGTCCTTTGGGGTCAAGCGGTTTGACGCGCCAATCCAACGCGCCCCGGCCAGCCATACAATCAACCAGATGCCCCGTTTGCGCCTTAGAAAATGCTTCGATGACGCCAGCTGGAACCTTTGGAACGGCGCGGCGTACAGTCAAAATGGGTGGATCATCAATCATCTGGATTCTTTCATGCGGTCTGAATTCAGGGTACTTTGACAGCAACCGCTTCCGCCCGCCATGCTGTCTGCAATGTCATCACGCCGCACCAGGAGCCAATCCCATGAACCCAGAACTTATGCGCCTTGCCGAAGAAATTGCTGAGCGTTTACGCAGCCGCGGCGAACGCGTCGCCATTGCGGAATCCTCTGCAGGTGGGCTGATTTCTTCTGCGTTGCTGGCTGTCCCAGGGGCGTCGCGCTACTTCCTGGGCGGGGCCATTGTGTACACGTTGCAAGCCCGCCAATCGCTCGTCGGCATCACGCAGGAACAGATGGACGCAGCGGGCATCCGCTCATCCTCCGAACCCTATGCCGCCTTGCTCGCAGAACGCATCCGCGATCAGCATGGTGCAGACTGGGGCCTAGCTGAAACGGGGGCTGCGGGACCAACCGGCAATCGCTATGGCGACGCCGCTGGCCATACCTGCATCGCGGTCGATGGCCCTGCCCTCTCCGTTACGACTTTAGAAACCGGTGATGACGATCGTGCGGACAACATGGTCCGCTTCGCTGCTGCTGCGATGGCTGAGTTCATCAGCACTCTGGACGCAAACCCCATGGTTGCATGACGCTGGCATCGATCCCACCAGACGTTGCGAACGCTTACGACGCATTCCCAGCGCCAGCCCGCGAGCGCCTGATGCATCTGCGTGGACTGGTTTTTGTCGTGGCGGAATCGTTGAATGTTGGCAAACTCACAGAAACGCTGAAATGGGGTGAGCCAGCCTACTTAACAGCGCCACGCATCGGCAGCACGATCCGGCTTGGGTGGAAGCGCAAGCAACCGGACCATGCAGCAATCTTCCTAAATTGTCAGACGACGCTGATCGGCGATTTCCGCGCAACGTTCAGCGATGAACTGACATTCCAAGGCAATCGCGCAATCTTAGTACCGCTAGAAAACCCACCGCCGGACACCATTCTAAGCCTGTGTTTCGGCGCTGCACTGACCTACCATCGGGACAAGCGCCAGAAACCTAGGCCCATACTTAACGCAGAACAATAGCGCCCGTTGCGTCGTTGATTTCACCCGACACGCCCGGCGGGGCCAGGCAGGTGGCGTCATATTCCTCTACGATGAACGGCCCTTTGCGGCTGCTTACGAGGTCTTTGCGGCTAAGGACTGGTGTCTCCAGCCATCCTAGTTTTGGCCCGAAATAAGCCTGCCGCGCGCCATGGGTGCCCGTGCTCCGATCTGACGCGCGCGCGAGCGGCGGGCGATCACCAAGGCCGCGCCCTGAAACACGCAGCGTGATGAGTTCCACAGGTTCAGCAGCACCTGCCCGGTGCCCATAGACGCGGGCATGTTCTTCGCCGAACGCTTCTGCGAGCGCATCCAGCTTGCCAGCCGATATTGGGCCGGTCCAATCCACTTCAAGCTCATGGGTTTGGCCCTTGTAGCGAAGGCTGGCAGTGCGCTTTACGGACTGCGTTGGGCCGCTGAAGCCCTCTGCCACCAATTGGTCGATGGCTTCTGTCTCAAGGGCCGCCCATGCCGCTTCAATCTCACTGGCGTCCGCATTCGCCAATACGCGGCGGAGCGTGCGGCCATAGTGATGCTCTACTTCCGCATAGATTAGGCCGAACGCGGAGAACAGGCCCGGTGCCGGCGGGGCGATGACCCGGTTCATGCCGAGCGCCATGGCCATGTCCCACCCAAACAGCGGCCCATTGCCACCGAATGCGAATAGAGCGGCAGACCGCGGGTCTCGCCCGCGTTCTACAGTAACCGCCCGGATCGTACGCATCATATTGGCGACCGCAATCCTGCGGGCACCGAATGCTGCATCTTCAAGGCTGAGGCCAAGTGGATCAGCAACTTTGGCCTGAAATACGGCCCGTGCGGCTTCCAAATCCAAAGGACGGTCGCCGCCTGCAAGTCCAGCAGGATTCAGATATCCAAGGATAAGGTTTGCATCCGTTACTGTTGGCCGATCTCCGCCCATGCCATAGGCGACGGGGCCAGGTGAGGCACCCGCACTTTCCGGGCCGATCTGCATGGCGCCGCCTGCATCGATCCACACGATGGATCCCCCACCAGCGCCAACTTCTGCCAGATCAATCGCACGGGTTTTGACTGAATAGCCCTGCCCTGTCAGCAAGCGCGATGCTTGGATCGCTTCCCCGCCAACCTGCAATTCCTCAGCCCGCTCCGCGCGGCCATCAATGACAAGTGCCGCCTTGGCCGTCGTGCCGCCCATATCGAAGGAAACGATGCTACTCTCACCAAGCGGTTCCGCCAGCGCTTGGGCACCGACAACGCCGCCTGCAGGGCCGGACTCAATGATATGCACCGGCAACCGTGCGGCCGCGTCTGCAGGCGTCAGGCCGCCTGAGGACTGCATGAGCGAAAGCGGCGCATCTACCTTGGCCGCGCTCAATCCAGCCTGCAAAGACTTCAGATATGCGCCAACCACCGGCAGCACATAGCAGTTCACCACCGTTGTAGATGTGCGCTCATACTCCCGAATTTCGGGCAAGACATCGGTGGAAATGCACGATGCTACCCCTGGGGCACGCTCGGCCAGCAGCGCTTTCAGCGCTTGCTCATGAGCTGGATTAGCGTAGGCGTTGATCAGCGCGACGGCAATGGCGTCAACGCCCTTGGCGACCAATGCGTCAATCGCCACTGCTGCAGCCTCCATGTCCAGCGGTGTTACGATAGCGCCATTTGCATCAATCCGCTCAGGCACCGTCACCCGCAGGCGACGCGGCACCAAGGGTTTTGGTTTTTCCCAAGCCAGATCGTACAGGCGCGGCATCCGAAGCGTGCGAATTTCCAACACATCGCGAAATCCAACCGTGCCAATCAGGCCAACGCGGGCACCTTTCCGCTCCAGGATCGCGTTCGATGCAACCGTGGCACCATGGCGGATATCTGCGACATCAGCTGCAGTCAGCCCTGCCTCATCCAATGCAACAGCAAGGCCTTCGACGATAGCCCGGGCATAATCATCCACACTGCTGGAAACTTTGCGGACGGAAAGACGGCCTTCGGGGCCAAGCAGCACGATATCTGTGAACGTGCCGCCAATATCAACGCCAATTCGCCATTCGCCGCTCATGCCCCGTCCTCCAGAGCTGGCACAGCATCGCCGCGGGTGAAGGGCGTTGGTGCTGGTCCGCGCTTGGCCTGCAATTTAGCGCGCAGGGCGTTCGTTGCGGCCGCGTCGATTGCATGACCATTGATCACGACACCGTAGTCGCGCCTGGCACCGGCTTCTGAAACGAGTTCATCCACCACATCATCCAACACATCTACAGGCGGCCGTTCTAGCGGGTCACCCCATCCGCCAGGGCCTGCCAATTCGTGCAGCAACACATCGCCTGCTTGAACATCCATCGTGAATTTCGGTTCCAGGTCTTGTTCGTTGGCCGTGCCTGGATTCAGCGCATTCCGCGCATGATGCCCTGCCCCGCCGCCATACAGCCCATAGGGGCGAAAATTTGCCCGGTCGGCGCGCACCTGCAGGCTCGCAGTATCTGCGGTGATCCGGTATTCCCGCGCGAATGGCGCGCCGCCGCGGTACAGGCCAGCGCCCGCCCGGTCCGCCAGAAACTCATACCGCAGAATTTCAACCGGATGCTCTGCTTCTGTGATTTCTACGGACTGAGACGCCATATTGGAGAAAATATTAGCATTGCCTTCCAGCCCATCAGCCCAAGGCCTTGCCCCCCATGCACCACATGTGAAATCGACATAGACGAAGGGTTTACGGTCGGCGTCCCAGCCACCGATCGATATGCCGGTATTCCCGCCATCAGAGGCTGCCATTACCTTGTCCGGAGCCATCATAGCCAAAGCGCCGAGCGCGCAGTCAATCATGCGGAAGCCTGTCAGTCCGCGTGCGGCGCAGGCCCCGGGAAGCTCCATGTTAGCGATCGTCCCAAGTGGGGCGACGACATCAATGGCACGGAAGAAGCCTTCATTAGTCGGGATATCGCCATCCAAGACGCAGCGGATCGCGCAATAAGACGCCGCCTGCGTGAACGAGAATGTGTTGTTGATGGCACCGCGCACTTGCGGGTTGGAGCCTGTCCAGTCCGCCTGGATTCGGTCGCCAGATTTCTTGAATGTCACAAACAGGCGGATTGGCGTGCCTAGATCGACACCATCATCATCGATCCAATCCTCAAACGACCACTCACCATCAGGCAGTTTGGAGATAGCGGCGCGAGCAAGCCGTTCGGAGTAATTAATCAACTCATCCATCAAAGTGATGGTTTGATCCGCACCCTGGTCTTCCACGATCTCCAAAAATTGGCGTTCTGCGATATGACAGGCGGCGAGCTGCGCCCGCAAATCCGCTTCAACCTGCACAGGTAAGCGAACATTGGTCCGTAGCAGGTCAAACATCGTCTCATTCGGCTGACCAGCGCTGTACAGCTTCGTTGGTGGGATGCGTAGGCCTTCTTGATAAATCTCAGTCGAATCAGCAGCATTGGAACCAGCAACACGCCCGCCAACATCTGTGTGATGGCAAATCGTGGCGGCGAAGGCCATGCGCTGGCCTTCATAGAAGATTGGCTTGAATACGAAGATATCCGGCAGGTGCATGCCGCCTGCATATGGATCGTTCAGGCAAAGCACATCGCCATCAACGATCGTGTCACCAAACCGGTCCAGCGCGGATTTAAGCGCTGTCGGCAGCGAGCCCAAATGGCCTGGCAATGTCAGCCCCTGGGCGATTAAGCGGCCTTCGCCATCGCAAAAGGCCGTCGAGAAATCCATATTGTCCTTGAGGACGCCAGAATAGGTCGTGCGGGTGATCGTCAACGCCATTTCGTCGGCGATGGCGATCAGCGCGTTCTTGAAGAGCTCGAACGCGACCGGGTCACTGATAGGCGGCAAATGGCGTCTCCTTAGGGATTGAGCAGCGTCTCGAGCTCACGCCATTCACGGGCGGAAAGACCACTGGCCTTCTGATCAACGGTCTCACCCGCGACACGACGTCGGACGACATCCAGCGCCTGGGCTGAGAGTTCAGCACCATTCAAGCGATAATCTTCGAACGCCTGCGTCGCCAGGGGCGTCCAGCGCCGGGCCAGGTCAAGAATCGCATCGGCATAAACACGGATTTCATACTGAGCGTGGCTGTCTGCGCGCAACGATAGGAAGTGAAAAAGATTATGAAGGTTCGTTTTCCAGTACCACTGCGTATAGGAAGAAAGCGGCAGCCCTATCCGCGCTAACTCTCGCGCCAGGCCTGGACGTTCTGGATCACGCGGCGCGCCAGTCTCATCGGCGTTCAGCAAATGATCATAGGAATCGAACGCACGGATGGCGTCATCCCGCAGTAGATCAAGCACAGCCGATGCCTGCGATGGGTCTAGCGCATCGCCACGTCCTTGATGGTTCGCGGATGACTGCACGGCCAAGTTTGCTGCATCCGGCACATAGAATTCTTTGTCAAGAATGGAATAGCGCGCAGAGTATTCGTTTACACTTGAAGTTCTATGTCTAATCCATTGTCGCGCAATGAACATTGGCAATTTGACATGCAGCTTAATCTCACACATCTCAAACGGTGAGGTATGTCTGTGCCGCATCAAGTAGCGAATAAGCCCTTCATCCTGGCTGATTTTCTTTGTGCCTTTGCCATAGGAAACGCGGGCTGCCTGCACGATGGCAGCATCGTCGCCCATGTAATCGACGCAGCGGACAAAGCCGTGGTCGAGCACGGGGATTGGCTCAAACAGAACCTCCTCAAGCGCAGGCGCAGTCGCGCGCCGGGTTTGAGTTTGCTCAGCGCGTTCATCGGCGATTTGGCTCGCCTCGTCATCAGTCATTCTCGCCACGGCGGCGATACTCCCAGCAGGAAAGAATCGATTTCGCTGGCAGTATAGACACACTTTAAATCCGTGAGCATTGCGCCTATATAAGCGGTGTCAGGAGATATCCTGACTATGGTGATAAACGCTGCGTGGAATAATCGTTACGGACCCGGGGGCAGTACCCGGCGCCTCCACCAATTCCACGCCCAGGCATGTTAACCGCATGAATCCTGGGCGTTCCGGGGGCGAACCAGGCTCGACGTGCGTGGTAAAGACGTAGTTTTTGCTCGGTGTGACTCCGCCGTTATCGGATCAAAAACCTAGGTGCGAATGACAATGAAGTCGCACTCGCTGCGTAATCTAGCTTAGGCTAGGTTATGGTAAGCGCGGTTTGGGGGAGTACCGGGCAACAGAAACTCCCCCGCTATCATCCGCGCGGCGATACCAGGACCGCGCTTAGAAGAGAATGGAAGACGCCATGTCCGCTGGCGGCATAGATTATGGCGAGTTGATGCAGATGGCCCTTCGTGGCGTCATGCAGTCAGCCCTCGAAATCGCAATGAACGAGGGCCTTCCCGGCAATCATCATTATTACATCACCTTCAAGACCGAACATCCGGGCGTTGAAGTGGCGACCCATCTAAAGGCGCAATATGCCGATGAGATGACGGTTGTGATGCAGCATCAGTTCGAAGGCCTAACGGTCGATAAGGACGGATTCGCGATCACCCTCCGTTTCAATCGCAAGCCCGAACGGTTGATTATCCCATTTGATGCCGTTACCGCCTTCGTCGATCCGGCAGTAAACTTCGCCCTGCACTTCCAGCCCCATGGGGATGAGGAAGATGGCGAGAGCATGCCCCAGCCTGAAGGTGCATTGGCACCACCGGCTGCTGAAAGAGATGGGCAGACAGCAGGCGAAGATGGCGACGCGCCAGCCGAAAAGGGCACAGTTGTCTCGCTGGATGCATTCCGAAACAAGAAGTAGTCAACGCCGGCACGCTGCGCGGCGCACTCTGGGAGAGCCGCAATGGCTGAATTTTCATACCGTCCGATGTTCGATGCGCCGCATGAGGACACGCCGTTCCGTAAGCTGACGAGCGACCATGTGCGGGTGGAAAAGTTCAACGGCAAAGATGTTCTGGTGGTAGAGCCTGAAGCGCTCTCACTCCTGGCCAAAGAAGCCTTCCACGACATTTCACATTTACTGCGCCCGGGGCATTTGAAGCAGTTGGCCGCAATCCTGGATGACCCAGGGGCTTCCAATAATGACCGGTTTGTTGCCGTTGATCTTTTGAAGAACGCCAACATTTCCGCAGGTGGCGTCCTGCCCATGTGCCAGGATACCGGCACCGCCATTATCATGGGCAAAAAGGGCCAGAACGTTTGGACCGGCGGCGGTGACGAAGAAGCGCTTTCGCAAGGCGTATTCCGCACCTATGCGGAAGATAACCTTCGCTATAGCCAGCTTTCACCAATCAGCATGTTCGAAGAAAAGAACACAGGCTCCAACCTGCCGGTGCAGATGGATCTGTATGCAACGGATGGCGATTCATATGAATTCCTGTTCATTGCAAAAGGCGGCGGGTCTGCCAACAAAAGCTTCCTCTATCAAGCGACACCAGCAACGCTGAACCCGGAAAGTCTCGTTAAATTTCTGGATGAGAAGATCCGCACACTCGGCACGGCCGCCTGCCCGCCCTATCACTTGAGCATTGTGATCGGCGGGACTTCAGCCGAGGTCAATCTAAAAACAGTGAAGCTCGCATCCACGAAGTATCTTGATCACCTGCCAACTGAAGGCGGAGTGCATGGTCAGGCTATCCGTGACCTCGACATGGAAAAGCAGGTGCTTGAGCTGACCCAGAACATGGGCATCGGCGCGCAGTTTGGCGGCAAATATTATTGCCACGATGTCCGCGTAATCCGCCTGCCCCGCCACGGTGCGTCACTGCCAATTGGGCTTGGCGTATCCTGCTCAGCAGATCGCCAGTGCCTCGGCAAAATCACCAAAGATGGCGTATTCCTGGAAGAGCTTGAAACCAATCCAAGCCAATATCTGCCAGACGTGGACCAGGAAGAACTTGGCGGCGAAGTTGTTCAGATCAACTTGAATCAACCCATGGATGACATCCGCAAAACGCTATCCCAACACCCCATCAAAACCCGCTTGAAGCTAACTGGTTCGATCATCGTCGCCCGGGACATCGCACATGCGAAGATCAAGCAGCGCCTGGATGCGGGCGAGGAAATGCCTGAATATTTCCGCAACCACCCCATCTACTATGCAGGCCCCGCGAAAACGCCAGAAGGCATGGCGTCTGGCTCATTTGGTCCGACAACGGCTGGTCGGATGGATTCTTATGTTGACCAATTCCAGGCGGCAGGTGGCAGTTTCGTGATGCTGGCAAAGGGCAATCGCTCTGCGGCAGTCGTCAATGCCTGTAAGGAGCATGGTGGTTTCTACCTCGGCTCCATTGGCGGTAGTGCCGCACGCTTGGCCCAGGAGCACATCAAAAAGGTCGAGGTCGTTGAATATCCTGAGCTTGGCATGGAAGCCATCTGGCGGATCGAAGTTGTTGATTTCCCAGCTTTCATCGTGACCGACGATAAGGGCAATGACTTCTTCCTGAACCCCTGATGCTAAGCACCGGTCTGGCGGCAGCGCCGACACTCCTCCTCGCACACGGTGCCGGTGCCCCCATGGACTCGGCCTTCATGGAAGAGATTGCGCGCCTGCTGGCAGAACGCGGCGCGCGCACGCTCCGCTTTGAGTTCGCCTATATGGCGACGCGGCGGGCCGAAGGGGCCAAGCGCCCACCAGACCGCATGCCAAAGCTGGAACTAGCCTTTCGCAAGGCATTTGCAGAAGCGCAGAGCCTCGCAGCGCGCCAGCCCTTGTTCATCGGCGGGAAGTCCATGGGCGGCCGCGTCGCGTCGCATCTTGTGGATGACCTGGGTGCTGCTGGCCTCATCTGCCTCGGCTACCCATTTCATCCACCAGGGCGGCCTGAGAAACTGCGGACAGAACACTTGCCCGACATCCAAGCCCCAGCATTGATTGTGCAAGGGGAGCGAGACCCCTTCGGCAAGCGAGATGAGGTCAATGGCTACACGTTAAGCCCCTCGACTAAGCTTGTTTGGACGCCAGATGGCGATCATGACCAGAAACCGCGCAAGGCAAGCGGTTTTACCCACGCCGAAAACCTTAGTGCCGTCGCGGATGCTGTTGCTAATTTCATGGGAGTTGCATGACCAATGGCCGTCAGCCCCGACTATAAATCGTATTTGGAAGACCTTTTTGAGCCCCTTCCCGGCGTCATGTTCAAAGGCATGTTCAAAGGCATGTTCGGCGGATTAGGCATCTTCCACGATGGCGCAATGTTTGGCTTGGTCGCGTATGAGCAACTCTACTTCAAGGTCGACAAACAGACGGAGCCCCGCTTCGCAGAAGCCGGATCAGAACCATTTATCTATGAAGGCAAAGGCCGGAAGGTCCAAATGAGCTATTGGACTGCTCCAGACGCCGCAATGGATGACCCAGAAGAATTCGAAATCTGGGCGCGCCTTGGCATAGAAGCCGCCCGTCGTGCGGACGCCGCCAAACAACCCAAAAAGCCACGCCGGAAGAAAGCATGAGTGATCCCGCCCAAATGCGCCGCCATTCCGTGACGCTGAGCGGCCATAGGACATCTATCAGCCTGGAGGATGCATTCTGGGCGGAACTTCAGCGGATCGCTACCGCGCGCAGTCTATCATTGAACGCGTTGGTGACGGAAGTTGATAAGGCGCGCACCGGCAATCTCTCCAGCGCGCTTCGTTTAATGGTGCTGGAGGACTTACGTCAGGCTTCCGGGAACAGTACCGGCTTAACCTGAGAGAGGCCGATGAGGGCTGGCGGGAAGCCGCCATAGGGTGCGGTTTGCATGATCGCTTCAATCACCTGTTCCCGCGTCACACCCTGCACAATTGCGGACTGTGCAAACTTTGTCAGCGTTGCTTCAAGCCTGAGCGCTGTGAAGGCTGCCAGTGCCACGAACATCCGTTGTCGCCATGTCAGCCCTGCCCGCGTCCAGATCACGCCATAGCCGTACTCAATCGCCACCTTATACAGCGCCGAAGTCGCCGGGTCCTCGGGGGCTGCATAGCCTGATTGGCTGCGGTCACCATGGATCTCCGCCATGATCCGCTGGCCTTCGCTGTTGAGGTCTTCCATGGACTGGCCGCGCATAGCCAGTTCTTTCGCTGTCAGCTCTGGCGTCTCAAGCCCGCGCTCCGTGAAGATGGTGGCCGCCACCTTCAGCGCTTCCTCAGCCACCGGCAGCCCACCGTAGAGACCGCATTGCACAATGATCTCCTGCACACCGCGCGCGCTGATGCCGAGATCAAGCGCAGGCCCGATATGCGCACGAAGCTGTGGCAGCCGCTGCAGCGATGTCAGGGTTGCCAGCACGACGATGATCCGGTCCTCTGGCGGTAGGGTCTCGCGCGCCCAAATACTGGCAAAGCCCGCCTCAGCCGCGAATTCAGCAAGGCCGGGCGCGTTGGATGGTGCGGTTACGCCAATCTTGTCAGCCAATGCCGCGCCTTTAGCGGCGAATTCATCCCGGTTCATGCTATCTGGCTCCTTCATGCAAGCTCTGCATGATCAAACGCTGTAGATCATCGCGCAAGGTGAATTGCGGAACCATTTCAGCCATGGTTTGCTTAGGGCCTGAATGTACTTCCATTGGGACGGCTGAATAGATGAATGCGGATTATGTGATTGTTGGCGCTGGCTCTGCCGGCTGCGTGGTTGCCCGTCGACTGGCGGATGCAGGGCATAAGGTTGTCCTGCTAGAGGCTGGCCCCAAAGACACGCATCCCTATATCCACATTCCTGCCGGTATCCTGAAATTGCTGGATCACCCTAAGCTGAATTGGAACTACCATTCAGAGGGCGAAGAAGGCACAGCAGGCCGGAAGATCCATTGGCCGCGCGGAAAAACCCTTGGCGGGTCATCTTCAATCAACGGCATGCTATATATTCGCGGCACCCAGCAGGACTACGATTCCTGGGCGCAGTCCGGCTGTCGCGGCTGGTCCTATGATGAGGTGCTGCCCTATTTCAGGAAATCAGAAAGCTATGTATCCGGTACTGGCGATACGCGCGGAGCCACGGGACCGCTGCAGGTAGAAGATTACCGAACCATCCTGCCCCTTACCCACCATTTCGTTGAAGCGGCACAACAGGCGGGTCATGAATTCAAGGACGATCTAAACGATTATGACCGGGAGGGCGTTGGCTATAGCCAGATGTCCAGGATCGGGCGGCGACGCGGGTCTACTGCGCAGACATATCTGGCCAATATTGAAAACAAGGCCAACATCGAAGTCATCACGGAAGCGCTGGCGACGAAGTTGATCTTTGAAGGCAAACGGTGTGTTGGCGTTGCCTATGACCAGGGCGGCGACATGAAGGAAGTGCGCGCGACAAAGGAGGTCATCTTGTCTGGCGGTTCGGTAAATTCGCCGCATTTGCTGCATATTTCTGGCATCGGCCCGGCAGAGCACCTGAAATCTATAGGCGTTGAAGTGCAGCATGACCTTGCCGGTGTGGGTGCGAACCTTTCAGACCATTACTGCTGCCGCATTTCTCACCGCGCCAAGAACGTCGTATCCATCAACGAAATGTCCCGTGGGCTTCGGTTGATGTGGGAAGGCTTGCGCTTCGTATTGGAAGGCCGCGGGGCACTAACGTTCGGCGTATCTTCCGCCCAGGTCTTCACCAAGAGCCGCGAAGGCTTGGAGAGCCCTGATATCCAACTGCTATTCTCGCCTGCAAGCTATGACGAGTCCAAGTTCGGCGCGCTTGAGCGGAAACCAGGTATGACCGTCGCCTGCTCCATCGCCCGCCCGGAAAGTCGGGGCACGATTATGGCGCAGTCCAGTGATCCAAGGCAGGCACCGCTGATCAAGCCTAAATATATGTCGACGGAAGATGATGTGCGGGTGATTGTGGAGGGCATGCGCCAAGCCCGTGCAGTCTTCGCACAACCCGCCCTCAATGCACACTCGGAAGGTGAGACTGTGCCCGGCGTTGACATCCAAAGCGATGAAGATCTCGCTCAATTTGCACGGGAGAAAGGCGCTTCGATCTATCACCCGGTTGGTGTGTGCAAGATGGGACCAGATGGCGACCCGATGGCCGTCGTCGACCCACAGCTGAAAGTCCGCGGCCTGGAAGGATTGCGCGTTATCGATGCATCGATCATGCCTGCCGTAACAACTGCGAACACAAACTCAACGGCCATCATGATTGGCGAAAAGGGTGCGGCAATGATCCTGGAAGATAACCCCGGAAGATAATCCCGCTTAGGCCGGAGCGCCTTCAGCTCTCGCCGCATCCTGGTCTACGAAGAAGCTTTCACCGCAGCCACAGGCGCCAACAGCGTTGGGGTTTGTGAAGGTGAATCCGGATGAAAAGCGGTCTTCTTTGTAATCCACGACGGAGCCGATCAGGAACATTACGGCCGCTGGATCGATCAGGACTTTGACGCCGTCCTGATCAATAATCTCCTCGAAGCGCTTCTGCTCCTGGGCGTACTCCACCGAATACGACAGCCCAGAACAGCCGCGCGCACTGACACCGATGCGAAGGCCCATCACAGGCTCATCGCTTTTGGAAATCAGCTCTTTGACACGGGCGATAGCGCCGTCAGTCAAAGTCACCATGGGGGGACGTTCAGCCATCATATCTCTCCTAAAACCAGTCGAGTGCGACTCGCGCTTCGTCTGACATGCGTTCCGGCGTCCAGGGCGGATCAAACACCAGCACCACTTCAATCTCACCAAACCCAGGAACAGCGACCAGCGCATCAGCGGCCATACCAGGCATTTCGCCAGCGACGGGGCAACCGGGTGCAGTCAAGGTCATCTCGGCGAAGACTGAGCCATCCTCGTTAATATCAACCGTATAGATAAGGCCAAGCTCCCAAATATCCACTGGGATTTCAGGATCGTAGACTGTTTTAAGCGCGGCGATCGCATCTTCCTGCGTGCCGACTGCCTGCCCCTCTGGCAACTTGGCACCACGGCGCGCGCGGAAATCGCCCTCGCTGGCGTCCACACCCGTGTTCATGCCGAAGCCCATTCCCATACCCATGCCGCCAGGGTTCAATCCGGCTGGCATGTCCTCATCTAGGAACGTTGGGAAAGGCCTGGATTTGCCGTCCTCTATGTCTGACATGTTCTGGCTCCTTACCCGAATATCTCAATCGTCTTGGCGACGGCGGCGGCAAGCGCCTCCGCTTCTGCCCTGGTGTTGTACATGCCGAAGCTTGCCCGCGCCGTTGCATGAACACCGAAGCGATCCATCACGGGCTGCGCGCAATGCTGCCCAGCCCGAACTGCGACACCCATCTGATCCAGGATCGTGCCGACGTCATGGGCGTGTGCGCCCTTCACATTAAACGATAGCACTGAAGTCTTCGCACCCGGCTTGCCCATAATTTCGACCTCAGGCATCGCACGGAGCAACGCTTCAGCATGGGCAGCAACATCAGTTTCATGGGCGCTGATGCCCTCAAGCCCGATGCTTTGAATGTAGTCGATAGCGGCACCAAACCCTACGGCCTCAACAATAGCGGGCGTGCCTGCTTCAAAGCGATGTGGCGGTTCTTTATAGGTCGAGCCGGTCTTCTCCACCGTCTCAATCATCTCACCACCACCTTGATATGGTGGCATATCTGCCAGAATTTCTGGACGGCCATACAATGCGCCGATGCCGGTTGGGCCATAGATTTTATGGCCTGAGAATGCATAGAAATCGACATCCAGGGCCTGCACATCTACCGGCATATGCGGTGCTGCCTGGCAACCATCCACCAGAATAATCGCGCCAACCGCATGGGTGAGACGCGCGATTTCCTGCACTGGCAGCACCGTCCCCATCGTATTGGCAACATGGGTCACTGCAACGATTTTCGTACGATTGCTGATGAGGGAACGGAACGCATCCATATCGAGCGCGCCATCATCATCCATCGGTGCGAATAGAACTTTGGCACCCTGCTTTTCGGCGATGATCTGCCATGGCACGATGTTGGAGTGATGCTCCAATTCCGTCGTAATGATCTCATCACCCGGGCCAAGCCGCTGGCCATATGATGCTGCAACAAGATTTATGCCTTCAGTCGCACCACGGGAGAAGATGATTGAATCTTCATGGGGCGCGTTGATGAATTTTGCCGCTTTGCCCCGCGCTGCTTCGAACTTGTCCGTTGCGCGTTGGGAGAGCGCATAGACGCCGCGATGGACGTTGGCATAGTCATTCTCCATCACCTCAACCATCGCCTGGATCACCTGGCGCGGCTTCTGCGCGCTTGCGGCTGTATCCAGAAAGACCAAGTCGTGACCGTTGATCTGTTGATGCAGAATAGGGAAATCCGCGCGGATTGCTTCTACGTCAAAATTAGGGCGCGCAGATGATGCAAGGGCCGTCATTCTATCCCCTCCAAACCAAGGGCTTTATCCAGTTCTGCCAGCATGATGCTGCGGACTGCTTCGTCGCCAAGTCCTTCGGCAGCAGCAGCCAGGAATCCTCGCACAACCAACAACCGCGCTTGTTCAGCCGGGATGCCGCGCGCACGAAGATAAAAAAGCTGGTCGTCATCAATATCCCCGGCGGTGGCACCGTGGCTGCATTTCACGTCGTCCGCATAGATTTCGAGGACGGGCTTGGAATCGATCTCTGCATGGTCAGAAAGCAGCAAAGCACGGTTGAGCTGGTGCCCATCAGTTTTCTGCGCAATCTGGTCAACAACAATATGGCCTTGGAACACGCCGCGCGCATTGCCGCCAATGGCACCGGAATAGACCTGGCGCGACCGGGTACTCGGCGCCAAATGGTCAATACGGCTTGAATGGTCCGCATGTTGGCGATCATTCAGCATGTATGCGCCGTTCAAGCGCACCTCGCTGTCAGAGCCGTTCAGGCTGGTCGCGACTTCGTTGCGAGACAGGGCAGCGCCCAGTGTCAGCACGAAATTATCATAGATCGCGCCTTCGCCGATGGAGACGCGGGCCATGGCCAGATGTCGGCCCTCCCCACCTTCAAGCTGGGCTTTGGCATGGGTCAGCACGGCACCGTCAGCCACACGGATATCGGCACCATGATTGGCCAGATATGCGCCTTTGGCCGGGCCAATGTGGCGTTCAATGATTGTGGCGCGCGCGTTCTCGCCAATATCGATGGCCATCCGCGGATGCCACATCAGCGCCCGCTCACCAGGAGCGGCTACGAACAGGATTTCCAATGGGCGCGGCATGGTTTCGCCATCAGGCACACGGATTGCGAGGCCATCATCGAACAGCGCCGCGTTCAATGCGTACATCACCTGGGCGTCATCGACCTGGCGGCCAAGCAATGCCTGTACCCAATCAGCGCCCAATGCATCCGCCAGCGGCAAGACATAGGCTGTCACGCCTTCTAAATCAGAAAGTGCTGGTGCCAAGCGACCGTTGATGAATACGGCGCGCGCTGAGCCTTCCAGCATGAGCCCTGGCAAGTCACCGAGTACAGCATCGTCATTTGCAGGTGCTGGCTCATACTTGGCGCGGGCGATGGGGCGAAGGCTGGTATATTTCCAGGCTTCATCACGGTTGGTGGGCAGACCGCCTTCACTGAACCGCGCGAATCCATCCCGGCGCAGGCCGCTCAGCCATTCAGGCTCACCGCTGCGTTCCCGGAACGACGGCGCGAATGCTGCGACCCCAAGAGGTTCTTTGGCAGCCATTACGCGGCCACCCCGGCCAGGACATCGCCATAGCCTTTTTCTTCCAGTTCAAGCGCCAATTCCGGGCCGCCCGTTTTAACGATCCGGCCCTTGGCCAGCACATGCACCTTGTCTGGCTTAATGTAGTCCAGCAGCCGCTGGTAATGGGTAATCACAAGCATGCCGCGTTCCGGCCCGCGCATCTTATTAACACCATCTGCAACGATCTTCAGGGCGTCGATATCGAGGCCACTGTCGGTCTCATCAAGGATGCAGAACTTTGGTTCGAGCAGCGCCATTTGCAGCACTTCATTGCGTTTCTTTTCGCCGCCTGAGAATCCGGCATTCACAGGCCGTTTCAGCATCGCTTCATCAATGCCAAGGTCTTTCAGGCGTGCGCGGACAAGCTTGAGGAAGTCGAGTGCGGACAGCTCCCCCTCACCGCGCGCGGTGCGGACAGCATTGAGTGCCGTCTTCACGAAAGTCATGCCAGCAACGCCCGGGATTTCAACCGGATATTGGAACGCCAGGAACAGACCAAGCGCTGCCCGTTCTTCAGGGTCCAGGCCCAGCAGGTCAGCGCCACCAAGCGTCGCCGTACCATCCGTCGCTTCATAGCCATCGCGGCCAGCCAGCGTGTAGGATAGCGTGCTCTTGCCGGAGCCATTTGGCCCCATGACAGCGTGAACTTCGCCCGCAGGCACAGTCAATGTCAGGCCGTTGATGATCTGTTTACCGTCGATGTCGACGTGCAGGTTATTGATTTCAAGCATATTTCTGTTCCTTACCCAACACTGCCTTCAAGGCTGATGCTGACCAGTTTCTGCGCCTCAACGGCGAATTCCATGGGGAGTTGCTGCAAGACTTCGCGGCAAAAGCCATTGACGACAAGCGCCACAGCTTCCTCTTCACCAATGCCGCGCTGGCGGCAGTAGAAGAGCTGATCTTCGCTGATTTTGGATGTCGTCGCCTCATGCTCAACACGGGCTGAGCGGTTCTGGCTTTCGATATACGGAAATGTATGGGCACCGCACTGATCGCCGATCAGGAGTGAGTCACACTGCGTGTAATTCCGCGCCTTTTCTGCCGTTGGCAGCATTTTGACCAGGCCACGATAGCTATTCTGCGCGTTACCGGCCGAAATGCCCTTAGAAATGATCCGGGAGCGCGTGCGCTTGCCCAAATGGATCATCTTGGTGCCCGTATCGGCCTGCTGCATGTTGTTGGCAATGGCAACGGAATAGAACTCGCCCTGGCTGTCATCACCCTGCAAAATGCAGCTTGGATACTTCCAGGTGATCGCAGACCCCGTCTCAACCTGAGTCCAGCTTACTTTGGAGCGATCACCAGCACACAGCGCGCGCTTGGTGACGAAGTTATAGATACCGCCAACGCCGTTCTCGTCGCCTGGATACCAGTTCTGCACGGTTGAATATTTGATCTCAGCATCCGCATGCGTAACCAGTTCGACCACAGCCGCGTGAAGCTGATTTTCGTCCCGCATTGGGGCCGTACAGCCTTCCAGATAGCTCACGTAGGAGCCTTCTTCCGCGATGATCAATGTGCGCTCAAACTGTCCCGTATTCTCCGCATTGATCCGGAAATAGGTGGATAGCTCCATCGGGCATTTGACGCCCTTCGGAATGTAAACGAACGACCCGTCGGTAAAGACGGCAGAGTTCAGCGCGGCGAAGTAGTTGTCATCGCGTGGCACAACTGCGCCCATATATTTCCGAACCAATTCCGGGTGCTCTTGGATCGCCTCCGAGATTGATGAGAAGATGACGCCCGCCTCAGCCAGCTTCTTCTTGAAGGTTGTCGCCACAGAAACGCTATCAAAAACAACATCTACCGCGATGTTCTTAACGCCAGCCAACATCTCTTGCTCGCGCAAAGGAATGCCGAGTTTCTCGTAGGTGCGCAGCAGCTCAGGATCAACATCGTCCAAGCTTTCAGGCGCGTTTTCATTCGATTTCGGTGCCGAATAATAATACGCGTCTTGGTAGTCGATCGGCGGATAGCCAAGCTTGCCCCAGTCGGGTTCCTTCATCTCAAGCCAACGACGATAGGCCTCGAGGCGCCATTCAAGCAGCCATTCAGGCTCATTCTTTTTGGCGGAAATAAAGCGGACCGTGTCTTCGCTCAGACCTTTTGGCGCGTTCTCTGCCTCAATGTCCGTGACGAAGCCATATTTATACTTCTCGTTCAGCCGTTCGACATCGGCGACGGTTTCGGCGGTGGCGCTCATGATGTGGCCTCCCTTAGTTCTGTCGGCGGCGGATTAAATTGGAAAAGCGGTGCCAACATGTCAGCAAGCGTGACTTGCTTCAGCGCATCTTCAATGGCGATATTCACAGCGTCCCAGCTGCCCTTGAGCAGACATGTCGCTTCAACGGAACATGGATCATCGGCACCCTCTACACAGGCCGTGATCGCGACAGGACCGTCCAACGCTACCACAATTTCTGCTACAGAAATTGCGTCTGGGCGGCGCGATAGTAGGTATCCCCCCTGGGCACCGCGCGCACCAGAAACAAGACCGCCAGTCGCAAGCGCCTTCAGCACCTGCCCCACTGTTGCAGGCGGCAAGCCAGTATTCGCGGCGACATCGGCTGCGGATTGACGTTCATCTGGGCGAGAGGCCAACCGGCCCATTACAACAACGCCATAGTCCGTCATTTTGCTGAGACGGAGCATGCCCGTCCTCCCCAAAATTTCAAATCGTAGATAAATGATACGATATGTATTTGGACCAATATACTCCTATTGGCAAGACCTTCCACCAAAACAAAAATGCGACAAATCTGTCACTTCAACGCAATGTGCCAATGTAAACTATGCGCTTGATATGATTAGCCAACCAATGGAAGGTTCAACCATGGAAAGCCACCCATCCTTCGACGAATTCGATGAAATCAACAGCCCTCGCCCTGCGGCGACAGCCTTTGAAGGCCTCGCTGAAAAATCCCTTTCCCGTCGCGGATTTCTGGGAGCACTTGGAGCGGCTGGTGTTGCCGCAGGCACCACTGCGCTAACGCCACTGAAGGCGAATGCCAGCAGTCGCCTTGGCTTTAAGCCTGTCGCCGCCAATACGCTGGATACTGTTACGCTGCCGCCTGGATATTCCTGGAAGCCGCTCGTGCGCTGGGGTGACCCGCTTTGGTCAGAGGGTCCTGAATTCGATCCCTTGACCCGTAGCTCAGGTGCAGCGCAGGAGTTACAATTCGGCGATAATAATGACGGCATGGAAATGTTCACCCGCGACAGTCGAACCGTGCTTGTCGCGAATAATGAATACACCAACCGCTACATTACCTATGGTGCAAACCCTTCGAAACAGCCTGAAACCTCTGATGATGTGCGCAAAGCCAAAGCCGCACACGGCGTTTCCATTTTTCAGATACGGGATGGGAGCAATGGTTGGCAGATCGTGCTGGACGCCCCCGAGAACCGGCTGATCACTGCCGATACGCCGATGCAGCTCACTGGCCCTGCCCGCGGCAACGCTCTGCTTAGGACCAAAGCAGACCCATTGGGCGAACAATCGCTTGGCACCTGGAACAATTGCGGTGCAGGGCGCACCCCTTGGGGCACATATCTCGCCTGTGAAGAGAATTTCAACGGCTATTTCTCTTCCAGCAATCATGGTTTGGCATTGCCAAAAGGCTTCAAACGCTACGGCATTGGTGCGAAGGGCTGGGGCTATAATTGGGCCATGACCGATGAACGCTTCGATATCGCGAAGCACCCGAATGAGCCAAATCGCGTGGGCTATGTGGTTGAGATTGATCCATTTGACCCCACATCCACGCCAATGAAGGGCACAGCCTTAGGCCGCTTCAAGCATGAGAACGCTGAAGTCGTGCTATCGGCGAATGGTCATGTCGTGGTTTACATGGGCGATTATGAGCGCGGCGAATTTCTGTATCGCTTCGTCTCTGCGAAGAAATATACCTCAGGCGGAGACAGCAGGAATTTGCTTGAAGACGGCGAGCTGTACGCCGCGAAGTTCCATGATCGCGGCAAAGGCGAGTGGCTTCCCCTAACGCCAGCCTCTACCGGTATGGGCAGCAAAGCAGAGATTTGTATTCACACCCGCCAAGCCGCATCTGCAGTTGGTGCTACCACGATGAATCGCCCAGAATGGGTCGCAGCAAACCCGCACAAAGCCGAAGCTTACTGCACGCTCACGAACAACAAGAACCGTGGCAAGAAGCCAAATAAGGGCGGAGATGCGACACCCGTTGGCGGCCCCAACCCACGCGCCAAAAATAGATATGGCCAAGTCGTCCGTTGGCGTCCTATGGGCGGCGATCATGGTGCGCTCAAGTTCGCATGGGACTTATTCGTAACCGCGGGGAACCCGACTGTTCATTCGGATGCTTTTGCTGGGTCCCCTAAGCCCGCATTTCCCAGATGATCGGTAATTTTCACCCCACCTCACCATGAATTAGATATAATATTCAGTCTGTTGGAATGGTTCGAGGGCAACTTCAATGCGGACCCCAGAGGGTGAAGCCAATCTGTCGCCTCTGCGCG